>NZ_JBIAMC010000001.1:561381-922074 GCF_042873875.1 Streptosporangium sp. NPDC004379
GGGGGCCCGGGGCCCGGCGGGGGGGGCGGGGGGCCGGGGGGCCCCCCGGCCGGGGCCCGGGCGGGGGGGGCGGGGGCCCCGCCGGGGGGCCGGGGGCCCCGCGCGCCCCCCGGGCACGCCGGTCGGGGCCGGCCCCATACAGGACGCCGGCCGTCCGGGTTCTCAGGACACCGAGCAGGGCGTGCCGTTCAGGGTGAACGCGGCCGGGGCCGGGTTGCCGGAGCCGTAGGAGCCGTTGAACCCGATGCCGGTCGAGGCGCCGGGCGCGAGGGAGGCGTTCCACGACAGGCTCGTCGCGGTGACGTCGGCGCCCGACTGTGACCAGGTCGCCGACCAGCCCTGGGTGACGCGCTGGTCGCCGGGGAAGGTGAACCGCAGCGTCCAGCCGTTGATCGCGGAGGTTCCGGTGTTGGCGACGGTGACGGTGGCCCCGAAGCCCCCGCCGCCCCAGTCGCCGGCGGCGTAGGTGACCCGGCATCCCCCGCCGCCGTTCCCGGCCCTCGTGGTGACGTTCACTGTGCCGGACCTGGGCGAGCGGTTGCCCGCCGCGTCGCGGGCGTAGACCGCGAACGTGTACGCGGTGCCCGCGGACAGGCCGGTGACCGTCGCCGAGGGGGCCGCCTGCGTCGCCACCGTGGTCTCGGTCGTGCCCTGCACCCGTACGACGTCGTAGGCCGTCACGCCGACGTCGTCGCTCGACGCCGCCCAGGACAGTTCGACCTGCGAGGACGTCACCTCCGACGCGACCGGCACACCGGGCGCGGACGGCGGGGCGGTGTCGGCGGGCGTGTCCCGGTAGGTCAGGCCGTGGCCGTAGGGGAAGAGCGGCGTCTTGCCGTCCCCGTCGTTGATCGGCTGCTGGCTCACGTCGCTCATCCAGGTCATCGGCAGCTTCCCGGTGGGCTTGACCGCGCCGAACAGGACGTCGGCGACGCCCCGCCCCTCGGTGCCCGGCAACCAGGCGGCCACCAGGGCGTCCCAGCCGGGCAGCTGGGCGGCGATGTCCAGCGGGCGGCCCGAGACCAGCACCACGACCAGCGGCACCCCGGCCCGGCGCAGCGTGTCGAGGGTGCGCAGGTCGGTGGCGTCCAGGCCCATGGATCCGGTGCGGTCGCCCTGGCCCTCGGCGTACGGGGTCTCGCCCACCACGGCGATCGCCGCCCGGTAGGAGCCGTCGACGCCGCTGCCGTCGCGGCTGTAGGTCACCGTCGCCGCCGAGCCGACGGTGTCGCGGATGCCCTGGAGGATGGTGGTGCCGGGGGTGATGTTCCCCGTGGAGCCCTGCCAGGTGACGGTCCAGCCGCCGCTCTGGACGCCGATGTCGTCGGCGCTCTTGCCTGCGACGAAGATCTTCCCGCCGGAGGCGGTCAGCGGCAGGACGTTCCCGCTGTTCTTCAGCAGCACCTGCGACTTCGCCACCGCCTGGCGGGCCAGGGCGCGGTGCGCCGCGCTGCCCACGGTGGAGGTGTAGGACCGGTCGGTCAGCGGCTTCTCGAAGAGTCCCAGCTCGAACTTCTTGGTCAGGATGCGCCGTACGGCGTCGTCCACCCGCGAGGTCGCCACCCGCCCGGCCTGCACCTCGGCCCGCAGCAGGGTGATGAACTGCTTCCACGCCTGGGGCTCCATCACCATGTCGACGCCGGCGTTGACCGCGGTGCGCACGTCGGTGGCCGACAGCCCCTCGGCGCCGTCGATCTGGTCCACGCCGTTCCAGTCGGAGACGACGATCCCGGTGAAGCCCAGCTCGCCCTTGAGCACGGAGGTGATCAGGTACCGGTCGCCGTGCGTCTTGACGCCGTTCCAGCTGCTGTAGGAGACCATCACCGAGCCGACCCCGCGATCCACCGCGGCCTTGAACGGCGGCAGGTGGACCGCCCGCAGCTCGGCCTCGGTCAGGCGGGCGTCGCCCTGGTCGTCCCCGCCGGCCGTGCCGCCGTCTCCGACGTAGTGCTTGGCGGTGGCCATCACCGAGGCCGGGCCGCCCAGCTGCGAGCCCTGCAGTCCGGTGACGATCGTCGTCATCGACGCGGGGAGCTCGGGCACCTCGCCGAACGACTCGTAGGTGCGTCCCCACCGGTCGTCGCGTGCCACGCACACGCAGGGGGCGAAGTCCCAGTCGACGCCCGTGCCGGAGACCTCCTCGGCGACCGCCCGGCCGATCTGCCGCACCAGCTCGGGGTCCCGGGTGGCGCCGAGCCCGATGTTGTGCGGGAAGATCGTGGCGCCGACCACGTTGTTGTGGCCGTGCACCGCGTCCGCGCCGTAGACGAGGGGGACGCCCAGCGGCGTGGCGAGGGCGGCCCGCTGGAAGCCGTCGTACATGTCGGCCCAGGAGGCGGCGTTGTTCGGGGAGGGCGCCGAGCCGCCGCCGGACAGCAGGGAGCCCAGCCGGTAGGCCGTGATGTCGGCGGCGGTGACGGAGGCGCGCTCCGCCTGGGTCATCTGGCCGATCTTCTCGTCCAGCGTCATCCGCGAGAGCAGGTCGGCGACGCGGGTCGCCACCGGCAGGGACGGGTCCCGGTAGGGCTCTCCGGCCGCGGCCCGGAGCCCCGCTCCCGGGCCGGCCATGGCCGGGGTTCCCGCTCCGGCCACGGTCGTGGCCCCCGTCGCGGTTCCCGGGCCGGACGCGGCCCCGGCCGTGGTGGTCGCCGCCGGGATCGACATCCCGGCGGCCAGCAGCGCGGCGGTGAGCCCGGCGCGGAGCCGGGCCCGGCGGCCGGGTGGGAGGGAGGTGCGCACTTCGGTCCCCTTCACAGGGTTCGGTCCCCTTCACGAGGGTCGTCGGCGGGGCGGGCGTCGTGCCGGCCGGCGGCACGGCACGGGTACGGCGTCCCGGTCCGGGACCGGGACGCCGCGGCGGAGGGCCCGGGGTACGGCCGGGCGAGTGCGCCGTACCCCCGGGCCGGTTCAGGACGCGGTGCAGGTGTAGCCCGAGGGGACCTGGAGGTTGCCGCCGGGACGGGTGACCTGGAAGCCGAAGCTCGCCTTGGCGCCGGGCGCGAGGGAGCCGTTGTGGCTCGCGTTGCGCGCGGTGACGGTCTGCCCGTTGACGGTCACGCCGGCGTTCCAGGAGCCGGAGAGCGTGTGCCCGGCCGGGAGGGTGAAGGTGACGGTCCAGCCGTTGGTCGTCGAGGAGCCGGTGCTGGTGACGGTGACCGGATCGATGACGTAGCCGTTGTTCCACTGGTTCGCGGTGGACCCGGCGGCCGAACAGGTGCGGCCGCCGCCGTTACCCGGGTCGCCGTTGCCGGGGTCGCTCCCGCCGACGCTGTAGGAGAAGTTGTTCACCGCCAGACCGGCCTGGCCCACCCACGGCTCGAAGCCCGCCTGAACGCTGGTGAGGTACCACGACCGCTGGGCGTAGCCGCGGTTGATCGCGTCGTCGGCGAAGGTGCGCACGGCGAAGCTGATCGAGTTCGTCGCCGAGGTGCGGACGTAGGAGATCACGTTCCAGCCGATGTTGCCGTACCAGACCTCCCAGGTGGCCCCGGCGAGGTTGACCGTGCCCACCCGCGAGCCGACCGGCTGGATCGACCCCACGCGGTTGAGCCACACCATGATCTCCGCGCCGGTGTTCTGGCCGTCGGTCCGCGGGGTCGGGTCGAACCAGATGTCGTAGGCGGCGTCGTACACCCCGCCTCCGGGGTAGCTCATGCTGACGCTGGTCTGGACGCCGTTGAACCGGCTGTCGCTGACCCGCATCGGCAGGCCGCTGCCGGAGGTGCAGTTGGCGTAGTGGCAGCCGGCGTAGATCGACGGGTACGAGCCCGGCGCGCCGTTCGTCGGCTTGTTGTGGCTCGCCTGGGTGACGGTGAAACCGGTGCCCGTGACGTTGATGCACTGGGTCGTGTCGTCGCCCCAGTTGTTGTTCTGGACGATGTACTTGCCGTTCTGGATGCTGGTCGAGCCGTACTTCTCGCAGATGGTCGTGTCGGCACGCGCCGGGGCGGTGACCGCTCCGGCCGCGAGGACCAGGCCGAGCGCGGCGAGGATCACCGCGACGGCCCGGCTCATGCCGCGTCGTTCCGTCGTGTCCGTCATGGTGCGCTGCTCCGGGGGTCGCGAACGTCTGTGGGGTCCCTCCTGCACGACGCACCATAAAGTCCGGTCTCCCCGCTGCAAACGGCCGTCCGGCCGTGCCGCGCCGCGTCCGGCCGGTCACCAGGCGCTATCCTCACCGGCGGGCCGCGGGGCCCGTGAAAATTTCACCTGCCCCGCCCGGCCGGAGCCCCACGATCCGGAGCCCCACGGCCCGGAGCCCCACGGCCCGGAGCCCCACGGCCCGGAGCCGGGGCCGGGGGGTCAGGGCCCGGGATCCGTCCGCGTGGAGTTCACCGGCCGGAGCCCGCCTGCCCGGAACTCACCCCGCCGGGTCGTCCCAGCCGTGGAGCGCGAAGCCCCGCCCCTCTGCGATCGCCCGCAGGGCCGCCGCCGGATAGGCGACCATGTCGGCGGGCAGCGCGTCGAGCGGGTACCAGTCCAGGCCGTCGCACTTGCCGGGTTCGGCGTTGTACGGCTCGCCGGTCCAGCGCTCGGCCCGGAAGAACAGTCCGATCCGGTCGGGGGCGCGGTGCATGACGTGGACGAACGTCAGGTCCGCCGGGTCGACGGTGACGCCGACCTCCTCCGCCGCCTCGCGGGCCGCGGCCCGGAGCGCAGGCTCCCCGGCCTCCAGGTGCCCGCTGGGCAGATGCCACAGGCCGTCGCCGTACCCGGTGTTCGCCCGCCGTCCGAGCAGCAGCGCGCCGTCGCGGACGAACATCACGTGCACGTCGACGATCGCGGTGAACCGGGTCTCACGCACCCGGTGCGGCGCGGTCGCGACGCGCCGGTCGAGGGCCTGCGCCCACTTGACGGCGACGGCGGCGACCTGGATCAGCTCGCCGCGCAGCAGGTCGGGGTCGTCCTCGGCGAACGCCTCCAGGACCTCCTCGTGCAGGATGTGCCGCCAGGTGACCCTCCCCGCGCGCTTGGCCCCGTCGAGGTCGCGCTTGGCGCGGTCGGCGGCGGCCGTGCCCTCGGGGCCGGTGCCGTCGGGGTGCTCCTGCACGCCCCACATGGCGTCCTGCGCGGCCCGCTCGGCGGCGACGTCGGCGAGCACCTTCCCCAGGGATCCCGGCACGCCGGAGTCTCCGTCGGCCCTCACACCCACACCCTCTCCTCGCGCGTGCCGCCGTACGGTCTCCGGCGGGGCCGCCGTACGGCCGTACGGTCGCGGCGGCGGAGCGGTATCCGGCGGTGACGCCCTTCGCGGGTGAACCGCCGCGAAAAGGCGTCACCACCGACGACCGGTACCGGATCCGGGCGTCTAGTGACGGATCCGGGCGTCGCGGATGTCGGCCGGGAGGGCGGGCCTGCCGTCGACCGGCGGGGTCGGGTCCCCCTCGGCGGGCTGGATGCCGCCGGCCGCGATGCGGTCCAGGGCGGCGAGCCCGGCGGCGTCGACCGTCCCGAAGACCGTGTAGTTGGCCGCCAGACCGGAGTCGCCGTAGACCAGGAAGAACTGGCTGCCGTTGGTGTCCGGCCCGGCGTTGGCCATGGCCAGCAGCCCGCGCGCGTACGTCCTGCGCTGCCCGGTGGAGTCGCCCGGCCACGGCGGCAGATCGGTGGGCAGTTCGTCCTTGTACCGGTAGCCCGGTCCGCCCTCGCCGGTGAAGCCGGGATCACCGCACTGCAGCACCTTCAGCCGGTCGTAGGCGGTCAGCCGGTGGCATGAGGTGCGGTCGTAGAACCCGTGCCGGACCAGGTGCACGAAACTCTGCACCGTGCAGGGCGCCTTGGCCGGGTCGAGGGTGAGCCCGATGTCGCCGTGGTTGGTCTTGAGGACCGCGGAGACGGGGCGGGCAGGGGTGCGGCGCGGGTCCGGCGGGAGCGGGACCCTGCGCACGGCCGGCTCGTCCGGGGTCGGGGTGTAGCGGCACGGGCCCTTCGTCGGGCTCGTCGGCCTGTCCGCGGCTCCGGCGGCCGAAGCGGGCATCACTCCCGACGTGACCAGCGAGCCCGCCGCCGCCATGACCAGCGCGGCGCGTGCCGCGCGGCGCGGCAACGCTCTGTCGAACACGGTGACCTCCCGGGAGATGATCGATGACCTCATGAGGTCTAATCGATCTGACCGAGGACGTCAAGGAGTCGGCGGCGTATCCGTGGGACGCGAGGGGGCCGGAACGCCGCCGCGTCCCCGCGCCGGATGGCAGACTCGGACCATGTGGATGAGGCTGGTCCATGGGGACATCACCACCCAGAACGTCGACGCCGTCGTCAACGCCGCCAACTCCTCGCTCCTCGGGGGCGGTGGGGTCGACGGGGCGATCCACCGGCGCGGCGGCCCGGCAATCCTCGCCGAGTGCCGTGAGCTGCGCGCCTCCCGCTACGTCCACGGGCTGCCGACCGGCATGGCGGTGGCCACCACCGCGGGCGATCTGCCGGCCCGCTGGGTCATCCACACCGTCGGCCCCGTCTTCTCCGCCGACGAGGACCGCTCGGAGCTGCTCGCCTCCTGCTACCGCGAGTCGCTGCGGGTCGCCGACGACCTCGGCGCGGCCAGCGTCGCCTTCCCGGCGGTGTCGGCGGGGGTGTACGGCTGGCCGATGGACGACGCCGCCCGCATCGCGGTCGACACCGTGAACGCCACGGCCACGCGGGTGTCGGAGGTGTGGTTCGTCCTGTTCACCACGACCGCCCACACCTCCTTCGACTGGGCGCTCAGCCGGCTGAACCGGGAGTGACCCCGCGCCCGGCCGCGCCTGCCAATCCGGTGGCCCGGCCGCGGCCGTACGTGGCATGGTGAACCGGTGTCCGGAATGAGCAGACTTCCCCGTTCCGTCGATGAGGCCGTGGCCGCCGAGCGGGACGGCGTGATGCTCCGTCACCTGTTCTTCTGGGGGCACCGGCCGCCACGCGGCGGAGGCGTCGGCCCGGGATGCCTCAGCCAGTGGTGGGAGGCCCCCTTCACCGCGGGCGGGCACGTCTTCCGCTCCGCGGAGCACTACATGATGGCCTGCAAGGCGTGGCTGTTCGGCGACGGCGGGACCGCCGCGCGAATCCTCGGAGCCCGGCATCCCGGCGAGGTCAAACAGCTCGGTCGCGAGGTCCGGGGCTTCGACGAGACCGTCTGGCGCGAGCATCGCTACGGGATCGTGGTGCGCGGCGGTGTCGCGAAGTTCGGCGCGCACCCGGAGCTGAGGGAGTTCCTGCTGGGCACCCGCGGCCGGGTTCTGGTCGAGGCCAGCCCGGTGGACCGGATCTGGGGCATCGGGCTGGCGGCGGACGACGCGCGCGCCGCCTCCCCCACCGCCTGGCTCGGCCTCAACCTGCTGGGCTTCGCCCTCATGGACACCCGCGACGCCCTGGCGGACGACGGTCCGGCGGACAGCGGCTTGGCGGACGACGGTCCAAAGGACGGTGACCCGAAGGGCGGTGACCCGAAGGACGGTGACCCGGCGGCTCCGGGGACGGGTACGGGGCTCATCCCGAACGCGTCGCAGTGATCGCCCATGTACCCGGCTCCCGGCCTCACGCGGTGTGAGGGCCGAGCCGGATCCGTGACCCCCCGTCCCGCCCCGACCATGTGGCCGACCGGCCGGGCCACCGCGCCGAGCCTGCCTCCGGACGGCCGTACGGCCCGCCCCGGATCCCGGCGGGCACGGGTCACTCCGGATCCCGGCGGGCACGGGTCACGCCGGATCCCGGCGGGACGCGGACCTTACTGTATCGAGCATTCCAAAATGTGTTACGGTGACCGCATGGCACGGCCGAGGACGTTCGACGAGGACCGGGCCCTGGACGCGGCGATGCACGCCTTCTGGGAGAAGGGCTACGAGGCCACCTCGACCCAGGACCTGTGCGACGCCACCGGCCTGGGCCGCAGCAGCATCTACAACGCCTTCGCCAGCAAGCACGACCTGTTCAAGCGCGCGCTGGCCCGCTACATCGAGACCATGAACGCCGCCCAGTTCGCCCTCCTGGAGGACGAGAGCCGGCCCGGCGCGGAGCGGATCCGCACCCTGTTCGCCATGGTGATCGGCGACGACCCGGACGACCGGCGCGGTTGCCTTTCCGTCAACACCGTCGTGGAGCTCGCCGACCGCGACCCGGAGGCGGCCGCGATGCTGGAACGCGACACCGCGCGCCGGCTGGCCGTCATGCGCGTGGCGCTGGAGGCCGGGCAGCGTGAGGGCGGCATCACCTCCTCCCGGGACGCGGCCTCCCTGGCCCGTTTCGTCAACGCGGTGATCGCGGGGTTGCGGGTCTCCGGCCAGGGAGGCGCCGACCGCGCCACGCTGGAGGCGGTCGCGGCGACGGCGATGGACGCGCTCACCCGCGAGCCGGATCCGTCCGGCCCCGCGCCCCGCGAGCCCGCACCCTCGGACCTCGGGCCCGCCGGACCGCCCGCCCAGGACCGCTGAACGCCGGACCGCCGGCTCACCGGCCCCGGACCGGCGGCCCACCGGTTCACCGCCCTCGGATCGCCGGCCCACCGGTTCACCGGCCCCGGACTTCCGGCCGCCGGACCGCCGGGCCGCCCGCCCAGGACCGCTGAACGCCGTCCCACCGGCTCGGACCCCGCCCCTCCGAAAATCCCCGGAGCCCCGCGGCGTCTCCATGCCCGAATTTTGAACTGATCAATCCAAAACAGATGTCCCCAAGGAGCGCCGTGCACCGCGCCGTACACATAATGGCCCTCGGCATCTTCGCCATGGTGACCAGCGAGTTCGCCGTCGCCGGCCTCATGCCGCAGATCGCCGACGGACTGGGCGTCACCGTCCCGCAGGTCGGCTACCTCGTCACCGCCTTCGCGGCGGCCATGGCCGCGGGCGGCCCTTTCCTGACCGTGGCGTTGCTGCGGGTGAACCCGAGGACCGCGCTGACGGCGCTGTTCGCCGTCTTCCTGGCGGGCAACGTGCTGGCCGCCGTCGCCCCCGGCTACGGGGCCATGACGGTGGCGCGGGTGATCACCGGAGCCGCCTCCCAGGCGTTCTTCGGGATCTCGGTCTCGCTGTGCATGCGACTGGCGCGTCCCGAGGCACGGGGCCGGGCCGTCGCGGCGGCCATGAACGGCCTGATGCTCGGCACGCTGCTCGGACTGCCGCTGTCCACCCTGATCGGCGAGTGGCTGGGCTGGCGCGCCGCCTTCTGGGCCGTCGGCGTCCTGACCGTGATCGCCGCCCTGGCCACGCTCGCCGGGGTGCCGCGCCTGGAGCGCGACGGCGACGGCGGGAACCTCCGGAGCGAACTGGCCGCCTTCCGCGCCCCACGCCTGTGGCTGACGCTGTCCACCAGCACGTTCGTCATCGGCGCGACGTTCGCGGCCTTCACCTACTTCACCCCGGTCCTCACCGGCGTCACCGGCTTCGCCGCCGGGACCGTCCCGGTGCTGCTCGTCGCCTACGGCGCCGCCACCGTGATCGGGAACGTCGTCGTCGGGCGCCTCGCCGACCGGCACACCCTCGCCGTCCTGCTCTGCGGCCTGGTCCTGAACCTCGCCTTCCTCACCGGCTTCGCGCTGCTGGCCCACCTTCCGGTCCCCGCCGTGACGTTCATGATGGGGATCGGCCTGGCGGGGGTCACCCTCAACGCGGCGATGACCGCCCGCGTCCAGCGGGCCGGGAACGCCGGGCCCCTGGTCAACACCGTCCACACCTCCTTCATCACCCTCGGCGTCATCATCGGATCCTCGGCCGGCGGACTGGGCATCGACGCGTTCGGCCTGCGCGCCCCGCTGTGGCTCGGCGCGGCCCTGGCCGCGGCCGGGATCCTCACCCTCGTACCCGACGTCCTCCGCCGCCGCCGGACACCCGCGGACGCGCCGCGCGACGGCACCCGGGCCGACGACGATCTACTCACGGAAGCCGCGAGTTGAGAACGGCTTCGGGAACGCCTGGCCGTATGAAGCCCGGTCCGGTCTGATCCGGCCCGGCCCGGAACACCAGGCGGAGGTGTCCGGGCCAGGGTCCAGGCAGGGTCGGTCAGGCCGGGGCGACGAAGGTGCCCGGGCTGCCGTCGGTGGCCCGCCATTCCGGGCCGCGCTCGGGCCTCGCCTGGGCCAGCGCCTCGCGGACTCCCCCGGCGTCCCTGTCCGTGGCGTAGACGGGCGTGCCGGGCTGCTGGCGCCAGGAGTCGTCCAGGCCGCCGGCGTCGACCGGGTCGAATCCGAGCTGGTCGATCAGGTCCATGACGACCCTTTTCGCGGCCTCGTCGTCACCGGCCACCGGCAGGGCCACACGGCCCGGCGCGCCGGCGGGACGGCCGTGCTCGGCGAGGTGCCGGGCGTAGATGTTGTTGAACGCCTTGATCACCGGACGGCCGAGGCGCCTTTCCACCCAGCGGCTCTCCGGCAGGCCGGACTCGATCTCCTCGATGCGGCCGTCACGCTGCTGGGGGTAGTAGTTGCCGGTGTCGACGACGACCACGTCGTGCGGCACCCCGTCGAAGAGACCCGGAGGCAGCTCGGGCACCCGGCACTCCGGGATCGTGACCACGACGAGGTCGGCCCCGCGTGGCGTCTCCTCGACGGTCACCGCCTTCGCCCCGGTCTCCGAGGCCAGGTCGGCGAGGGTGTGCGGGCCGCGCGAGTTGGCCACCGTCACCTCGTGGCCGAGGTCCGTCAGCCGCCGGGTGAGGGCGCCGCCGATGTTTCCGGCGCCGATGATGCCGATCCTCATGGTCGCTCCAGGGATTGTCCGGTGAATACGGCGTGGCCGTCCGCTCCGGGCCCCGGGATGAGCGGGCCTGCGCGGCCCCGGAAGGGCCGTGGAGGCGGGCGCCACCGGAAAACCGATCGTACGCGAAATCGCCGCCGTCGCGGGTTCCACGCCACGTAAAGGAATTCCCCTCCGGACTTCTGAGCCATTCACGGGAATTTGAGACGCTGCGGTGCGGACCGGAATTCCGGAATACGGAACGCCCGAGAGTACGGCATGGCCCGCCGGCGCTCGCGGAGCCGCGCCCGCGCGCCGCATGGACGGCCACGTCCATGTGGTGCGCCGCCCGCCGAAGCCGTCGGCGCCGTCCACCCGCGCCCCTGCCGGCCGGCGATGGATGGCTATGCTCGGGAACACCACTGTCCGGCGTGCTGGAGGCGGGCGATGACGGAACGCAGGCCACTCGGTGTCGGCTTCGAGACGTGGGTCGACCGGCAGATCCGCGAGGCCGCGGAGCGCGGCGCGTTCGACGACCTGCCGGGCGCGGGCAAGCCGCTGCCCGGCGAGGGCGAGCCGTACGAGGAGATGTGGTGGATCAGGCAGAAGCTCCGCTCGGAGGGCCTGTCGATGCCGCTGCCCGGCACGCTCGCCCTGCGCAGGAAGGCCGAGGAGGCGCGGGCCGCGGCCGCTGAGGCGCGGTCGGAGGACGAGGTCCGCCGGATCGTCGGGGAGATCAACGAGGAGATCGTCGAGGGGAACCGCAAGGCCCTCTCCGGTCCCCCGCTGAACCTGATGCCCTTCGACGTCGAGGAGGCCGTACGCGACTGGCGCGACCGCCACCCCGTCCGGGAGGAGCCCTCCGAGCCCCCGCCCGCACCCGCGCGGCGCGGACGGGGACCGTTCGGCCTGTTCGGCCTGTTCGGTCTGTTCCGCCGGGGAGGGTGACCCGGGCTTCGGCCGGCGGACGCGACGCCGGTTCCGGGGGTGCGCCCGGGGCGTCACCGTCTCCCCTGCGGTCTCCCCCGCGGCGAAGGGCGCGCCCCGGCTCTCCGGGGCGCCGGCGCCCTTCCCGCACCGCGGATTTCTTGGAAACCGCCATTCTCGAACGAAAAAAGCGACCGGCCATTCCTTCCCCTCTACGGTTGACACCGACCGCGTCAATCGCAGGAGGAATCCATGAATATGAAACGGCTGGTCCGTTCGACCGCGGGAACCGTACTGCTGCTCGTTTCCGGTGTGGTGGCGCCGGGCGCCGTCTCGGCCTCCGCGGGCGCCGCGTGCACCTGGACGCGATCCGCCTTACCCGTGCCGGCGGGCACCGGGCAGTCCGAGGTCACCGCGACGAACCACCAGGGTGGCTTCTCGGGCCGCGCCGTACTCGCCGACGGCTACTGGCACGGCGTCTCATGGCGGAACGGGCTGTTCACCGACCACGGCACCAAGATAGGCAACGAGCCGCTCCTGAGGCTGCCGGACGAGAACCGGTCGGGCACGACACTGGCCTGGGCCGCCATAGCCGTCCCGCCGTATTACGGCCCCAGTTACGCGGTCCTCCTGAAGAACGGCCAGGCGGCGAAACTCGTCCGCCCGGACGGAACCGGATTCGTCACCCCGCTCGCCATCAACGAGAAAGGCGACGTCACCGGCAAGAACATGGTCCGGATCGACAACCGGTTCGAGTACCGCCTGCTGCGCTGGCCCGCGGACCGTCCCGGCCAGGTGATCGAAACCGTCCTGCCCGGCGGCTACCAGCCCGAGGACGCCGACGAGGACGGCACGGTGCTGCTGCGCGGCCCGGACGGCCCGGCGCTGTGGCGGAACGGCGCGATCACCCCTCTGGCGAAGGTGCCGGGGGCGTCCTCCACGTCCGCCACCAGGATCTCCAACGGCCGCGTGATCGGCCGGGCCGGCTACGCCTCGCCCTCCCGCGGCCAGGGCGTGCTGTGGGACACCGACGGGGTGCCGCGCCTGCTGCCGAACAGCTCCGACACCCGGGCCCTCAACCGCGACGGCCTGATCACCGGCCCCACCGACGAGGCCACCGGAGGCGGCGAGGGCATCTGGCGCCTCGACCGGTTCGTCCACGCCGTCCCGAAGTCGCCCACGTACAGCATGTCGCTCACGGTCGCCTCGGACGACGGCTCGGTGGCCGGGAGCACGTACAACGTGCACGACGGCACGGGCGAGTCGTTCGTCCTGCGCTGCGTCTGACCGGCCACGGCGTCCGGACCTCCCGCACCGGGAGTGTCCAGCCGCCCACCGGCGGAACGCGACCGGGCGGCGACACCGGCGGGCCGCGCGGAGCATGAGGATCAACGCGGCGACCCGGTGACGTGGTCGCGGAAGCGGGCGGCCGGGTGACCGGGTAAGCCGACGGGCCCCGCCCGCCGGGCAGGCGAGGGGGGCCGAGGGCCGGGCGGCGGAACCGTGTCAGTTGATCGTGACGATCGTTCCGGCTCCGTTGGGGTACTCGACGTAGCCGGTGTTCGTCCGCGGCGTCGCCTTCGTCCAGGAGGCCGTCAGCGGGATCGGCGTGCCGACGGTCGCCTTCGGCTTGCCCGGTGCCAGAGTGAGCGCGCCGCGCACGTGGTCGGCGGTCACGAGGTTGATCTGGGTGAGGAAGTCCGTGGACGTGGTCCCGGGCAGGTCGCCGAGGCTGAGCACGACCAGGGTGTGCCTGCCGGGGCGCGGGTGGGGCAGCACGACGCGATGGTCGCCGTCCGGGCTGGACACCCACGACTCGAACTCGAGCGTGCCGTTCTTCTCGTAGAAGATGACGCCGCCGACCTGAGCCTCGGGGTTCGCCGCCCGGATCTTGAACGAGACGGCCTTGGCGCCGTCGGGAACCATGACCGGGATCTCGCGGCCCAGCACCTCGCTCTCGCTGACGGTGCCCGGCACCTCGTCCGCCGACACGGGACCGTACGGGATGACCGGGAACCTCTTCACCCCGGGCGTCACCTCGAAGCCCACCGAACCGTCGGTTCCGGCGCCCTTCACCTCGACGGGCGCCCGCGCGCTCAGCGGGGTGGCGACGACCGCGCTGCGCACGGTCGTGCCCGCGCCGGTCCACGTGAGCCGCCCGGCGACGGTGCCCGTGATGTCCGACGGGACCGTCTCCATGGAGACGGTGAACTCCTTGGTCTCACCCGCCTTCTTGAAGACCAGCGTGGACGGCTTGACCTTGGTCTTGAAACCGGGCAGCTCGATCGCCGAGTGGTAGACGCCGGGGGTGACGGCGGTGACCCTGCGGGTGACCGTCCGGGAGCCGAAGAGGGTGCCGACGGAGATCGTCGGGTAGTTCAGGTCGGGCCCGGCCAGCGGCTTGACGCCGGTCCCGGTGCCGACGCCCAGGCCCTCCAGGTAGCCGTACCAGTCCTCGGCGCCCGCGTCGTAGGTCAGGCCCGGCGTGAGCATGCGGGCCGGGTCGACGTGCCCGGCGCCCTGGGCGAACACGTCCGGGGTCTTGGTGTCGTAGGCGGTGGTCATCATGGCCGATTTGATCGCCATCGGCGACAGGAGTGGGTGCTCGCCGAGGTAGAGGGCGGCCAGGCCGGCGATGTGCGGGGCGGCCATCGAGGTGCCGGAGTAGAAATCGAAGTCCTTGCCGCCGTTGCCGGGGGGCGCCACGGCGGCAAGGATCGCCGAGCCCGGCGCGGTGATGTCCGGCTTGAGCAGGTCGCCGTTGTTGGTGAGCGAGGGGCCGCGAGAGGAGAAACTCGTGACCTGTGGGTACGGCGCGCCGCCGGAGGCGGCCGGGACGAACGTGACCGTCGCGCCCGCGGTGGCCGCGTAGCCCTCGACCCTGCCCGAGTCGGGGGCGTTGACGTGCACGGTCGGCACGGAGTGCAGGTCGACGTCGGTGTCCTGGTCGGTCGGGTTGCCCAGCACCATGCCGACACCGCCGGCCCGCTTGACCTCGGCCGACTTGTCCACGCGGAGCGTAGTCCCACGCCGGCAGTAGACGATCTTCCCGGCGGTCTCGGCGGGGTCGAGCGAACCGGCCGCGCAGACCTGCGCGTCGGCCTCGGCGGCCGTGTCCATCTTCACCGACGCGGCCGTGACCAGCGGCTTGGGACCGAGCGGGGCGAGGACCGTGGTGCTCACGCCGTCGGCGACCGTGCCGTCGCCGAGCCGGATCTCGGCCTGCCAGGGCGCGATCGTGCCGGCCGCGACCGTCGTCGTCCACGGCATCGTGTTGTCCACCGTGGACGGGTCGGGACCGGAGTTGCCCCCCGCCGTCGCGACGAAGACGCCGGCCTCGGCGGCGGCCAGGAAGGCGCGCTGGACCGGATCGTCGGCCGCCGACTCGAACATGCCGCCGACCGAGTAGTTGATCACATCGACACCGTCGGCGACCGCCTGGTCGACGGCCGCCACGAGGTCGGAGGTGTAGCCGCCCGTGACTCCGCCGTCCTTGCCCTGCCAGAGGGCCTTGTAGACGGCGACGGCCGCACCGGGGGCGACGCCGGAGATCGTGCCGTAGTCGGCGCCGTTCGCCGTGGCCCGGACGGCGTGGTCGCCCGCCGCGGTGCCGGCGGTGTGCGAGCCGTGGCCCTGGGCGTCCCTCGGGGAGACGTAGTCGGCGCGCTTGTCCGGCGGATTGCCCTTCAACCACTGCTCACCGAAGTACCGGGCGCTGATGACCTTCTGGTTGCACAGGTTCGCGGCGAACTCCTCGCCGGTCTGGCACAGGCCGATGAAGGTGGCGCCGTCGGCCTTCTTCATGACCGTGACCCCGTCCTTCAGGTAGGGCCGGTACGGATCGGTTCTCGTGGGCGGCTCCGTGCTGAGGGCCGGGGCGGCGAAGGAAGGGTTCTCCGGCCAGATGCCGGTGTCGATGACACCGACGACGACGCCCTTCCCCGCCTTGCCGACGCCGCCGAGCTTCGCCCATAGGCCGGCGTCGCCCGTCAGGCCGAGGAAATCGGCGGAGTTGCGGTCGTCCAGGGCCTTGCGCAGAGTGTCGGGGACGACGGACAGCACGCCCTGGGTCGTGTGCAGCCGCAGTGCCTGGGCTGGGGTCAGCTCGGCGGTGAAGCTGTTGGAGGCGACCGCGTGGTGGCCGGTGGCGGCCGCGCCGACGCCGCGGGCCACCTTGTTCTGCCGGTCGACCAGGCGGTCGCGGTAGCGCCTGGCGTGGGAACTGGTGGTGTCGACCTTCCTGCCCTTGCCGCCCCTGGTGGGGGCGATGCCCTCCGTGCCGCCGTCGTAGGTGGCCAGCGGTGGTTCGGCCAGGGTGACGATGTACGAAGTGGGGGCGACCGCGGAGGCGGCCCCGGGAGGTGCCGACGCCGCAGCGGGCCGGGCGATGGCCGGGGTGATGACGGTGACCGCCAGCGCGGCGGCCAGCGCCGGCACACGACGGACGCGGGGGTTGCGGAACATTGCGCCTCTGAGGGGGAAAGAGACTGGTCACCCGTCCGGGAAGATCACCGGAGGGCCGCTACGGAGTCAAGCGTCCGGCGTGGATCCCTGTCGAGATATAGTGCTGACATTTTCGGCCGCATGACCAAAAACGACATTTCGGCAGGTGCTTCGTGGGCGATCGGTCCGTGCTCGGCGCCGTGGGCGTCACGGACTCCGACGAACGGGTGTACCGGTTGCTGCTGCGCCGGCCTGGCCGGCGGACGGGGGAGATGGCCGCCGAACTCGGCGTCGGCCCGGCCCGGGTGCGTTCCGCACTGGCTCGCCTGGCCGACGCGGGGCTGCTGCGCCGCGGTGGGCCCGGCCGGTACGAGGCGGTGCCCCCGGAGGCGGCGATCGAGTGGCTGGTGGATCGGCGACGGCTGGAGACCGAGGCGCGGCTCGCCGCGGTAAGGACGGTCGTCTCGGACTTCTCCCAGCTCTACCACTCGGGCCGGATGGAGGCCGGTCCGGCCGGGGTCGTGGAGGTCCTGGTGGGAGAGGAGGCCGTCAAGCGGGTCGTCACCGAGGTGCAGCGGACGGTCGGCACCGAACTGCTCGGCTTCGACCGCCCGCCCTACGTGGGCCGCCCCGACGACACGGCGGACACCAACGAGTCGGAGTTGAAGGACACCCGGAGCCTGCTGGCGCGTGGCGTGGACATACGCGTGGTCTACTGCGCCGACTCCCTGTACCGCCCGGGACGCCTGGAGACCCTGGTACGGCTGGCCGAGGAGGGCGAGCGCTCCCGCTTCGTCGAGCGCCTGCCGTTCAAGCTGCGCATCGCCGACCGCAGAGTCGGCCTGTTCCCACTGGTGGACGGGGTCTACGACAACATCGCGCTGCTTCACCCCTCCCGGCTGCTCGACGCGCTCGTCGAGCTGTTCGAGGTCTACTGGGAACGCGGCAGGCCGCTGACGGGCGTACCGCCGACGGTGGACGAGCGGCCGCCAGAGGAGGACCTGCTCGTGCTGCGGTTGCTGAACACCGGTCTCAAGGACGAGGCCATCGGCCGGCATCTGGGCGTCAGCCCGCGGACGGCCACCCGCAAGATCGCCGCCGTGGTCGAACGGCTCGGCGTGACGACCCGCTTCCAGGCCGGCGCGGCGGCCGCCGCCCGCGGCTGGCTCTGACGAACCCGGCGGGGGTGAACCCCGCCGGGGGCCGGCCCGGCCTCCGGCTGCCTGCGCGGCAGGCCGGTGACGCGGTCGCGGAGGCGGGTGGCGGCGGTGCCTCGGGGCAGGGGGCCGGGCGGGTCGCATAGGCACGATCGCCACGCCCGGCCCGGCGGCGACGAGGTCCTCGATGGCGGCCAGGTCCTGGCTCTCGAACGAGATCGCCGGCGTGACCCCCGCGCCCCGCCCGCCCGGCGGAGTGTCCACCGGTCAGGCCGCCTCGCTCCACCTGTTCACGTACCACCTGGGCTCGTCGGTCTTCGGCAGCCTCACCGGCCCCGTACGGTCACCGGTCACCGGCCCCTACGTGCCGAGGTCCGCCTGGAGCGAGACGTGCACGGGGGTGAACCCGCGCGCCCGGTAGAAGCGGACGGCGTCGGAGTTGGCCGCGTAGGCGGACACGACGGCCTGGTTCGCGCCCCGCTCCCCGGCCCACGCGAGGAACCGTTCGACGAGCCGGGCCCCCACGCCGCGCCCCCGATGCTCCTCGTCCACCCGCATGCTGAGCAGCTCGGCCACGACGGCGTCCGGGCGGAGTTCGTCCCGGCCCCGCATCCGGGCGGTGAGATGACCGACCACCGGCCCCTCGCGCGCATCGGACCGGGCCAGCAGCGCCAGGCTCCCCTCGCCCGTCACCATCCCCCGGTAGTAGTCGTGCCCCTCCCGGGCCGGCCAGTTCACGTCCATGAACGGATCCCGCCTGCCGCCGTCCTCCCGGAAGAGCGCCGCGGCCGAGGCGATGAGCGCGGGCACGTCCTCGACCCGCGCCGTCGTGATCATGATCTCCACGCCACCGACGGTAACAATCATGATTAATCATGTAAATGCCGACCTTGGAAGGCCATGCGGGTCCAGAGTGGTACGTCCTGCGAGCGGCTTCAGGCGTCGGTGTCCTTAGGATGCCGGGGTGAGGCATAGACGAGATGAACGGTCCTCCGGGGCTCGTCGACGAGGCAGCGCACCCGCCCTCCCGCGGTGACCTCGTACTCCCATTGCGGATACTCGCGGCCGCCCAGCGTCCCGGAGGCGAGACGCCCGCGCAGCCGGCGCTGACGGTCCGGGTCCTTCTGCGACAGCGGATCCGTACGCAGCGCCTCGAAACACTGCCGGGTGTTGCCCGGCGCCTCACCGCACAGATCGATCCAGCCCTTGGCCGCCTCTCCGGTGGCGAAACGCAGATGCCACTCGTCACCGACCGACGGCGGCGCTACCGCGTCACCGCGCTTGGGGCTCACGGTGTGGTCACCTCACCATGGTCCTCATCCGGCAGTGGACGGGTGAGCTGCGCGGTCAGCGCCGGGTCAGCCAGGATACGGGCGGTGGCGCGCCACTCGACGATGACTCGGTGCAAGGTGGCGTGGACGTCCAGATCGACCGCGTCGCGCGTGGCATCGACGAGTTCCTGCGCGAACTCGCGCCTCTCATCCGCGGACAGGTGCCGTCCCCAGGGAAAGACCACGGGCAGGGCGTGCAAGATGACGCGGACACCCTCATCGCTGGACAGCAGGGCGGCGATCATGCGGGCTGCGACATCCGCCGTCTCCTCGCGCTGGCGGTCGTGCTGAGCCGTGGAGATGAACAGATCCTCCCCGTCACGGCGTTTGACGTGGACCCGATGGAACTGATCGATGGTCTCGGCGACCTGCTTGGAATGCTTCGACAGGTCAGAGAACGGAACGGTCGGCACAGCCATACCACACCATATTTCGGAACACATTCCGAAGTAAAGCGAGGACACCGGAGGCAGCCGCGGCTGCGGAGCATGCGCCGACGTCGGCCGCGCCGGCCCTCCCCGTGATCCGGCGAGGCGAGCACGGGCGGCGGCCCGGTCGAGGTGGACGGCGGCATGGACGAGGGCGCGCAGACCGCGATCGCCCATGCCGTCATACCGGCTCAGGCCAGTGATCGACCGCAGGGGAATCCGGCGTCACCCTTCTCCCAAAGGCGAAGGTGAGGCGATATCTCGTCTTACTCGCCGATCTTCTTCGCATACAAGGTGATCAGCGTATCGACCGTCACCTTCCGCCCAGCGGCAGGTGTCTGCTTGGTCACCACCCAGTTGCGGTCGAACACCTGGAATCGATTTTGGCCGGTGGCGTCCTTGTCGTTCAAGATATAGAACCCGGCGGCCTGCATTGTGTCCTGTCCTTTCTGCAGGTTCATCCCGACGACGTTCGGCAGGACCTTTTTCTCTGCGGTCTCTTCCTTCTCCCCGACCGGGGTGGGGGCGGGTTTCGGATCGTCCCGCTCACCCGGCTCGGAGGACTTCTCCGCGGGCGGTGAAGCGGTGACGGTCACAACAGGTGTCGCAGTATCCGCACCCGCCCCACACCCGGCGAGAGCGGCGACGAACAAGACGAGGACGATCGAGTTGGTGATCCTCATGCGGACGCTCCTGTGCCATGACGGATGGGTAGGTGGGGACGTCCGAAGGAGTTCATGGGTTGGCCGGTGAACCTCGTTCCGTTGACCCGGCAGGTGACGTACCGCTCAGCGTCGGAGACGGGCCGGGAGCAGGCGGCGCGGATTCGGGTTGATCACCGTTTCTCCAGGTCAGATCTGGGAGCGGCTTCCTCGCGTGTCATGTCCGGGCGGCATCGGGTTCGGTGAGCAGTGCGTCGAGCACGTGCATGGCGCGCCACGCCTTGGTCATGCCGAACTGCGCGGAGAACCGTACGACGGCACGGGCCTCCTCCGGGGTGGCGCCGGCGCCGAGGGCGCGCGTCACGTGGGCGTGGAAGCTTTCCTGCAGGGTCTGGAAGAGCACGTCGACGGTCATCGTGATGAACGCGCGCTCACGGACCGACAGCAGTCGCATGCCCGCGCGCATCCGCGACTGCAGGTCCATGTAGGTGCCGAACGGCGCGTCCAGGGTGGCCACGGCCTGCCGCATCGACTCGGGCATCGGGCTGCCCGTGCCGTCGGCGTTCACCTCGTGACCCTGGCCGGTGGGGGCGGGCAGGACATGCGCCCGTTCCAGCTCGGTCAGGCGGGTGAGCGCCGCCAGGGCGGCGGGGTATCCGCTGTCGTAGGCGACGAAGCGCAGCATCTCGTGCAGGTCGTCGGTCGACAGACCGCAGTCGGCCGCCATCGTCACGTGCTGTTCGAAGGGCGGGCCGAGAGTCTGCTGGCAGACATCGGCGGTGAGGTACAGCAGGACCTTCTCGCGCCCGGTGAGCTCAGGGGTCTCGTCCCGGAGCAGGTGGTCGGTGGCGGCGCTCATCTCGGCGAACACCGAGTCCAGTGCCTTCACCTGGTCATCCATGGAAGCCCTCCTTATATGAACAGCTGTAGCGCTACGACTGTAGTGCAATGCTCGTCCGCCTACAATGGGCATCCATGGACAAGACCGCCTCCGCCCCGGCCGGCCCTCGCGATGGCAGGAAGGGCCGCAATCCACGGGGCCAGGGTGAGCGGCTGCGGGAGGACGTCATCGGCGCCGCCCTGCGCCTGCTGGACGAACTCGGCGACGATCAAGCCCTGTCCATGCGCGCGGTGGCACGGGAGGTCGGCGTCGCGGCGACTTCGGTGTACATCCACTTCGCCGATCGGGACGCGCTCGTACTGGCCGCCCTGGAGAGGTCCCATCGCGAACTCGTGGAGACCGTCGATCAGGCCGAGACCGCCGCCACCGATCCGGCGGGGAAACTGCGTGCCCGCGTCCTGCTGCTGGGCAGCTGGGTCCAGCAGCACCCCGGCCTGTACAAGGTGCTGCACGAGAGCACCCTCAACCAGCGGGCGGCCATGTCGTTCAAGCAGGAGCTGGCCGAGCGCACCACCGCCGCGGTGCAGCGGTGCATCGATGCCGGAATCGCCCCGGCCGACGATGCCGCCGTGGTCTCACTGGATCTGAGGGCGGCGGTGCACGGAGCCGTGTCGATGCGGGTCAATCAGCCCGACCTGCCATGGCCACCGCTGGCGGAGCAGGTCGATCGTTTCCTCGCCAAGCTCGTCGGCCTCGCACCCGCACCCGGCGGCCCACCGGAATGATCGCCTTGCGGGCGAGGAGCGCCTCGGCCGGGGATACCCGGTGAGTCGAGGATCCGGCACCTTCTCACCCACTGGTCATTCCGCCAGGAGCTGCAAGGACCACCCGGACATGCCCTGACCGCCGGAACGGCATCGGCCGTCTCATGTTCTCAGCGCTCGGGGCGCCGTAGCTCTCCGCGCTCGATGCCCCCGATGAAAGCGTCGTACTCGGCGTCGGTGAACAGGTGCGGCGGCTTGTCGAGGTTCTTGGAGTCGCGCAAGGCCACGACGCCGCGCTCCAGAAAGGCGACCTGGACGCAGTTGGTCCCGCCGCTGCTGAGGCTGCTGGTGTGCCAGCGGGCATCTCGGAGCTGGGCCTCGACCCAGGCGGTGTCCAGAGCGTTCTTGTTCACGAGAACTCCTTGGCGATGGTGGCGAGGAGCGGCAGCGACGCCTTCGGCGAGAGGGCGTCGGACTTCAGCAGGTCGCTGGTGGTCCGGTAGAGCTCGACGGTCTCGGGTTCGTTCAGGTGCAGGGAGGTTCGCAGGGACTCGACGCACACGAGGTCACGCCCGGCGGGGAAGGACATGAGCATGAACGGGCCGTCCATTCCCGCGTGCGCCCCGGCGGAGAACGGCAGAACCTGGATGGTGACGCTGGGGCTGGTACGGGCCAGATGCATCAGGTGCTCGATCTGGGCACGCATGCAGGCCCGCCCTCCCACCTCCTGGCGCAGCACGCCCTCGGGGATGACCGCCCAGAGCTTCAACGGCGGCCGGCGCTCCGCCATCGCGCGCTGATGCTCCAGGCGTAGCGCCACGAAACGGTCGATGTCCTCGGGGGTTTTCCAGACCCTGCTGCCTTCGGTCACCGCCCGGGCGTACTCCGGGGTCTGGAGCAAGCCGTAGATCGCCAGGGGGTTGAAGACGAACAGGGCGCCGGCGTTCTCCACCTGGGAGAAGTAGTCGCCGAGCGGATCGTCGACCACGCCTTCGTAGCGCTGCCACCAGTCGATCTCGCCGGCACGGCGCACCAGATCACGGAGTTCCTCGCGCAGAGCGGCATCGGTGACGCCGTAGACCTCGAAGAAGTGGGGAAGCTGCTGGATCCTGAGCCCCTGCAGCCCGTTCTCGATCTTGCTGACCGTTGAGAGGGACTGGTATCCGAGACGGCTCGCCGCCTCCTCCTGGGTCCATCCCAGAGCTTCACGGATCCGCCTGAGCTCCGCACCCAGGCGTCGTCGGCGCGGAGTGGGCTCGACGGGCATGACCACCCCCTTCTCGTGGAGAAGGGTAATGCTCTCGGCCTCCCCAGAGAACCTCATTTCCCCTACAGGAAAGACTTTCCTCTGAGAACAGCTTGCCTATGAGGTGACTCTTGCTCCACCATCATCTCGACAGCGGAAAGTGGTCGTCCGATCACATCTAGCCATAGCCGCTGGATCTGTTCGCTCATCTCCCCGGAGACGTCGATGCCTGCTGCTACGCCGGTCCTTCCTGCCCGTCAGTGCTACATGGTGTTCTCCGAGGTGGACCCGGAGGTGGTGGGTCCCGTCCGCGAGTTGGTCCGGGTTCACCTCAGGCTGTGGCACAGGGGCGAACTGAGCTTCGTGGCCGAGCTCGGAGTCACCGAGCTGCTGACGAACGTCTACAAGCACGCACCCGGCGCCTGTGAACTGCTGGTGCGCGAGACGGTGGATGGGATCACCATCGAGGTCACCGACTTCGACAGCGCGCTTCCGACAGTCAAGGAACCGCTCCTGGACGAAGAGGGCGGCCGAGGACTGTTCATGCTGTCCATGCTCACCGAGGACCTGAGGGTCGAGCCGCTGTTGGGCGGGAAGTGCGTGTGGTTCCGTCTTCGCGAGACCCGTCCCGGCCCTGGTGAGCCGCAGAAACCCTGAATAGATCACTTCGAAGGGCATCACCGTGGTCTTCCAGGAGGAAGAAGGCCCGGAGACCATGCACCCTCCCCCATGACCCGTCCGCTCCGGCTTCCCCGTGCCTGAGAGCGGACGCCCATGGGCCGCGTCCGAGCTTCGGCTTTCCCCGGACAGCGGCTCCGGCCCCGGGTTCGACGGCGAAGAACACAACCCGCCGGACCCGGGGCACTCCATGCGCTGGACGCGCTCATCATGCCCAGAGGACCGCACGATGATCGTTGATTGAAAGCACGGTCATCCGTGTCGCGGGATCCGTACCGGGCAGGCCGTCGGCATCGCGTCACCCGGGCAGCAGGTGTTCGCGCGTCACCGATACGGGACCGTACGGCCTGCTTCAGCACAGCCGGGGAACGAGGCGGCCTTCCGGGGGCGTGAGAACGCGGGCCGGGCGGACTTCTCCGTGGACCGCGAGAGGTAGGGCGGGCGGGACTCGAACCCGCGACCCAGGGATTATGAGTCCCCTGCTCTAACCGGCTGAGCTACCGCCCCTCGCGCGCGTACCGTACTGCGGCATTCAACCAAAGGTCGGGCCCGTTCGCACATCCGGCGAGCGGGTCGCGTTCAAGCTGTGATCTTCACGGGCCTTCGAGCGGCCTCAAGGAGCTTCGAGCGGCTTCGAATGCCTTTGAGGGGCTTCGCGCCGCCTTCGGAGGCCGGTGGGGCGTCCCGGACTCGCTACCCTACGGAGGGACCCTGTTGAGGAGTGTTTGACCATGCGCGTTGTTGATGCTTTTCGTGAGTCCTTCGGTGCGGAGCCGCGGGGGGTGTGGCACGCTCCGGGACGGGTCAACCTGATCGGCGAGCACACCGACTACAACGACGGGCTCGTCCTGCCGTTCGCGGTGCCGTGGGGGATCACCGCGGCGGTCTCGCCGCGCGAGGACGACGTCGTACGGCTGCGCTCGCTCCAGGCGGCCGAGCCGGGGGCCGTCGAGACCCTCGAGGACCTGGGGCGGGCCGCGGGATGGGCCCGCTACGCCGTCGGGGTGTTCTGGGCGCTGCGTGAGGCGGGGCACCCGGTGCGGGGCGCCGACCTGGTGATCGACGGGGACGTCCCGCAGGGGGCGGGGCTGTCGTCCAGCGCGGCGCTGGAGGTGGCCGTCGGCACCGCCCTCAACGACCTGTACGGCCTGGGCATGACGAAGCTGGAGGTCGCCCGGGTCGCGCAGCGGGCCGAGAACGACTTCGTGGGCATGCCCTGCGGGATCATGGACCAGGCCGCCTCCGCGCTCGCCGAGGAGGGCCGGGCGCTCTTCCTCGACTGCCGGAGCCTGGGGAGCAGGAACGTCCCGTTCGACCTCTCCGCGCACGGCCTGCGGCTGCTGATCATCAACACCGGGGTCCGCCACGAGCTGGCCGACGGCCAGTACGCCCGGCGCCGGCGCGACTGCGAGAGCGCCGCCGGGCACCTGGGCGTGGCCGCGCTGCGCGACGTGACCGACCTGGCGGCCGCCCTCGGGCGGCTCAGCGGCGACGAGCGCAGGCGCACCCAGCACGTGGTGACCGAGAACCACCGGGTGGAGGCGGTGATCGGGCTGCTGCGAGCCGGGGCGGTCCAGGAGATCGGCGCCCTGCTGAACGCCTCCCACCTGTCGCTGCGCGACCAGTTCGAGGTGTCCTGCCCGGAGCTGGACGTGGCCGTGGAGGCGGCGATCCGCGGCGGGGCGCGCGGGGCGCGGATGACCGGCGGCGGGTTCGGCGGGTCGGCCATCGCGCTGGTCGCCGAGGACCGGGTGCAGGCCGTACAGGACTCGGTGATCCTCGCCTACGCCGAGCGCGGCTGGGCCCGTCCGGAGATCTACCCCGCCGTCCCGGCCGCCGGAGCGCGTCGTCTCCAGTGATCCATCTATGTTATCTTGGTAACATGGTAACAGTTGAGCGGGTCCAGACCGGGCTGCGCGTCGAGAAGAACGTGCTGAAGGTCCTCAAGGGCCTCGCGGAATACCTGGACGTCTCCCTCGGCGATCTCGTCGAGGGCATCGTCCTGCACTCCTTCGAGGGCAGGGCGCCCTTCTCCGAGGAGACCATGGCGAAGATCGAGCAGCTCCGAGCCGTCTACGGGCTGACCCTGACCTCCGCCGACGCTCACCGGCTGGAGGAGGGGCGATGAGACTCACCGGCACGCTCACCGTCCCCCTCCCGCCGAGCCGGGCGTTCCGCCTGTTCACCGCGCGCGGCGAGCAGGACTGGGTGAAGGGCTGGGAACCCCGCTTCCCGGTGCCCGTCGAGGACGACACCGTGCCCGGCACCGTCTTCGAGACCGACGCCGACGGCGTGACGACCACCTGGGTCGTCACCGCCCGCGAGGAGCACTCCCGCATCTCCTACGCCCGCGTCACCCCGGGCCACCGCGCCGGGACCGTGACGGTCGCCCTGGCCCGCGACGGGGACGGGGACGGCAGCGAGGTGACGGTCACCTACGACCTCACCCCGTTCGACGACGAGGCCGCCCGGGAGCTCGCGGAGTTCGCCCGCGGCTACACCGCCTTCCTCCGCTCCTGGCAGGACGACATCGAAGCCTTCCTGCGAGCCGTCTGACGGCCCGCCGGCCGCGCCTCGCCGCGCGGCGCCACCACCGAGCTCCGCCGTACGGCCACCGTGTCCGGCCCGTACGGCGGCCCGCGGGATACCCTCCCGCCGCGCCTTCACGCCGTCCGCAGCCGGCCGCGCGGCGTCCCGTGGGAACCCCGGACGCCGTACGGCCCGCGCACTCGCACCCGCCGGCCGTACGGCGTCCACCACCGCCCGGGCAACGGGGGCACGGGCGGAACGTTCCGGGAGGGATCCCGGACGGCGGGGCGAGGGCGCCGACCGGCCGGGGGCCGCGCCCCGGCGCCCTCGGCCCGGCCGGAAACGGGAGGCACGGACGGCCGCCCGCCCCATAGGGTCGGGGAATGCCCTCCGAGATCGTGAACGTGGTCTACCGCAAGTACGACGACTCCCTGCACTGGCACCACCCGGCCGTACTCCTCGGCGAGGACGAGCACGGCGTCTGGACCGGCTGCCCCACCGGCACCGTCGCCCGCCGGGGCTCCGAGACTCCCATCACCTGGCACCACGCGTTCGTGATGCTCTTCCCCCGCGACGCCTGGTGGACGGCCTGCTTCAACGCCGAGCCGTACAAGGCGGAGATCTACTGCGACATCTCGACCGTGCCGGAGTGGCGTGACGGCGAGGTGACCATGGTCGACCTCGACCTCGACGTGCTGCGCATGCGCGACGGCCGGATCATCCTGGACGACGAGGACGAGTTCGAGGAGCACCAGGTCCGCTACGCCTACCCGCCCGAGGTCATCGGCAACGCCCGTGCCTCGGCGGACCTGCTGCTGGAGGCCGTCACCGCCCGCACCGCCCCCTTCGGCCCCGCGCCCCACTGGCTCTCCCTGGTGTCATGAGGGGTGCCTCATGAGGGCGGGAGCGGCGGGAAGGCGGGCGGGCGGCGCTCCAGGAAGGCCGCCACGCCCTCGGTGACGTCGGGACGGCCGAACGACTCGGCCATCAGCCGGACCGCGTCGGCCTCGGCCTCCTCCAGGCTCCGGTTCCAGTCGCCCCGGATCTGGCGCTTCATCACGGCCATCGACGCCGGCGAGCTGTGGAGCGCCAGCTCGCGGGCGTAGGCCGCGGTCTCCGCCATGAGGCCCTCCCCCGGCACCGAGCGGCTGACCAGCCCCAGCCCGTACGCCTCGGCCCCGGTGAACGTACGGCCGGACAGCAGCAGGTCCATGGCCCGCGCCTGGCCGGCCAGCCGGGGCAGGATCCAGGACAGGCCGTACTCGGCGATCAGGCCGCGCCGGGCGAAGGCGGTGGTCCACTTCGCCTCGTCCGCGGTGAAGACCAGGTCGCAGGCGAGTGCGCAGACCATGCCGAGCCCGGCGCAGGCTCCGTTGACCGCGGCGATGACGGGCTTGCCGAGCGTGGCCGGGAGGGTGACGGAGCGCCGGTCGGGCTCGCCCTCCCAGCGGTGGGAGCCGTCCAGGACCGCGGTGAGGTCCTCGAAGTCCGCGCCCGCGCAGAAGCCCCGGCCCGCGCCGGTCACGACGACCACCCGGACCGCCGGATCCCGCTCCGCCTCGGCGAGCAGGTCGAAGTAGCGGCGCCCCATCGCGTGGGTCCACGCGTTGAGGCGGTCGGGCCGGTTGAACGTCAGCGTCAGCACGCTCCCGTCGATCGACGACAGCACCGGATCCGCCATGTCCCGCCCATCCCCTCCGCCGGCCGTCCGCACCGGAACGTCTCCCGGGCCGGGAGACGCCCGCCGGGAACGCCCTCCGGGGGGCGCGCCTCCCGTCGCCGGGCACGGGCCCGGCCAGAACACCGAATCATGTTCTGCTCAGGCCCGCAACACCACCCGCCGGACGGCACGGCCCCGCCATCCGGACCGGCGGGGCCCCGCACCGCCCCGGACCCGTGGGGTCCGGCGCCGCCCGGTCACCGGGGCCGGGCGGCGCGTACGGCGGCGGCGCTCCCGGCGTCGCCCCGCTCCTCCAGCCCGGCGATGACACCGTCGATGTCCGGCCCCGGCCGGTTCTGGCTGAGCTTGAACTTCGCCTCGACGCGGCTGATGACCACCTCGACCCCGACGACGGCCCGCAGCTGACCGGCGACGAACTTCGCGGGGGCGTCGTCCACCGACCAGGCCGGGTCGTTCCCGGCCTCGTGCAGCTCGGTGAGCCTGCGGACCACCGACTCCGTCCAGACCGGGTCGTCGTGGACGACCAGCCGGCCGTGGACGTGCGCGGTGACGTAGTTCCAGGTCGGCACCACGCGCCCGTGCTCGGCCTTCGACGCGTACCACGAGGGCGTGACGTAGGCGTCCGGGCCCCGGACGATGACCAGGGCCTCGCCCTCGGCGGGCTGCCGCCACTGGTCGTTGTTGCGGGCGAGGTGACCGAGCAGCGCCCCGTGCGGACCGGCGTCCGGCTCGTACACGAAGGGCAGGAACGTCGCGAGGAGCCCGGCCGGGGTCACGGTGACCAGGTCCGCCGCACCCGGAGCGGCCAGGAGGTCGCGTACGGCGTCGGCGTCGGGAGCGAAGTGGGCGGGGACGTACATGGCCTTCCTTCCGTTCCGGGCGCCGCGGTCTCCCGGGCGGGGGCGCGCGTGACAGAACCTACCGCCCGGCCGGTCACCCCTCCGGGACGGGCCACCGGCCGCGTGACCGCTCCAGGGCGTCGGGGTGGTGGACGGATGCCGGGCGCGGCCCCGCCTCGGTCCCGCCTCGGTCCCGTCTCAGCCCCGTTTTGTCGTGGCGGTCGTGGCAGCGGTGGGAGACCGGCGTGGCCGGGCTCAGGACAGGCGAGGTGATCGGCTTTCAGGTGGCCGGGACACGGGAACGCGGAAGGTCCCGGGAGCGGACTCCCGGGGCCTTCGTTGGCTCCCGCGATAGGACTCGAACCTATAACCTGCCGGTTAACAGCCGGCTGCTCTGCCGATTGAGCTACACGGGATCGTCGCTTTGCGCTGGTCAGGGGGGAGGTTTTCCCCGCTCCTCTCGGCGCAGGAATAGATTAGCGCACTCTGAGAGTGTGTGTCGCATCGAAGCTCGCGGGTAGGTCGGAGAGGACCGCCCGTCCATGGGTAGGGGGTTCTCGCGAAGCGCGGATGTGGAGGTTGAGATGTATCGACTGATGTTCGGGGCAGGGCTCGCCGTGGGCTACGTCCTGGGAAGCAGGGCCGGACGGCAGCGCTACGAGCAGATCAAGCGCATGGCCGAGCGGGTGGCCGACAGCCCCGCCGTACAGGAGGCCGCCGGTCTGGTCGGCGCGCGTGTCTCGAAGGCCACCGACATCGCCAGGACCAAGGTCGGCGACGTGGCCAAGAACAAGCTCCCCTTCCTGCAGTCCGAGAACGGCTCGCAGATCGGTGAGCACGACGAAGCGGGCACCGGCTGGCCGCAGAAGGAGAGCCAGGCCGCGGCCGGACCCTACTGACCCGCGAGGTGCACGAGCACGACGAAGGCCCCTTTCCCGGGGGCCTTCGTCGTGTCCGGGGCAGGAGTCCCCCGGCCCGCCGTCAGACGCCGAAGCTGCGGCGGGCCTCCTCCAGCGCCTGCTCGGCCAGGGCCCGCAGGCCCGGGTCGTCGGGGTCCATGCCGCTGTCGAAGACGAACTCCCAGACCGTCCGGTCGTCGTCGGTCTTCCTGGCCACCAGCCGCACTCCCCCGCGCGCGTCCAGCGGGGCGTACCGGCTCACCACGATCGAGGCGGTCACCCGCTCCCGCACCGTCTCCGGGACACGGCCGGGCTCGGGCAGCAGCGCCCGGTGCTCCTCGCCCGACGTTGTGACCACCGTCAGGCCCTCCTCGTCCCACACCCCCCGGTCCACCCGGAACCACGGCAGCCTGGTCCCCCGGATGTAGAGCGCCCGGTCGGTGGCGATGACGTGGCCGTCCGGCCCCTCGGCGTAGGTGAGCACCCGGTCGGGCGGTGTGACGGCCTCGCGGACCTCGGCGGGCATGCGGTTGAAGAGCTTCATACGGCCACGTTATCCGCGAGCAGGTCGAGGGTGAGGGCGGCCGAGGCGGAGAAGTCACGGCTGCCCCGGCCGCTGCCGTCGAAGGGGTCGAAGCACTCGCGGAAGCCCGCCTGCCGTACCAGGCGCAGGGTCCCGGCGGCCAGCAACCGGGCCAGCTCGGTACGGCCGTGCGCGTCGGCCGCCCGCAGCAGCAGCCAGTTGGTGATCACCCAGGACGGTCCCCGCCAGTAGCGGGAGCGGTCGAACTGCGGGGAGCGGATCTCGCAGCTCGGCACCGGGTACCCCGCGGCGCCCATGAACCTGGGCGACTCCAGCACTCCCACCAGCGTGTCCACCCGGTCGGACGGCAGCCCCGGATCGAGCAGGGGGCCGAAGGAACCGACCGCGCAGACCGGGCTGAGCCGTCCGGACCGCAGGTCGCGGGCATGGAAGAGGCCGTCGAACCAGAGGCGTTCCAGCAGCGCCGCGCGGATCCGCTCCGCCGCCTCCCGGTGCGGCGCGGGGTCGGCCCCCGCCACCGGCGCCAGTTCGGCGAGCGCCTCGCAGGAGGCCAGCCAGATCCCGTTGAACATCGGATCCTCGACCGCGAAGGGGTGGTCGTGCAGGTATGCGGGGTCGTAGCCGGAGTCGCGGTAGCGGGAGGCCAGCCAGACGTAGCGGTCGTGGTGGCCGGTCTGTGGCTCACCGTGGGGCTCACCGTGGGGCTCACCGTGGGGCTCACCGTGCGGCTCCCGGCCCCGGTAGGCGGGGTGCAGGGGCGGCAGCGCGTCCAGCGGGGCGTCCCAGACGGGGCTGTCGTCCATCCCCGACTCCCAGGGGTGCACGATCGCCGCCAGCCCTCCCCCGCCGAGGTCCCGGGTGGCGGCGATGTGGTCGTGCTGCGCGACCAGCATCGGGTGGACCCGGCGGACCAGCGCCGCGGCCTCGTCGCGGTCCGTCGCGTGCCGCCACACCCACCAGAGGGCCAGGGCCTGCGACGGCGGCTGGGTCAGTCCGGAGGTGGGCACCCGGCGCGGGGAGGCGGGGTGGTCCCGCGACCGCCAGAAGGCGGGGCCGGGGAAGTACGTCTCGGCGTGGGAGGCGTGGGAGGGGTGGAAGACGATGTGCGGCACCATGCCGGTGCGCCACTGGCCCTCCATCAGGCCGAGCAGCTCCGCGCCGGCCCGGCGGGTGTCCCAGCGGGCCAGGCCCGCGACGACGAAGGCCGTGTCCCAGTTCCACTGGTGCGGGTAGAGGCCGGGTGCGGGCACGGTGCAGGAGCCCGTCCGGTTCGCACCGAGCACGGACCACGCCTCACGCCCGAGCGCGCCGTTGTCCAACGCGGGCCGCGCTTCCATTCGCCCAGTCTGCTCCCGCATCGACGAGGAGAACAAGGTTCGGATCGGCTACCGACCCGTTGCTCCGCCGCCGGCGGGCCGGGCCGCACGGGCCCGCCCGAAGCCGTGCCGGGAGCCCCCGGGACCGCTCCGGGACGCCCGAGGCCGCACGGGACGCCCGGGGCCGCACCGGATTCCCGGGGCCGCGCCGGGACGCCCTGGAAACGGCTGCGGGAAGTCCTGGAAGGGCCGCGGGAACGGCGAAGGCCCCGGGGAGCTGAGGTCGCTCCCGGGGCCTTCGCCGTACGGATGTCCCGCCGGACGCTCAGTCGAGGTAGTCGCGGAGCATCTGGGCGCGGGTCGGATGGCGGAGCTTGGCCAGGGTCTTGGACTCGATCTGGCGGATCCGCTCCCGCGTCACGCCGAACTCCCGGCCGACCTCCTCCAGTGTGCGGGGGTGGCCGTCGGCCAGGCCGAAGCGCAGCTGGATGATGCGCTGCTCACGTTCGGACAGCGTCGCGAGGATGTCGTCGAGCTGGTCCTGCAGCATGATGAAGGCGGCCGCCTCCATCGGCACGACGGCGTCGGCGTCCTCGATGAAGTCTCCGAGGTCGGAGTCCTCCTCCCCGATCGGCGACTGCAGTGAGACGGGCTCCTGGGCGATGCGCTGGATCTCGATCACCCGCTCGATCGGGAGGTCCATCTCCAGCGCGATCTCCTCGGGCGCGGGCTCGCGGCCGAGGTCCTGATGGAGCTGGCGCTGGACCCGGACGAGCTTGTTGATCGTCTCGACCATGTGCACCGGAATGCGAATGGTGCGCGCCTGGTCGGCGATCGCCCGTGTGATCGCCTGGCGAATCCACCACGTGGCGTACGTGGAGAACTTGTAACCCTTGGTGTAGTCGAATTTCTCGACCGCCCGGATGAGTCCGAGGTTGCCCTCCTGGATAAGGTCCAGGAACAGCATCCCGCGGCCGACATATCTTTTGGCTATCGAGACGACGAGCCGCAGATTCGCCTCGATGAGGCGCTGCTTGGCGCGGTTGCCCTCCCAGACGAGCTCCCGGAACTCCGGGAAGGCCAGGCGCGAGGCGGCACTGGTCAGCTTGTCCTCGGCGAACAACCCGGCCTCGATCGACTTGGCGAGCTCCACCTCCTCCTCGGCGGTGAGAAGCGGCACCCGGCCGATCTCCCGCAGGTAGATGCGGACGAGATCGCTGGTCGGCGCGCGTTTGCCGACGTCCTCCTCATCCGGGCGGCTCGGCTCCTCGTCGCCCTGGGGCTCGAGGACCTCCACTCCCTGTTCGGCGAGCATGCGCACGACGCGTTCGAGCGCGTCGGACGGCAGCTCTGATCTGTCGAGAGCGGCGGCCACGTCCTCGACCGTGACGCTTCCGCGCTCTCTTCCCTTTGCGACGAGGTCGGCCACCTGGTCTACCGCTGGCGGCCCGCTTGGCAGCACCGATGCACCCACGGGAGACAGTCTGCTGTATTAGGCAGTCAAAATGGCAGACCCATTTTTGTAACCGAAGGTAAGGCCGCGATCATTATCGAATCGAGACCTCATTAGGGTTTGACCTAATGACGGCATGGAAATCAAAGACCATTACGCTTCAGCTTCCCGCGGCGCGTTCCCGCAGCACGCGCCGCTGCTGCTCCATCGCGACCAGCTCGCCGAACAGGCGGTTGTACTCCTGCTGCTCCTCGACCGGGTTGGTCCGCTCCATCCGCGACTTCAGCCGCTCGATCTCCCGGGACACCGAGATGAGCTCCAGGGCGGCCAGCATGGCCGAGGCGTAGCGCTCCTCGATCCCCACGCCGGCGCGCAGCTCCTCCACGGCGAAGCGGGTCACCGTACCGCGCAGGTCGTCGGGCGCCCCGGCGAGCAGGCGGTCGACCCACTCGCGGCCGCCCGGCCCGGCGGCGGCCGCGCCCCCGGCGTCGACGATCAGCTTGTGCAGGGCGGCGTGCTCGGGCAGCGTGAACGCCTCCGCGCCGACCGCGTCGAACCCGGGTCCGAGCAGCGCGGGACGCTGTACGGCCAGCTTCAGGATCTCCGCCTCGGTCCGCACGGCCGGATCGGTGAGGTCGGCGACCTTCCTCGGCCCGGCGGGCCGCTGGGCCCGCTGCTGCTGCCGGTCGGCGGAGACGGAGATCTCGGCGATGCGGTCCATGACGAACCGCTCGTTGTTGAAGCCCAGCCACCGGTCGAGGTCGACGGCGTACAGCTGGCGCAGGGCACGGTCCTTGATGCCGGCCACGATCGGCGCGGCGGCGTCCAGGGCGGACAGCCGGCCCTCGTTGGTCGTCACGTCGTAGCGGGAGATCACGCTGCGGATCGCGAACGCGAACAGCGGCTCGCGGGAGGCGATCAGCTCGCGCACCGCGGCCTCGCCGTGCCCGGTGCGCAGGTCGCACGGGTCGAGGCCGTCGGGCTGCACGGCCACGAAGGTCTGGGTGACGAACTTCTGCTCGTCGGCGAAGGCCCGCAGCGCCGCCTTCTGGCCGGCCGCGTCGCCGTCGAAGGTGAAGATCACCTCACCGTGGGAGCCCGCCTGGTCGAGCAGCAGCCGCCGCAGCACCTTGATGTGCTCGGCGCCGAACGCGGTGCCGCAGGTCGCCACCGCCGTCGGCACGCCCGACAGGTGGCAGGCCATCACGTCTGTGTAGCCCTCGACGATCACCGCCTGGGACCGCCGGGAGATCTCCCGCTTGGCGAGGTCGACGCCGTACAGGACCTCGCTCTTCTTGTAGAGGGGGCTCTCGGGGGTGTTGAGGTATTTCGGGCCGTCCTCGGCGTCGTTGAGCTTGCGCGCGCCGAAGCCGATGACGTCGCCGGTGATGTCGCGGATCGGCCAGATGAGCCGCCCGCGGAACCGGTCGATCGGGCCCCGGCGCCCCTCCTTGGCCAGCCCTCCCTTGACCAGCTCGGCGGCGGTGAACCCGCGGGACATCAGGTGCCGGGTGAGCGCCTCCCACTCGGCGGGGGCGTATCCCACGCCGAAGTGCTCGGCGTCGGCCCGCTCGAACCCGCGCTCCGACAGGAACCTGCGCCCGGCCGCCGCCTCGGGGGCGGCCAGCTTGGAGGCGTAGAACTCCGCCGCCGCCCGGTGCGCCTCGATCAGCCGGCTGCGCTCGCCCTGCTCCCGGCCGGGGACGTATCCCCCCTGCTCGTAGCGGAGCTGGATGCCCGCGCGGTTCGCCAGCCGCTCGACGGCCTCGGCGAACGACAGGTGCTCCAGCCGCCGGACGAAGGTGATGGCGTCGCCGCCCTCGCCGCAGCCGAAGCAGTACCAGTAGCCGCGGGCGGGCGTGACGTTGAACGACGGGCTCTTCTCGTCATGGAAGGGGCACAGCCCCTTCAGGTTGCCGCCACCCGCGTTGCGGAGCTGGATGTGCTCGCCCACGATGTCGGCGATCGGGGAGCGCTCACGCACGAGCGCGATGTCGTCGTCACTGATCCGGCCTGCCACGCCGCGAGTCTAGTCGGGCGCCCCGACAGGTCGGCGTCCCCGAGGGCCTCCCCGAGGCGTCCCCGTGGCGTCTCCACGGCGCCCCCCGGGGGCGTCTCCATGGCGTCTCCGCGACGGAGCCGCGGCGGGGCCGTGATGGGGCCGCGACGGGGCCGTGATGGGACCCCGGTGGGATCGCGGCAGGGCCGCGAGGAAGCCGCAAGGGGGCCGCGAGGAGGCTGACTTTCCCGAATCGGTCATGACGGGCAATGAGGTCGGTTACAAATGTAAGGGCTGTTTCTCGATAGGTTACGCGGGTGGAGATCATGCGATCGGGGCACAAAGCACGACTGGCCGCCGTGACCGGCGCGGTGCTCGTCACCGGGGCCTGCGGCTCGGCCGGCGGGGTGACGAGCGTCAGCGCGCGGCCCGCCGCCCTTTCCCAGGCGGTCGCCGCGACGGCGACGGCCACCCCGGAGACCCCGGCCGTCACGGCGACCGGGAGCCCGGCGCCGGCGGCCACGGGGACGCCCGTCCCCCGGGTGCCGCCACAGACGGTGCGGCGTCCCAAGGCCGACGAGCCGGTGCAGGTGCCACCGCCCAGGCTCTCCGACTTCACCTACTCCTTCCCCGTCCAGGGATGCCGGGTGACCTACCAGAGCCAGCTCCTCGTGCTGCCCAAGACCACCGTCTGGGCCGCCAAGGGCTGCTCGTTCGTCTCCCCGGTGAACGGCGTGGTCGACGAGGTCAACGTCAAGAACCGGTGGTCGGCCTCCACCGACCGGGGCGCCGACCGCGAGGGCCGCTTCGTGACCGTCATCGGCGACGACGGCGTGCGCTACCTCGGCGGCCACCTGGAGCGGGTCGCCCCGGGGATCGTCCCCGGCCGGCGGGTGACCGCCGGCCAGATCCTCGGCCAGGTCGGCAACTCGGGCAACGCCCGCTCCACGGCCAGCAACCTCTACTTCGCGATCTCGTGGAAGACCGACCCGTCGCTCTGGTGGGTACGGCGCGGCATGGTCAACCCGTGGAACTACCTGGACGCCTGGCTGAACGGCAACCGCACCCTGTCCCCGCGTGACGAGATGACGGCCGTCAGGAACCGGACCGGCGCGACGCCCAGGTGCGCGACCCTGTGCGCCTCGAAGCCGAAGCCGAAGTCCAAGCCCACCGAGCGCCCGCCGCGGCCCGACGACAAGCACATCACGGTGGGCACGCTCAGCGGCGGCTGACCTCCGTACGGCCCGGCCGTCCCGCCCCGTGCGACCGGCCGGCCGTGCGGCCCCGTGCGACCGGCCGTGCGGCGTGACCGGGGGAGCGGGCGGCGTGGCCGGGTGAGGCCGCGGCCCGCGCCGGTCAGCGGGCCCCGTCCTCCAGGCGCCGGTGCCAGGTGACGGCCGCGGTGTCCGACAGCGAGGCGACCTGGTCGACGACCACCCGTAGCCGCCCGGCGTCGTCGGCCGCCTTGACGAAGGCCGCCCGCAGCGCGGGTTCCAGCGTCTCCGGGGCGCCCCGCATGATCAGGTCGGCCAGACCGCGGATGAGCTCGCGCTGCCTGGCCTGGTTGGCATGGTGGACGTCGCGGGTCATCACATAGTGGGCGGTGAGCCCCTTCAGCACCGCGCACTCCAGCCGGGTGACCCTCGGCACGATGAGGGCGGCCTCGTGGCGGCCCGCGGCCGGGCCGTACGCCTCTCGGGTGGCGACCTGCGCGGACCGGCACAGGTGACCGATGAGCTCGCTGGTCAGGGCCTTGAGCGCGGCGAGGTCGCCGAGGGAGCCGTCGAAGTGACGGGGCCAGATCGGCCGGGCCACCAGGCGGGTGAAGACGTGCTCCAGCTCGCCGGGGTCGGCGTCCGGGGCGTACCAGGAGGCGGTGGTCACGCACACCTCGCGGCGCTCGGCGGGGTCGCGCAGGGCCGCGAGCACGACGTCCCCGGCGTGCAGGGCGTCCTCCAGGTCGTGCACGGAGTAGGCGACGTCGTCGGCCCAGTCCATGATCTGGGCCTCGAAGCTGACCCGCCGCTCGGGGGCGCCCTCCCTGATCCAGGTGAAGACGGGCAGGTCCTCGTCGTAGGCGCAGTACTTGGGGCTCGTCCGGCGCGTCCAGGGATACTTGATCGTGGCGTCCAGGGAGGCCCGGGTGAGGTTGAGCCCGGCACTGCGGCCGTCCTCGGTGAGGACCTTGGCCTCCAGCCGGGTCAGCAGGCGCAGGCTCTGCGCGTTGCCCTCGAACCCCCCGCACGGGGCGGCGATCTCGTCGAGCGCGGCCTCCCCGTTGTGCCCGAACGGGGGGTGACCGAGGTCGTGGGCCAGGCAGGCGGTCTCCATGAGGTCGGGGTCGCGGCCGAGCGCCTGCCCCATCTCCCGGCCGATCTGCGCGCACTCCAGCGAGTGGGTCAGCCGGGTGCGGGGGATGTGCTGCCCGCTGCCGAGGGTCTCGCCCGGCCCGACCACCTGGGTCTTGGCGGCCAGCCGTCGCAGGCCCGCGCTGTGCAGTACCCGCGCCCGATCGCGCTCGAACGGCCCTCGCTCCGGGTTGCCGGGGGGTTCCGGCACCCATCTGGCCTGGTCATGCTCCTCGTAACCGTGCATAAGTGCAGTGATTTTATCCGGCGTCCGCCAATCCATTCCGAACTATGGGAAAACCTCGGATGCCGCGCCGGCGGCGGCCCGGCGGGCGGGGTCCCGCGTCTCGCGGGACCCCGCCTGCCGGACCTCTCAGGCGCTGGACCTCCCGGCCCGGCCGCCCCTTTCCGGCCAGGTCTCCCCTTCCGGTCCCCGGTTCCGTCCGGTCCCCGGTTCCGTCCGGCTCCTCCCGGCCTCCCGGGGGGTCAGCGGGTGTCGGAGTCCCCGCCGACCAGGGCGGCGCGGCCCGCCTCCAGCCGGGCCACCGGGATGCGGAACGGCGAGCAGGAGACGTAGTCCAGCCCGCTCTCGTGGCAGAAGTGGATGGAGTCGGGGTCGCCGCCGTGCTCGCCGCAGATGCCGAGTTTGATGTCGGGACGGGTCCGGCGGCCCTCCTCGGAGGCGAGCCGTACGAGCCGGCCGACGCCGTCGCGGTCCAGCGACTCGAACGGGGAGACGCCGAAGACGCCCAGCTCCAGGTAGCGGGAGAAGAACGCGGCCTCGACGTCGTCGCGGGAGAAGCCCCAGGTCATCTGGGTCAGGTCGTTGGTGCCGAAGGAGAAGAACTCGGCGGCCTCGGCGATCTGCCCGGCGGTCAGCGCCGCCCGCGGCACCTCGATCATCGTGCCGACCAGGGCCTCGACGCCGGTCTCGGCGAGGATCGCCCGCGCCTCGTCCCGGACGTTCTCCAGTTCCTGCACGGCGGCGACGAGCGGGATCATGATCTCCGCGCGGGTCCCCTCGACGGCCTTGGCCGCCTCGGCGATCGCCCGGACCTGCATGGCGAACAGTCCGGGGATGACCAGGCCGAGCCGTACGCCGCGCAGGCCCAGCATCGGGTTCTGCTCGTGCAGCCGCTTGACCGCGGCGAGCACCTTGAGGTCCTTCTCCTCCGCCTGGTCCCCGGCGAGGGCGACCTTCACCGACAGCTCGGTGCAGTCGGGCAGGAACTCGTGCAGCGGCGGGTCGAGCAGGCGGATCGTGACCGGCAGGCCCTTCATCTCCCGGAAGAGCTCCACGAAGTCGCCCTGCTGCAGCGGGCGGAGCGCCTCCAGCGCGCGCTCGCGCTCGGCGTCGGTCTCGGCCAGGATCAGCTCCTCGACGAGCTGCCGCCGGTCGCCGAGGAACATGTGCTCGGTACGGCACAGCCCGATGCCCTGGGCGCCGAACCGGCGGGCGCGGGCGGCGTCCTCGGCGTTGTCGGCGTTGGCCCGCACCTCCAGCCGTCGCTTCTCGTCGGCGTGCCGCATGACGCGGTCCACCGCCCGCACCAGCTCGTCCTCGTGGTCGCCCGAACCCTCGAAGTACTCCACGACCTGGGAGTCCACCACGGGCACCTCGCCGAGGTAGACCGCGCCGGTGGAGCCGTCGATGGAGATGACGTCTCCTTCGGAGACCACGACGCCGCCGGGGGCGGTGAACGAGCGGTCCTGGACGGAGACCTCCAGCTCCTCGGCGCCGCAGACGCAGGTCTTGCCCATGCCGCGGGCCACCACGGCCGCGTGTGAGGTCTTGCCGCCGCGGCTGGTCAGCACCCCCTGGGCGGCGATCATGCCGGCCAGGTCGTCGGGGTTGGTCTCCCGGCGGACCAGGATGACGTCCTCCCCCCTGCCCGCGAGCTCGACGGCCCGCTCGGAGGAGAAGACGGCCTTGCCGACGGCCGCGCCCGGGGAGGCGTTCATCCCCTTGGCGATCCGCTCGGCGTCCGCGTCCCCGGCGAAGCGGGGGAACATGAGCTGGGCGAGCTGGTCGCCGGTGACCCGGGTGACGGCCTCGTCCATGCTGATCAGTCCCTGCTCGACGAGCTGTACGGCGATGCGGAACGCCGCGCCGGCGGTCCGCTTGCCGACCCGGGTCTGCAGCATCCACAGCTTGCCGCGCTCGACGGTGAACTCGATGTCGCACAGGTCGCGGTAGTGGTTCTCCAGCGTCGCCATGATCTGCATGAGCTCGTCGTAGACGGGCTTGTCGATGCGCTCCAGCTCCTGCAGCGACAGGGTGTTGCGGATGCCCGCGACGACGTCCTCGCCCTGGGCGTTCTGCAGGTAGTCGCCGTAGACGCCCTGGTGGCCGGTGCCGGGGTCACGGGTGAAGGCCACGCCGGTGCCGGAGTCCATGCCGCAGTTGCCGAAGACCATGGAGCAGACGTTGACCGCGGTGCCGAGGTCGGCGGGGATGCGTTCCTGGCGGCGGTAGAGGATGGCGCGCGGGGCGTTCCACGACCTGAAGACGGCCTCGACGGCCATGCGCATCTGAAGGTGCGGGTCGGCGGGGAACTCCTCGCCGGTCTGGTCGCGGACGATGCCCTTGTAGGTCTCGACGAGGCGCTGGAAGTCGGCGGCCTCCAGGTCGAGGTCGTCGCGGCCGGCCTTGAGCTCCTCGAGCGCGTCGTCGAAAAGCTCGCCGTCGATGTCCTGGACGGTCTTGCCGAACATCTGGATGAGGCGGCGGTAGGAGTCCCAGGCGAAGCGCTCGTTGCCGCTGGCCTGCTTGGCCAGGCCGTGTACCGACTCGTCGTTCAGCCCGATGTTGAGGACGGTCTCCATCATGCCCGGCATGGAGAACTTGGCCCCGGAGCGCACGCTGACCAGCAGCGGGTCGTCCGCCTGCCCCAGGCGGCGGCCCATCTTCGCCTCCAGCGCCGAGAGGTGCTCGGAGACCTCCTCCTCCAGCCCGTCCGGGAGCCCGCCCTCCGTCAGGAAGTGGCGGCACGCCTCGGTGGTGATGGTGAAGCCGGGGGGCACCGGCAGGCCGAGGTTGGTCATCTCCGCCAGGTTCGCCCCCTTACCGCCGAGCAGATCTTTGAGATCTTTGTTGCCCTCGGTGAAGTCGTAAACGTACTTGGGCACGGCTGCTCCTTCTGCGACTTCAAGCGACGTGTGTCACCGCCTCACTCGGGACTCTACCGATGAAAAAGATGATGAAACGTCACCCATCGGTATGCAGTGCGTTTCGGCATGTCAGCGGGCATACGACGGTCTAATCCAATCCAAAGGAGAGCCAAATAAACCGCCATATCGGCCCGCCGGTGAATTGGTTTATACCAATTGGTATAAACCAATTCACCGGGCATTCACGGGCCGCCGGAGCCGCGCCGCGAGGTTCGGAAAGCGCATTCCATGACAGGCCGGAGAACGCGTACGGCCCCCGCCTCACGGGAGGCGGGGGCCGTACGGGACGGGACGCCGGGCGGGCCGGCGGCGGGTCAGTCGTTGAGGTGCTTGCGGAGGTAGGAGTCGACCTGGTCGAGGGCCACGCGCTCCTGGGCCATCGAGTCGCGCTCGCGGATGGTCACCGCCTGGTCCTCAAGGGTGTCGAAGTCGACGGTGACGCAGAACGGCGTGCCGATCTCGTCCTGGCGGCGGTAACGGCGGCCGATCGCGCCCGCGTCGTCGAAGTCGACGTTCCAGCGGCGGCGCAGCGCGGCCGCCAGGTCGCGGGCCTTGGGCGACAGGTCGGCGTTGCGCGACAGCGGCAGCACGGCCACCTTGACCGGGGCGAGGCGGTGGTCGAGGCGCATGACCGTGCGCTTCTCCATGACGCCCTTGGCGTTGGGCGCCTCGTCCTCGGTGTAGGCGTCGAGCAGGAAGGTGAGCGTGGCGCGGTCGACGCCGGCCGCCGGTTCGATCACGTACGGGACGTAGCGCTCACCGGTCTCCTGCTCGAAGAAGCTGAGGTCGGTGCCGGAGGCCTTGCCGTGCGCGGTCAGGTCGAAGTCGGTGCGGTTGGCGACGCCCTCCAGCTCGCCCCACTCGCTGCCGGTGAAGTTGAAGCGGTACTCGATGTCGACGGTCCGCTTGGAGTAGTGGGACAGCTTCTCCTGCGGGTGCTCGTACAGCCGGAGGTTCTCGGGGTTGATGCCGAGGTCGGTGTACCAGCGGTAGCGCTCGTCGATCCAGTACTGGTGCCATTCCTCGTCGCTGCCGGGCTTGACGAAGAACTCCATCTCCATCTGCTCGAACTCGCGGGTGCGGAAGATGAAGTTGCCCGGGGTGATCTCGTTGCGGAACGACTTGCCGATCTGGCCGATGCCGAACGGGACCTTCCTGCGCGCGGACTGCTGCACGTTGAGGTAGTTGATGAAGATGCCCTGGGCGGTCTCGGGCCGCAGGTAGGCCAGGCCGGACTCGTCCTCGACCGCGCCGAGGTAGGTCTTCAGCAGGCCGCTGAACTGCCGGGGCTCGGTGAAGGAGCCCTTGTTGCCGCAGTTGGGGCAGGTGATCTCGGCGAGCCCGCGCTCCGGGGCGTGGCCGTGCTTCTCCTCGAAGGCCTCCTCGAGGTGGTCGGCGCGGTAGCGCTTGTGGCACGACTGGCACTCGGTGAGCGGATCGGTGAAGGTCTCGACGTGGCCGCTGGCCTGCCACACCTCGGGGGCCAGGATCACGCAGGAGTCGAGGCCGACCACGTCGTCACGGCCCTGCACCACGGCCTTCCACCACTGGCGCTTGACGTTGTTCTTGAGCTCCACACCCAGCGGGCCGTAGTCCCAGGAGGCGCGCAGGCCACCGTAGATCTCGCTGGAGGGATAGACAAGACCACGTCGCTTGGCGAGGCTGACGATGGTGTCCATGATGTCCGTACGGCGTGCCATAAGGGAAAATCTCCATCCGGCTGGAGGTCGGCGAGGAATCGTTGGGCTCCAGCTTAGGGGAGCCGGGCGGGCCGGGTGCCCGCACGGACCGGCACGTCCGTCTTGTCCGTGAAAAGCCCGGGGGAACGTTCCCGGCGGCCCGTCAGGCCCGTGCGACGTCCTCGAAGGCGCTCGGCTCGTTGATCATCAGTGTCATGAGCGGGTACATCGCCATCCGGGCCGCGCCCAGCGCCCGCCGGTAGAACCCGGCACCCTCCCACTCGCTGACCAGCGCCCACAGCTCCGGGTCGTCCACCGACCTGGCGACCCGGCCCCTGATGTGCCCGGGCTGGGCGGCCAGAGTGTCGGCGATGTCGTGTGCCTGGGCCAGGAACTCCCCGGTCCGGGCGGCGGGCACCGAGTAGCGGATGACTGCGAGCATCCGCCCAGCATGCCAGAGCCGCCCGGAAGGGCCGCACCGCGCACCGGCGCGGGAAGAGCGGCGCCGCACGTGCCACCGGAAGGGCCGCGCCGTACACCGGCGCGGGAAGGGCCGCGCCGCGCGTGCCGTCGCGGGGAGGGCGGCGTTAGGCTCGGGCCGTGGCCGACAAACGAAGCCAGCGTCCCGCGCACCCGCTGGCCAGAAGCCGCCCCCCGGAGCGAGGACGCCCCCGGGGCGGCCGCCCGCTCCCGCCGGGCGAGCACTTCCTCACCCCGGGCGCCACGGGCCTGCGGCGCACGGTCGAGCGGCGCAGCGCGGCGCCGCTGGTCTTCCTGTTCGGGCTCCCCCGCTGGATCCTGCCCGCGCTGCTGGTGGTGCTGCTCCTGGCCGGCTTCGCGGTGCCGTCCGTCTGGGGCGGGCTCGCGGTGCTGCCGGCACTGGCGTTCGTCGCCTGGCTGGCCTACATGTCGTGGCCGTCGCTGGGGGTGAAGGGGCGCGTCCTGCGGGTGGCGCTGATCACCTTCCTGGTCCTGCTGATCGCCGACCGTTTCGGGGCCTTCTAACCTGATTTTGACAATCATTTTCATTCTCGTCCATACTGATGGACATGAAGTCGGACTTCTCCCGACGTATGCCCATGCATATCGCCGGCGCCCTCGCCCTCACGACCCTCCTCACCACCACCGCGGCCTGCGGCTCCGGCTCGGCCGACGCCGGGAGATCGGGAGACGCGTTCGGCGTCAGCGCGGCCATGTACCCGCTGCAGTGGCTGACCGAGCGGGTGGGCGGGCCCGACATCGCCGTCACCGGCCTGGCCAAGCCCGGCGTCGAGCCGCACGACCTGGAGCTGTCGCCCATCCAGGTGGCCCGGCTGGAGGAGACCGGACTGGTCGTCTACATCAGGGGCGTGCAGCCGGCGGTGGACGAGGCGGTCGGGCAGCACGCCGCCGACCGGGGGTTCGACGCGGCGACCACGGTACGGACCCTCCCCGCGACCGCCGGCGACGAGCACGGTGACGAGCACCCCGGGGAGACGGCCGAGGAGCACGCCGCCGAACACGGCGACGAGCACGGTGACGAGCACGCCGGGGAGGACGGCTCCCCGATCTCCTACGACCCGCACATCTGGCTCGACCCGTCCCGCTTCGCGACGGTCGCCGCCAAGCTGGGCGAGCGGCTCGCCGCCGCCGACCCCGCCCACGCCCCGGGGTACCGGGACCGCGCCGCCAAGGTGGCGGCCGAGCTGACCGCCCTGGACGGCGAGCTGGCGCGGGGCCTGCGGACCTGCGCCTCGGACGCCATCGTCACCAGCCACTCCGCGTTCGCCTATCTCGCCGACCGCTACCGCCTCCGCCAGATCGGGGTCAGCGGCGTCAACCCGGACGCCGAGCCCGCCCCCGCCCGCCTCGCCCAGGTGGCCGAGGTGGCCCGGCGCGAGAAAGTGACTACCATTTTCACCGAGAGCCTCGTCAGCCCCAAGGTCGCCGAGGTCCTCGCCACCGAGGTCGGCGCGAAGACTGCCGTCCTCGACCCCATCGAGAGCCGGCCGGAGAGCGGCGACTACACCTCCGCCATGCGCCGCAACCTCACCGCACTCCAGGCGGCGCTCCGCTGCTCGTGAAGGACCATCGTGACCTCTGACCAAACCGTTTTCGCCATGAAGGGCGGCCAGGTGAGCCTGGACCGCCGCCCGGTGCTCCGCGGCGTCGACCTGACCATCGAGCCCGGCGAGGTCGTGTCCGTGCTGGGCGCGAACGGATCCGGCAAGTCCACCCTCATCCGCACGCTGCTCGGCCTGACCCCGCTGACGGCCGGCACCACCCTCCTGTACGGCAGGCCGCCCGCCCGGTTCCGCGACTGGCGGCGGATCGGCTACGTGCCCCAGCGGCTGTCGGTGGGCGGCGGCGTGCCGACCACCATCCGCGAGGTCGTCGCCTCCGGCAGGATCGCCCGGCAGCGGAGGTTCCGCCGGACGAGCGCGGCCGACCGCGAGGCGACCGAGCGGGCCCTTTCCGTGGTGGGCCTGGCCGACCGGGCCAGCGACCCGGTCCAGGCCCTGTCGGGCGGCCAGCAGCAGCGGGTGCTGATCGCCCGCGCCCTGGCCGGGGAGCCCGACACCTACGTCATGGACGAGCCCACCGCCGGGGTGGACTCCGGCAGCCAGCAGCTCCTCGCCGACACCCTGTCCACGCTCGTCGCCCAGGGCAGGACGGTTCTGCTGGTCGCGCACGAGCTGGGCCCCCTGGAGCCGCTGATCACCCGCGCCGTGGTGCTGCGCGACGGCTGCGTCTGCCACGACGGCCCGCCGCCGCGCGCCGTCGGCGCCCACGCACTGCCCGGCCACGACCACGTGCACCCGCACGCCGAGGAGAATCCCGTGAGCACGCTCGACTGGAGGCCCACGCCGTGATCGAACTGCTCAGCCTGGGCCTCATGCGGCGGGCGCTGATCGCGGCCCTGCTGGTCGGCCTGGCCGCCCCGGCCATCGGCACGTTCATCGTCCAGCGCCGCCTGGCCCTGCTCGGTGACGGCATCGGCCACGTCGCCCTGACCGGCGTGGCGCTCGGCTTCCTGACCGGCACCGCCCCCGTGCTGACCGCCGTGGCGGTCTCCGTGCTGGGCGCCGTGACGATCGAGCTGGTCCGGGCGCGCGGCAGGACCAGCGGCGACGTGGCGCTCGCCCTGCTGTTCTACGGCGGCATCGCCGGAGGCGCGCTGCTCATCTCACTGGCCCCGGGCGGCAGCAACACCACACTGATGTCCTACCTGTTCGGCTCGATCAGCAGCGTCACCGCCCAGGACGTGTGGGCGATCGGCCTGCTGGCCGCGGCCGTGCTCGGCGTGGTCGCCGTCTTCGGGCGCGAGCTGTACGTGCTGTGCCAGGACGAGGAGGTCGCCAGGGCCAGCGGCCTGCCGGTGCGCTTCCTCAGCCTGCTGATCGCCGTCACCGCCGCGCTGACCGTGGTCATCGCCATGCGGGTGGTGGGCCTGCTGCTGGTCAGCGCGCTGATGGTGGTCCCGGTGGCGACGAGCCAGCAGTTCACCCGGGGGTTCCGGGCCACGATGCTGCTGTCCATGGTGTTCGGGGTGCTCGCCACGGTCGGCGGGCTCACCTCGTCCTTCTACGTGGAGGTGCCGCCGGGTGCGATCATCGTGGTGGTCGCCCTCGCGGGGTTCGTCCTCGCCCTGGGGCTCGGTAGATTCGTACGCCGCAGCCGATCACAGGAGTCCACGCCATGAGCAACAGGCGCGATGCCGTACACGCAGTCCTCCGCAGCAGCGAGGGGTTCCGCAGCGCCCAGGACGTGTACGCCGAGATGCGCGCGCAGGGCGCGAAGATCGGCCTGACCACGGTCTACCGGGCGCTGCAGAACCTCGCCGACGGCGGCCAGGTCGACATGCTCCGGACGGACGACGGGGAGTCCGTCTACCGCGCCTGCGCCAGCGGCGACCACCATCACCACCTGGTCTGCCGCGTCTGCGGGCGGACGGTCGAGGTGGCCGGGCCCGTGGTGGAGCGGTGGGCCGAGGCGGTCGGGGCCGAGCACGGCTTCACCGAGGTCACCCACACGGTCGAGGTCTTCGGCACCTGCGGCGCCTGCTCGGCGGCGAAGGCGGCGGGAACGACGGGAACGGCGGCCCGCTCCTGACCGGTCCGCTCCCGACCGGTCCGCGGTTCCCGGCGGGTCCGCTTCCGGCCGGTCCGCGGTTCCCGTCGCGTCCGCTCCCGTCCGGCCCGCGGCGCCCGTCCGGCGAGATGCCCCCGCGGGACCGTTCGCGGGATACGCTTCCGAGACGGCCGGTCGCCGTACGCGTTCCCGCGAAAACCACATATAACAGGAGTCAACATGCCATTCGCACATGACATGCTGTGCTCACTCGCCACCATGATCGATCTGATCAACACCTCGCCCACCGTCAACGGCGAGGAAGGGCTGGGCGATCTGCGGACGCTCGGCGAGTTCGTGGAACGTCAACAGGTGAGCAACGTCGGCAGGCTGCGCGCCGCCGACCTGACCGAGGTCCGGGCCCTGCGCGAGTCCTTCCACCGGGTCATCACCGCCCCCGACCGGGCAACCGTGATCATCCGGCTGAACACGCTGCTCGGCGGCACCAGGATCACCGCGGCCCTGGCCGAGCACGACGGCCACCCCCTGCACATCCACTACTTCGCGCCGGGCGTGTCGCTCGCCGAGCGACTGTCGGCCGACCTCGGCGTCGCCCTGGCCCACCTGCTCGTCGAGGACGAGTGGGAGCGCCTGCGGAGCTGCTCGGCCCCCGACTGCGACCACTTCTTCCTGGACGAGTCGCGCAACCGCTCACGTGTCTACTGCGACAGCCGCACCTGCGGCAACCGCATGCACGTCGCCGCCTACCGCGCCCGCCGCCGCGCCTGACCTCCTCCGGGCGCCCTCGCGGCGGGTGACGCCGCGGGAACGGCTCCGGCGATCGGCTTCACGGCGGACGGCTCCGCGGGAGCACCCGAAAGGCGGGGCGGACGAGAACGGTGAAGCGCCGTCCGGGGCGGGGCTCAGCTCGCGCCGAAGCTCCCGTGACGGCCCTCCCCCGCGATGAAACGCGCGGCGCCCGTAACGATGCCCGGCAGGACCTCCAACCCATGGGCCAGTTCGCCCTCCATGGCCTCCTCCTCGCTCAGCCCCTCCTGTTCCAGCACCGACATGCGGTCGCCGCGCATGCAGTCCTGTGGGAGACGCGCCAGGTCGGCGGCGAGGCTCTCGGCGGCCGCGCGTGCCCGGCCGGCCGGGACCACCCGGTTGACCAGGCCCATGTCCAGTGCCTCCAGGGCGGCCACCGGCCGGCCGGTGAGGATCATGTCCATCGCGCGGCCCGTCCCGACCAGCCGCGGCAGCCGTACGGTGCCACCGTCGACCAGCGGCACGCCCCAGCGGCGGCAGAGGACCCCGAACACCGCGTCCTCCTCGGCCACCCGCAGGTCACACCAGAGCGCCAGCTCCAGCCCACCGGCCACCGCGTACCCCGCGACGGCCGCGATCACCGGCTTGGTGAGCCGCATCCGGGTCGGACCCATCGGCCCGTCGCCTCCGGGCGCCACCCGATTGCCCCGCGCGGTGCCGACGGCCTTGAGATCGGCACCGGCGCAGAACGTGCCGCCCTCGCCCCACAGCACGGCCACCGACGCGCCCGGATCGGCGTCGAACTCACGGAACGCGTCGGCCAGGGCCGTGGCGGTGGGCCCGTCCACGGCGTTGCGCGCCTCGGGCCGGGACAGAACCACGGTCGTCACCGGCCCGTCCCGCTCGATCCTGACGGTCATCGCCCACCTCCGGCGCGGCGTTCCCCGACCCTTCGGGCCTTCGTGGCCCGATCCGACTCCCCCATTCAACCGGGAGCTCCCCGACTGCGGGTCTCCGCCCGGGAAACACCGTGTTCGGGCTCCGGACCGAATATGGGATGCGCGCCGCATTCGCCGGTTCATAGGGTGACGTACATGGTGAGGACCGCTTCGCGTCTGTCCGCTTATCCTCCTCTGAACGTGCAGGTGCACACGCCCCGCCTGACACTGTCCGGGGCCACGGACGAACTCCTGGAACGCCTGGTCCCAACGGTCCGCAAAGGCGTGGCCACAAAGCCTCCGTGGCCCTTCGACGATCCGATGTCGCTCTACGAGGAGAGCCCGGAACGCGAGTGGGGCTGGCTGCAGGGAGTGTGGCGCGGCCGCGGCAGGGTCGGCCCGAGCTTCTGGCGTCTGTACTTCGTCGTGGTCATCGACGGAGAGCCGGTGGGCATGCAGGACCTGATCGGCATCGACTTCACCACTTTCGGTACGGTCACCACCTTCTCCTGGCTCAGTCCGGACGCGCGGGGCGGCAGCCTGGGGAGGGAGATGCGCCAGGCGGTGCTGCATCTGGCCTTCGCCGGGCTGGGTGCCCGTGAGGCGGGCAGCGACGCCTTCTTCGACAACCATGCCTCGAACCGTGTCTCCCAGTCCCTGGGATACGTGCCGAACGGCATCGCCTGGGACACCCGGCGCGGTGAGCCGGCGGAGATCAGACAGTGGAGGCTGACCCGCGAGCAGTGGAACGAGCGGCGGCGCGACGACATCGAACTCGTCGCCGTCGATGAGTGCCTGCCGGTCCTCGGGATCGGCCCATCGCCGGCGGACTGATCACCGAGTCACCGCGTTCGGGCGGCTCCGCGCGGAGCCGCCGCCCCTTTCGATCTCAGACCTGGTTGGGCACCGCCCCGCCGTACCGGCGGTCGCGCTTGGCGTAGGTCTCGCACGCCTCCCACAGGTCGCGGCGGTCGAAGTCGGGCCACAGGCGGTTGAGGAAGACCATCTCGGCGTAGGCGCTCTGCCAGAGCAGGAAGTTGGAGGTGCGCTGCTCGCCGGAGGACCGCACGAACAGGTCGACGTCGGGGATCTCCGGCTCGTCGAGGTAGCGGGCGAAGGTCGTCTCATTGACCCGGCCGGGCTTGACGCGCCCGGCGGCGATGTCGGCGGCCAGGCGGACCGCGGCGTCCACGATCTCGGCGCGGCCTCCGTAGTTGACGCAGAACTGCAGGGTCAGCGTGGAGTTGCGCTCGGTCATCCGCTCGGCGTCCTGCAGCTCGCCGATGACGCTCTTCCACAGCCGCCCCGGCCGGCCCGCCCAGCGGACCCGCACGCCCATCTCGTGGAGCTGGTCGCGGCGGCGGCGGATGACGTCGCGGTTGAAGCCCATCAGGAAGCGCACCTCGTCAGGGGAGCGCTTCCAGTTCTCGGTGGAGAAGGCGTAGGCCGAGAGGTACGGGACGCCCAGCTCGATGGCGCCCTCGATGACGTCGAAGAGCGACGCCTCGCCCGCCTTGTGGCCCTCGGTGCGCGGCAGCCCGCGCTGCTTGGCCCACCGGCCGTTGCCGTCCATCACGATCGCCACGTGCCGGGGCACCAGGTCGCGCGGGATGGGGGGCGGAATGGCTCCGGAGGGGTGCGGTGCCGGAGGGCGGACGTTCACGTTGCAGACTCCCTTTCTACGTGTCGAAGAGAGCGTATTCCGTGTTCGAGGTGCCATTGGAGATACGCGGCGACCAGGCCGCTGCATTCGGCGCGGTGGCGCCCCTCGGAGGCGTCGGCGGTCGCCCAGTCGCCCTTCAGCAGCGCGCTCATCAGGGCGATGGTCTCCCCGGCGGGCACCGCGGCGCCGGCCGGGCGGCACGCGCCGCACACCACTCCCCCGGCCACGATGGCGAACGCCCGCACCGTGGGGGCCTTGCACCGGGCGCACGCCTCCAGGGCCGGGGCGTAGCCGGCGACGGCCAGCGAGCGCAGGAAGTAGGCGTCGAGCACCAGCCTGGGCTCGTGCCCGCCGGAGCCGAGCGTGCGCAGGCCTCCGACCAGCAGCAGGAACTGGCGGAGCGCGGGCTCCTTCTCCCCCATGATCAGCCGGTCGGCGGTCTCCAGCATCGCGCTGCCCGCGGTGTAGCGGGGGTAGTCGTGGACGAGCGCCTCGCCGTACGGGTGGATCGTCTCGGCCTGGGTGACCACGTCGAGGGTGCGGCCGGTGTGCAGCTGGAGGTCGACGTGGGTGAACGGCTCCAGCCGGGCGCCGAAGCGCGACATGGTGCGCCGGACGCCCTTGGCGACGCCGCGGACCTTGCCGGTGCGCCTGGTCAGGACGGTGACGATGCGGTCGGCCTCGCCCAGCTTGTGGGTGCGCAGCACGATGCCCTCGTCACGGTACAGACTCACCGGATCAGCTTAGTGCGGTGACCGGGGTGAAAGGCCGTTCTACCCGGTTCATCGGCACGGAACGATCACGAGTGCACGTTGTTCACCTGAAACTAACTAAACTTTGGCTCTCGGCGTACCCTCCGCCTTGATGTTCCACCCCCACCCCCGCACGAAAGGGTGCCATGCCCCGCGTGGTCCTGCTGGGTTCATCGCCCGGCCACGATGACGTCCCCGGCCAGCCGGCGCCGCCCGCCGCGCTGACGCTGCCCGCGCTCCCCGGCTGCCCCACGGTGATCGGCAAGCTGCACGGACAGCTCGCCTCCCTCGACCCGGCGCCGGTCACGATCGCCCGCGTCGCCGACGCGCCGGCCTACCGCGGCTTCCCCGGCACGCTCGTCGAGACCGCGGATCTCGCCGGCGACCTGCGCGCCCTGGCCGACGCGGTCGAGGACGGCGAGGAGAACCTGCTGATCCTCCCGGCCGACTCGCTGATCCACGACGAGCTGATCTACCAGATCACCAAGTCGAAGCGCGGCGCGCTGGCGCTGATCGCCAAGGAGCCCCGCGAGGACCGCGAGGAGGACGAGAACGGCGATCTCATCGTCCCGGACGTCCCGATCGCCGAGGCCGAGCCGGAGATCGGCGATCGGGTGTACGAGGGCCTGCCGGTCCGGCTGCGCGCCGCCAGGTCCCGGGTCGTCTCGGTCGGCTCGGCGTTCCACGCGGTGACCCGGCCCAACGCCATCGCGCTCGGCCCGCTGCACCTGCACCGCAAGCACGCGCCCACGCTGGCCGAGGCCGCCCGCGAGCTGGCGGACATGGCCCACCTGTTCGGCCCCGAGGACGACCTGGTCCAGCTCCTGATCCTGGGCCTGGTACGGCGGGGCGTCTCGGTCGGCATCCGCGGCCGCCGTGACCTGTTCTTCCGGCGGATCACCTCGCCCGAGCAGGCCGACGAGGCCGTGGCCGAGCTGGCGACCTTCGACGAGGACCGCGCCCGGCTGAACAACGCGGTCAAGGGCGCCGACGGCTTCTTCACCACCTACTTCGTCAGCACCTACTCGCGGTTCATCGCCCGCTGGGCGGCCCGGCGCGGGCTCACCCCGAACCAGGTCACGCTGATCTCGATCGCCCTGGGCGTGGCGGCGGCGGCGTGCTTCGCCACCGGTGCGCGGGCCGGGATGATCGCAGGCGGCGTCCTGATCTACTTCGCGTTCGTGTTCGACTGCGTGGACGGCCAGGTCGCCCGGTACGCCCGCAAGTTCGGCGTCCTCGGGGCGTGGCTGGACGCCACCTTCGACCGCTTCAAGGAGTACGTGGTCTTCGCGGGCCTGGCGGTCGGCGCGGCCGTGTCCGGCGTCGGCGACGTGTGGACGCTCGCGCTGGTGGCGCTGGCCCTGCAGTCCGCCAAGCACCTGCTGGACTTCTCCTTCGGCGCGGCCAACCGGCGCAAGCCGCCGTCGCCGCTGCCGTCGATGCCCCTGTCGATCAGCCCCGACACCGACCTGCGCCTGGCGCTGGAGCAGCGCCGTCTCGCGCGCAGCGGCGGCATCCGCGGGCTGCTGAGGATGTGGAGCAGGGCCGGCCGGAACCGCGCCGTGTACTGGGCCCGCAAGATGATCGTCTTCCCGATCGGTGAGCGCTTCGCGGCCATCGCGATCGTCAGTGCCCTCTTCGACGCCAGGATCACCTTCATCACGCTGATCATCTGGGGCGGCATCGCCGCCACCTACACGCTCACCGGACGTCTGATGAGGTCGCTCGCATGATCACCCAACCGCAGACCGCGCCCGTCCCGGACCCGTACGAGGAACGGCTGCGCATCCAGACCGCCCGGCTGCTCGCCTACCGCGACGACGGCCCGCTGGTGACGGCGCTGCGCGGCAGGGTCGGCCCCGGGCTGCCCGCGGTGCCCGCCGCGCTCGCCGCGCTCGCCGCGATCATCGCGATGGCTGCGGCCGGGATCCTCAAGGACGGCCCGGTCCTGCTGCTCCCGCCGGTGGTGATGCTCGTCCTCGTGCTGCCGACCGCGGCCCGCGACCACCTGGGCAGGATCGACTGGCTGCTGCCGCCGCTGATCCGGTCCACCGAGTTCCTCACGATCATCCTGATCGGCCTGGCGGCCGACGCGCCCAAGTGGCTGATGTACGTGCTGCTGTACGTGATCGGCTACCACACCTACGACACGGTGTACCGCACCCGGCAGAGCATCTGGCCGCCCGACTGGGTGTTCCGGGCGGGCCTGGGCTGGGAGATCCGGCTGCTGCTGATCGGCGCCGGCGCGGCGCTGGGCGTGCTGACCTGGGTGCTGGCCGCGCTGACCGTCTATCTCGGCGTGCTGTTCGCCGTGGAGAGCGTGACGAGCTGGGTGCGCCTCGACAAGCAGTCGGCGATGCAGGCGAGCGCGAGCGACGACCTGGAGGCCTCCCCCGAGGAGGCGCAGGAGCAGGTGACGGGCGAGCCCGCCTGATCCTCCTTCCTCACCCGGTCCTTCGGAGAAGGGGGCCGCGACGATCCGTCGCGGCCCCCTTCTCGCTTTCCGTCACGACGTCCCCGACGTTCCGATCCGGTCGGCGGCGACGAGGACGGCGGCGCCCAGGGCCGCCAGGCTCAGGTTCGCATAGACCTCGTAGCCGGTCAGGAAGTCCAGGTGCGGGATGACCACGCGGTTGAAGAGGTTGAGGAGCCCGCCCATGAACGGCTGGACGAACAGGCGGTCGATCGTCCCGCTGACGCCCTGGAGGAGCATGAGGAATCCGATGAACTGAATGGCTTTGCCCATGGATCCGACGCTAGGGATCGCCGTCCCGGCGGGGATCGGCCGTCGGAACGCCCCGCTCCGACCGGCGTCGCCGTCCCCGGGCCCCGCCACCGGCGAAGGTAGACGCCGGGTGCGACTTTGGTATCTCCTGCCGTCCGTGAGGAGCGGCGTCCCCCTCCGGGCTCCTAGGCTTTCGGGCGATGAACGGATCCGCACCCGCCGCCGGGGTACGGCGGAGCCCGCGCGACTGGGCCGTGGACCTCCTGCTGTTCCTGCTGGCGGTGCTCTTCGGGCTCGTGATGGCGGGGTTGCGGCTGGAGGTCCGCCCCCGGCCGGAGACGTGGCTGTTCAACCTCGACCAGGTCACCGGCGCGCTGGGCTGCGCCGCGCTGTGGCTGCGCCGCCGCCGGCCGGTCGAACTGGCCGTCGTGCTGGTGATCCTGTCGTCGTTCTCTGAGACGGTCGGCGGCGCGATGCTGGCCGCGTTGTTCACCGTGGCGGTGCACCGGCCGCCGCGCACCTCCTCGGCGGTCTTCGCGCTGAGCCTCGTGGGGGCGCTGGGCTTCGTCGTGCTGCGCCCGGAGCCCGAGGACCCTCCCCTCCTGGTGTTCCTGCTGGGCGTCTCGTTCCAGGGCGCCGCGGTGGGCTGGGGTCTGTTCGTCCACCACCGGCGCAGGCTCGCGGCGTCGCTGCGCGACCGCGCCGCCCGGGCCGAGACCGAGGCGGCGCTCCGCGCCGAGCAGGCCCAGCACCGGACCCGCGAGGCGATCGCCCGGGAGATCCACGACGTCCTCGGACACCGGCTGTCGCTACTGAGCGTGCACGCCGGCGCGCTGGAGTACAACCCCGGCGCCCCGGCCGAGGACGTCGCCCGGGCGGCCAAGGTGATCCGGGAGAGCGCCCACCGGGCGCTGCAGGACCTGCGCGAGGTCATCGGCGTGCTCCGGGCGCCTGTCGGCGAGCTGCCGCAGCCCACCCTCGCCGACGTCCGGGAGCTGGTCGCCGAGTCGGGCAGGGCGGGCATGGAGGTGACCCTCGGCGAGGACCTCGCCGGGGCCGCCCCCGATCCGGCGGGCCGCACCGCGTACCGGATCGTCCAGGAGGCGCTGACCAACGCGCGCAAGCATGCCCCCGGCGCCCGGGTGACGGTACGGCTCGCGGGGGCGCCGGGGACGGGGCTGACCGTCGAGGTGCGCAACACCGCTCCCCCCGCCGCGCCGGAGGTTCCTGGGCCCGCGTCCGGCGTCGCCGGGTCCGCGTCGCCCACGCACGGCGATCACCCGGACGAGGGCCCCGCCCTCGCGGCGGCCGCGTACGGCAGGCCGGGCTCATCCGCGTCCGGCGCGGGGTCGGGCCGGGGCCTGGCCGGGCTGGCCGAGCGCGTCGCCCTGGCGGGCGGCCGCCTGGAGCACGGCCCCGACGACGCGGGCGGCCGGCGGCTGACGGCCTGGCTACCATGGCCGCCATGACCGCCGTGACCGGTTCCGTCCCCGCGCCGGTCGGCGTGCTCATCGCCGACGACGACCCCCTGGTCCGCGCCGGTCTGACGATGATGCTGGGCGGCGCCCCCGACATCCGCGTGGTCGCCGAGGCGGGCGACGGGGCCGAGGCGCTCCGTCTCGCCGACCGGCACTCCCCCGACGTGGTCCTGATGGACATCAGGATGCCCTCGATGGACGGGCTGGCCCCGACCGAGAGGCTGCGCGCCCGGGGCGGCGCGCCGGAGGTCATCGTCCTGACCACCTTCGACGCCGACGAGCACGTCCTGCGCGCCCTGCGCGCCGGGGCGGCCGGGTTCCTGCTCAAGGACACCCCGCCCGGTGAGATCGTGACCGCGATACGCCAGGTGGCGCGGGGATATCCGGTGCTGTCGCCCTCGGTGACCCGCCGCCTCATCGACCGGGTGGCGGATCCCGCCCCCGACCTGAGGCGGACCCGCGCCAGGGAGCGTCTCGCCCTGCTGAACGACCGTGAGCGGGAGGTCTCCGTCGCGGTCGGCCAGGGCCGGTCCAACGCCGAGATCGGGGCGGTGCTCTTCCTCAGCGTGCCCACGGTCAAGACGCACGTATCGAGCGTCCTGGCCAAGCTGGGCCTCAACAACCGCGTCCAGATCGCGCTGCTGGTCCACGAGGCCGGGCTCCTCGACGACCACCGCGGAGACGGCCCCGGCTGAGACGGCCCGGACGGGCCGTACGGCCTGACCGGGCGGACCGCGGCGGACCGGCGCGAACCGGAGCGGCGCAGAGCGGGACGGACCGGCGCGAACCGGAGCGGCGCGGACCGGATCGGCCGGGGCGCATCGCTCCCGGGGCGGCCGGAACCGGGGCGCGGGCGGCGGGCCGTACGGCTCGCCGTACCGGCTCGCTGTGTTAGAAAGCAGCGGTGGAGTTGGACCGGCTGGACCGTGACATCATCGGGGCGCTCGTCGAGGACGCCCGCGCCACCTACGCGGAGATCGGGCAGCGGGTGGGCCTGTCGGCGTCGGCGGTGAAGCGCCGCGTCGACCGGCTGCGCGACCGGGGGGCGATCACCGGGTTCACCGCGCGGGTGGAGCCCGCGGCGCTCGGGTGGACCACCGAGGCGTACGTGGAGCTGTTCTGCGCGGGCAAGACCTCGCCGTCGGCGATCGGGGTGGCCGTGGCCCGCCATCCCGAGGTGGTCTCCGCCTGCACCATCACCGGCGAGGCCGACGCGCTGCTGCACATCAGGGCCACCGACGTCCGGCACGTGGAGCGGGTGATCGAGCGGATCGCGGCGGAGCCGTTCGTGGTGCGGACGAAGAGCTCCATCGTGCTCTCCCGCCTCACCGACACCCCGGTCATCGTCACGCACAACGAATCCCCGTTTCCCCGGTGAAACACGCAAGGAATCCGCGCGAACGCGCACGATCGCGCCCTTGGCCTGCGTGAACCCGCGTTCCTAGGCTGTAGCCGTTCTCACCGCGACGGTCTCGCCACGACGGCCGCCGTCGTTTCCCACCACGACGTCCTTTGCGGGGTTTCGCATGTCCAAGCACTACCTCATGTGCCGGCCCGACCATTTCGCGGTGGAGTACGCGATCAACCCGTGGATGCACCCGGAGGCGGGCGCCGACCGGGACCGGGCGATCCTGCAGTGGGAGACCCTCAGGAAGGTCTACCTCGAACTCGGGCACGAGGTCAGCCTGATCGAGCCGGTCGAGGGCCTGCCGGACATGGTGTTCGCGGCCAACGGCGCGCTGGTCGTCCGCGGCCGGGTGTACGGCGCGCGGTTCACCTACCCGCAGCGCGCCGCCGAGGGGCCCGCCTACCTGAACTGGTTCGTCTCCAACGGCTACGACCGGATCTGCGAGCCGGCCTTCGTCAACGAGGGCGAGGGCGACTTCCTCACGCTCGACGACGTGATCCTGGCCGGGACCGGTTTCCGGACCGACATCACCGCGCACAAGGAGGCCCAGGAGTTCCTCGGCCTGCCGGTGGTGACGCTGCAGCTCGCGGACCCGCGCTTCTACCACCTCGACACCGCACTCTTCCCGCTAAACGGACATAACGTGGCATACTTCCCAGGGGCCTTCTCGGCGGGCAGCCAGGAGGTGCTCCGCGCCATGTTCCCCGAGGCCGTCATCGCCACCGAGGACGACGCGACCGTCCTGGGACTCAACGCGGTCAGCGACGGGACCAACGTAGTGATCAACACGGAGGCGGCAGACCTCCAGCTGGAGCTCAAGCGCCGCGGTTTCGAGGTCGTGCCCGTCGACCTGTCGGAGCTGCGCAAGGCGGGCGGCGGCCCCAAGTGCTGCACGCTGGAGATCCGGGGATGAATCCAGGCAGGACGGCCTGACAGCTCTGACAGCTCTGACAGCAAGGAACCGCACCGAAGGAACGGCGGATATCGGATGACCAGCACCAACGAGTTCATCGAACTCAGTGAGCGCCGCAGCGCGCACAACTACCACCCGCTCCCCGTCGTGATCCACGAGGCGCAGGGGGCCTGGGTGACCGACGTGGAGGGCAAGCGGTTCCTGGACTGCCTGTCCGGCTACTCCTCGCTGAACTTCGGCCACGGGAATCCGAAGATCATCGCGGCGGCCCAGGAGCAGCTGTCCCGGCTCACCCTCACCAGCCGCGCGTTCTTCCACGACCAGTTCGCCGCCTTCGCGGCCGGACTCGGCGACCTCACCGGCAAGGAGATGGTCCTGCCGATGAACACCGGGGCCGAGGCCGTGGAGACCGCGATCAAGGTGGCCCGCAAGTGGGGTTACGAGGTCAAGGGCGTGACGCCGGACCGGGCCAACATCATCGTGATGGAGGACAACTTCCACGGCCGCACCACCACGATCGTCAGCTTCTCCACCGACCCCGACGCCCACGACGGCTTCGGCCCCTACACGCCCGGTTTCAGGATCGTGAAGTACGGCTCGGCCGAGGCGATCCGCGAGGCGATCGACGAGGACACCGTCGCCGTGCTGCTGGAGCCCATCCAGGGCGAGGCCGGCGTGCTGGTCCCGCCGGACGGCTACCTCACCCAGGTGCGGGAGCTGTGCACCGAGCGGAACGTCCTGATGATCGCCGACGAGATCCAGTCCGGCCTCGGCCGTACCGGTGACACCTTCGCCTGCGACCACGAGGGCGTCGTCCCGGACGTCTACGTGCTGGGCAAGGCCCTGGGCGGCGGCGTCGTCCCCGTCTCGGCGATCACCGCGAACGCGGACGTGCTCGGCGTGATCAGGCCGGGCCAGCACGGCTCCACCTTCGGCGGCAACCCGCTCGCCTGCGCGGTGGCGAACGCGGTCATCGAGATGCTCGGCACCGGCGAGTACCAGGCGCGGGCCAGGGAGCTCGGCGCGGTCATGCACGAGCGGCTGCGGGCGCTCATCGGCCACGGCGTGGTGGCCGTGCGCGGCCGCGGCCTGTGGGCGGGCGTGGACGTCGACCCGTCTCTGGCGAGCGGCCGCGAGGTCTCCAAGGCGCTGATGCGCCGCGGCGTCCTCGCCAAGGACACCCACGGCTCGACCATCCGGCTCGCCCCGCCGATCGTCGTCTCCGAGGAGGACCTCGTCTGGGCCGTCGAACAGCTCGCCGACGCCATCGCCGAATTCACGGGCTGACCGCCCCGGTACGGCCCCGCCCCACGGCGCGGGCCGTACCGGCCGTCACTCCCAGGCGCGCAGGAGATCCTCAGGGCCGTAGGCGGCCGCCAGACCACCCGCCGTCGTCCCGGATCGGGAAACGGCGATCATCGGAAGGGGCGTCGCCCCCGCGACGGCCCCCTGCGCCTGTGCCAACCTGGCGAGGTCGTGGTCGTCGAAGGGCCGCTCCTGGAGCCACTTCACCGAACCGACGAAGAAGAGCCGTTTGGCGATGGGCCCGCGATCGGCTCCGACGATGTCTATCTCCACATTGTTCGTGCGGGTCCAGAAAGAGCCCACCTCGACCACGTCGGGGAAGGTCTCACCGGGTAGCAGACGGGCCAGAGCCTCGCGTACCACGGGTTCCACCGCCCGCCCGCGCCAGGAGGTCCAGCCCTCCCGGATGCGGCGCAGCACCACGTCGGAGCGTCCTCGTTCGAGCAACGGCAGGGCGGGCTCAAGGAATCGCGTCCAGAACCGCAGGTAAGGATCGGCGATGCGATAGCGGCGATCCCTGGAAGGACGGGTGCTCAGAGGGAGCTCGGCGGCCACGACCTGTTTGACGGTGAGAAGCTCCAGGGATCGGGTCGTCGTCGCCGCGGAGAGGCCTCCGCAGGCCCGTGAGATGTTGCTGAAGGTCCGCTCGCCGGAGCCGATGACCCCGAGCACGTCCTTTGCGATCGCCTGCTTGGGGAACTCCGCGGCGAGCGAGCGTTCGGCGGAGACCAGCAGCGGAGACGTGGGGTCGGCGAGGGCACGTTCGAGGAACTCCCACACCTCCTCTCCGGGCTTCCACTCGGCGCAGATCAGCGGGAGCCCACCCGTCACCAGCCAGGCGTCGAAGGTCTCGGCCGCCGGAAGGGCCAGCATGCGGCCGACCTCACCCGGCGTCAGGGGACCGACTTTCATCTCCCGCCCGCGCTGGTAGAACGGTCTGCCGTAACCGGTGAGCGCCTCCATCACCGACAGGTCCGAACCGATCAGGATCAGCAGGACGGGCTTCTGCTCGAAGAACCTGTCCCAGGCCCGCTGCAACGTGCCCTCGAAGCCGGGGTCTCCCTGCGCGAGATAGGGAACCTCGTCGATCACCACCACGGAGGCCCGGTCGTCGGGCAGCACCTGGCTCAGCAGGTGAAACGCACCGTCCCAGGTGTTCACCGGGGTTTCGGCGAGCAGTGCCCATTCCCTGACCCCGGAAAGCGCGGCGTCCTTGCGGAACTGCTCCAGTTCCTGCTCCACGCGCACCCCGCCGGCGGTGTAATACAGCACCGGTGCACCGGAGGAGCGGGCGAACTCCTCCACGAGCCGCGACTTGCCGACACGGCGACGGCCCCGCATGATCAGGCAACGGCCCGGGCGGCTGCCGCCGATCGCCGCTCGTACCAGATCCAGGTGATCACGGAGAAGGCCGAGCTCACGCTCACGTCCGATGAACTGCACCATGGAATGCTCTCATCCATGTTAGTAACTTCGCTGGAACTTTCACCAATGAGAGTATCTTCCGCGACCAGTGGCGCCCGGACCGCGCCTCGTGGCGCGGCGGCTTCCGGGGCGGCGCCGTGTCAGGGCAGCCGGACCGTGCTGACCTCGGAGATCTCGGTGGCCGCCGCGGTGTCCCAGCGGACCGACGGCGGGGTGCTGTCCAGCGTCAGGGTGGCCACCGCGTTGGAGAACCACGGCCCGTGCGCGATCTTCCACTTCATGGACGGCTTGGGGATCTTCGCCAGGCGCGCCAGCCAGCCGCCGATCAGCGTGGCGACGCCGAACTGGGCGACGATGTTGGCCAGGCGGAGCGTACGGCTCAGCGGGTTGCGGATCGGCGAGCAGACGAGCTGGTAGACCGGTAGCCCGTCGGCCTTGGCGACGTAGGAGTAGTGCACGTCGCCGGACAGGATGATCACCGGCTTGCCCGTCCGCGCCAGCAGTCCGGCCAGGTCCTCGAAGGAGCGGCGGAAGGCCGCCCAGTGTTCCAGGTCGACGGCCTGGCGCAGCTTCTCCGACCAGCGCGCCACCCGGGGCCCCCAGGCGCCCTGGGCCAGCTTCTCGTTCCAGTTCTGGATGTGGTGGATCCCGGAGGGCAGCAGGAACGGCACGGACGTGCCGATCACGAAGCGCTCGGCGCCCTCCCGCCGGAACTGCTCGGCGAGCCATTCCCACTCGACCGGATCGATCATCCGCCGGTCCTTCGGGTCCAGCTGGCGGGCGCACCGGGAGTCGAGCATGATCAGGCGGGTGTCGCCGAGGTCGCGGGCGTAGCTCCACCGGTTGTCGGTCGGGACGGCGTCGGCGTGCTCGGCGAACGCGTCGAGGATCTCCGCCCCGTCGCCCTCGGCCTTGCACAGCCTGGCCAGCACCTCGTCGGAGGCGCGCTCCCCGGGCGACATGTTGCCCAGGTGCTGGTAGACCCAGTAGGCGCTGAGCCCGGAGATCACCCGGCGCGGCCACCACGACACCCGGGCCATCTGCTCGCGCCAGGTGGCGGAGGTGTTCCAGTCGTCCCGCAGGTCGTGGTCATCGAAGATCATCGCGCTGGGCATCGTGGACAGGAGCCAGCGGATCTCGGGGTCGGTCCACGCGTAGCGGTACAGCTCGGCGTACTCCTCGAAGTCCGCGATCTCCCCGGTGGGCTCGCCGTCCCGGCGGTTCCTGATGAACTCCAGCATCTCGCTGGACGGCTCGTCCGCGTAGACCTGGTCGCCGAGCAGCAGGAGCAGGTCGGGCCAGTCCTCCTCGGGCGTCTCCATCATCGTGCAGCCGTAGGCGCGCAGCACGTCCACCCCGTGGGAGATGGTGTGCAGCGTGTCGTGCGGGACGCTGGTGCGGCACGAGCCGAACATCACCCGGCGGGGACCGTCCGCCCCGAGGAGGCGGATGCGGCTGGGCGGCTGGTCGGGCAGCGGCCAGACGACCTCCCCGTCGAGGCGGACCTCGTAGGTCCCCTCATGGGAGACGTCGACGATCGCGTAGTGGTGGCCGTGCACGGTGAACGTCGACGCCCGCGACCGCACCCCGCCGACCTCGACGGTCACCTCGCAGGGCTCGCTGGTCTCCACCCACACCGACGCATCGGTCTCGTCCACGTAGCGCAGCATCGGACCGACGACAAGTTCCGGCACCTCAGACCTCTCAACCAGTACAGAACGGCAGGCTTTCACAGGGAAGCCTGCCGTATCGGCGCGTTCCCCCGGCCCGTTCCACCTGATCTGATCGGTTTCAACGGATCAGGCCCGCAGGCAGCGGAACGCACAAGAAACGTTCACACGAACGCAACATGCCCTGCTTGGCGGGCAAAAAACCCGTCATTAATGTGATCGTCACCAACAGTTCCGGGCGGGGCAACGGCGCCCCGCCCATCCTATGGAGGCTGTCCTCATGACCACCATGGTGCCGTCAACGACGCCGGCGACCACTCTCATCGGCCCGGGGCGCCAGGCGCTCGACGCCGCGCTGCTCCAGCTCGACCGGGCCGCCGACCGGCTCGGACTCGACGACGGCCTGCGCACGATGCTGGCCACGCCCCGCCGCTCGCTCACCGTCTCGGTGCCCGTCCGCCGCGAGGACGGCCGGATGGACGTCGTGCAGGGCTTCCGGGTGCAGCACAACACCACCCGCGGCCCCGCCAAGGGCGGTGTCCGCTTCCACCCCTCCACCGACATCCACGAGGTCACCGCGCTGGCCATGTGGATGACGTGGAAGTGCGCCCTGGTCGGCATCCCGTACGGCGGCGCCAAGGGCGGCGTCGCCGTGGACCCGGCCTCGCTGAGCACGCGGGAGCTGGAGCGGGTCACCCGCCGCTACGTCAATGAGATCATGCCGATCATCGGCCCGGACCGGGACATCCCGGCCCCCGACGTCGGCACCGACGAGCAGACCATGGCCTGGATCATGGACACGTACTCCATCAACGCCGGCCGTCCCGTGCCGGGCGTGGTGACCGGCAAGCCCACCATCCTCGGCGGCTCCGCCGGGCGGGCCGGGGCCACCTCGCGCGGCGTGCTGATCTCCGCGCTCAGGGCCCTGGGCGGCTCCGCGGACGGCCGTACCGTCGCGATCCAGGGGTTCGGCAAGGTCGGCGCGGGCGCGGCGCGGTACTTCGCCGACGCCGGCTGCCGCGTGGTGGCGGTCTCCGATGTCACCGGGGCCGTGGTGGACCGTTCCGGCCTGGACGTCGACGCCCTGCGGGCGTGGGCGGAGGAGACCGGCGGCGTGTACGGCTACCGCCACGCCGACGCCCTGTCCCACGACGAGCTGCTGGAGCTCGACGTGGACGTGCTGGTGCCCGCGGCGCTGGAGGGCGTGATCACGGCGGGCAACGCGTCCCGGATCAGGGCCGGACTGGTCGTCGAGGGCGCCAACGGCCCCACCACGCCCGAGGCCGACCGGATCCTCGCCGACTCCGGCACCACGGTGGTCCCCGACATCCTGGCCAACGCGGGCGGGGTGATCGTCTCCTATCTGGAGTGGGTGCAGAACCTCCAGGCGTGCTCCTGGAGCGCGGGCGAGGTGGACGCCAGGCTGCGCGGGCTGATGGAGGACGCCTTCGACGCGGTCGCGGCGATGTCGGCCGAGCGCGGGATCACCCTGCGCGAGGCGGCGCACGTCATCGGCGTGGACCGGGTCGCCGAGACCCACCGGATGCGGGGCCTCTACCCCTGAGCCGCCCTCCTGGAGCGGAGAGATCGGCCCGTCCGTGGCGGGTGGGCCGGTCGGGGAGAGTGGGCCGGTCAACGGCGGATCGGTCCGGGGGAGTGGGCCGGTCAGGGGCGGACCGGTCAGGGGCGGGTATGCCCGTCCCCGGCGCGGCGAAGCGCCGCGGCCGCGTGCTGGGCGGGCCGGTCGTCCTCCTCCAGGGCGCCGACCAGGCCCGCCAGGTCGCGCATGAGCCGCTCGGTGCGCTCGGTGCCGTAGGCCGCCTCGATCAGCCGGTGGTGGCCGGCCACCCCGCCCTCCACCCGGCCGAGCAGCTCGGCGCCGCGGTCGGCGAGGAAGACCGCGACCCGGCGGCGGTCGGCCGGGTCGTGGCCGCGGTAGACGAGGGAGCGGTCGATGAGCCGGTCGATCGCCTTGGTCAGCGTCGGGTGGGGCATCAGCACGGCCTCGGCCAGGTCTCCCATGGAGTGGCCCCGGCCGTCGGCGAGGGCGCGCAGGATACGCCACTGCTCGACGGTCACGCCCTCGGCGGTCACCGCGGCGGCGAGCCCGCGGTTGACGCTGCGCTCGGCCCGGCTGAGGAGGTAGGCGAGCGAGGAGCCCAGCCCGGTGGTCGCCACGTGACGCTCCCGTCTCGGTCGGGTGACGGGCCTGTCGGCGCCCGTCGGCAGTGGAGGATACTCCGCAGTGTGGCAGACATCGTCACGCCCGTCATGGAACCGCTGGAAGCCCGGTTGCTGCGGAGCGCCGCGCTGCGCGTCGGGCTCGTGGTGCCCCTGTCGGGGGTCCTCGGCCTGGTCGGCCCGTGCGCGGTCAACTGCGCGGTCCTCGCCGCCGACGAGGTCAACCTCGCGGGCGGGATGCTCGGCAGGCCCGTCGAGCTGGTGCTGGTCGACGGCGGCGGGCCGGCCGCGCGGGTGGCGGCCGAGGTCGCCGGGCTGGCGGCCTCCGGGGCGATCGACGCGGTGGCGGGCACGCACGGCAGCGACGTGCGGATCGCGGTCGTGCGGGCGCTGGGCGGCCGGGTGCCGTTCGTCTACGCCCCGCCGTACGAGGGGGGCGGGCACGCGCCGGGGGTGTACTTCCTCGGCGAGACGCCGGGCCGGCAGCTGCGGCCGGGCCTGGACTGGCTCATCGACCGGCGGCGGGCCCGCAGGTGGTTCCTGCTCGGCAACGACTACGTCTGGCCGCGACTGGTCCACGGGACGGCCCGGCGTCACCTGCGCTCGCGTGGCGCGGAGGTGGCCGGGGAGCGGCTGGTGCCGTACGGCGTGCGCGACTTCGCGCCGGTCCTGGCCGAGCTGGCCGCCTGCCGGGCCGACGCCCTGCTGGTCAGCCTGATCGGCAGCGACCTCGTCTCCTTCAACCGGGCCTTCGCCGAGGCGGGGCTGTCGCATCCGCGGCTGTGCGGGGCGCTGGAGGAGCACGGCCTGCTCGGCATCGGCGGTGACGCGACCGGCGAGCTGTACGGGGCGATGGGGTATTTCGCGAGCCTGGTCACCGACGAGAGCCTGAGCCTGGGCGAGCGCTACGTCCGCCGGTTCGGCCCCGACGCGCCGCTGCTCAACGGGCACGGCCAGGGGTGCTACGAGGCGGTGCTGATGCTGGCCGCGCTCGCGGGCCGGGCCGGGACGCTGGCCGTGCCCGCGGTGGACGCGGTGGCCGACGGCGCCTCCGTCGTCACCGCGCGCGGGCGGCTGACCCTGCTGAACCGGGGGGTGCGGCGGCGGGCCCATCTCGGCCGGGCGGACGGTCTGGACTTCGACATCGTCCGTTAAATCTTTCTATAGAAAACTTTTCATATGGAAGGATCGCCCCTAAGGTACGACCGGACCCCTTTCCGGCGCTTAGGAGCTCGCTTCCATGACCACCGAGCCCTCCATAGAGCAGTTCGGCTACCGACAGGAACTGCGCAGATCCCTCACCTTCACCGACCTGCTCGTCTACGGCCTGATCTTCATGGTCCCGATCGCGCCGTTCGGCATCTTCGGCAGCGTCTACCAGGGCTCCGGGGGCATGGTCGCGCTGACCTACGCCATCGGCATGGTCGCCATGGCGTTCACCGCGTCGTCCTACGCGCAGATGGCCCGTGCCTTCCCGATGGCCGGCTCGGTCTACACCTACGCGGGACGGGGCATCGCCGCCCCCGTCGGATTCCTGTCCGGGTGGGCGATCATGCTCGACTACGTGCTGGTGCCGGCGCTGCTCTACCTCATCGCGAGCGCGGCGATGGCGTCGTTCGTGCCCTTCATCCCCATCTGGGGATGGCTGATCGTGTTCGTGCTGCTGAACACGATCGTGAACTACACCGGCATCCAGATGACCGCGCGGGTCACCAAGATCATGCTGGTCGCGGAGCTGATCGTCCTGGCGATCTTCCTCATCGTCGGCGCGGTCGCGCTCCTGTCGGGCAAGGCCCAGGTGGGGGCGCTCAGCCCGCTGTTCGACTCCTCGACGTTCTCCTGGCCGCTGGTCTTCGGGGCGGTCTCGATCGCGGTGCTGTCCTTCCTCGGCTTCGACGGCATCTCGACGCTGGCCGAGGAGAGCCAGGTCGACAGCCGCCGGCTGGGCAAGTCGATGATCGCCGCGCTCGGCCTGGCCGGCGCGCTGTTCATCGCGCAGACCTGGGTGGCCGCGCTGCTCGTCCCCGACCGCGCCCGGCTGCTGTCCCAGGGCGACCCGGCCGGCACCGCGTTCTACGACGTCGCCGAGTTCGCCGGGGGCCGCTGGCTCGGCATCCTGACCGCGGTGGCCACCGCCATCGCCTGGGGTTTCGCCAACTCCCTCGTCGCCCAGGCCGCCACCTCGCGGCTGCTGTACGCGATGGCCCGTGACCGCCAGCTCCCGTCCTTCCTCGCCAAGGTGGACCCCCGGCACCGGGTGCCGGTCAACGCCACCCTGCTGACGGCGGCGGTGTCCCTGGCCGTCGGGCTGTACCTGACCACCCGCCCGGACAACGGCATCCCGCTGATCAGCGGGCTGGTCAACTTCGGCGCGCTGGCCGCCTTCCTCGTGCTGCACGTGTCGGTGGTCGTCCACTACGTCGTACGGCGGCGCAGCCGCGACCTGTGGCGGCACCTGCTCGCCCCGGTCATCGGCTTCGCGATCCTGGGCTACGTCGTGATCAACGCCAGCTTCGAGGCCAAGACGCTGGGGCTGTCCTGGATCGCCCTCGGCGTCGTGCTGCTGGCCGTCTCCTACGCACTGGGCCGCCGCCCCACGCTGTCCGGGATGCACGGCGACGCGCCGGAGCCCTCGGCCTCCCGCTCCGGGCGGACGGGGGACGCGCGATGAACGTCGTCTCCTACCGGCCCGAGCCCTCCGAGCTGAGCTACACCTTCGGCGGGCGGCCGGCCGTACGGCGGATCCGGCCCGGCACCGTCGTCGAGATGTACACCGAGGACTGCTTCGCCGGGCGGGTCCGCTCCGTCGGGGACCTGCCCTCGCGCGTCTGCGACTTCCCCTACCTGAACCCGGTCACCGGCCCCTTCCACGTGGAGGGCGCCGAGCCCGGCGACACGCTCGCCCTGCACTTCGTCTCCATCGAACCGGCCAGGGACTGGGCGGTGTCGGCGACCTTCCCGCACTTCGGCGCGCTCACGCCCACCCACGCGACGGCCATGCTCGCCCCGGCGCTGCCGGAGGTCGTCTGGCGCTACGACATCGACGCCGAGGCCCGCGTGGTCCGCTACCACGCCCGCAACGGCGACTTCACCGTCGAGCTGCCGCTGGACCCGATGCACGGCACGGTCGGCGTGGCGCCCGCCGCGTCCGAGGCGCGGATGACGATCACCCCGGACACGCACGGCGGCAACATGGACACCCCCGAACTGCGGGCCGGGGTCACGGTCTACCTGAACGTCAACGTCGAGGGCGGCCTGTTCGCGGTCGGCGACGGCCACGCCCGCCAGGGGCACGGCGAGGTCTGCGGCACCGCCGTCGAGGCGGCGATGAACACCGTCGTCGCGGTGGAGCTGGTCAAGGGGGTGACCACCCCGTGGCCGCGCCTGGAGGACGACACCCACCTGATGTCGACCGGCTCGGCCCGCCCGCTGGAGGACGCCTACCGGATCAGCCAGCACGACCTGGTCACCTGGGCCTCGGAGGTCACCGGCCTGGAGACCCTGGACGCCTACCAGCTCGTCAGCCAGATCGGCGAGGCGCCGGTCGGCAACGTCTGCGACACCAACTACACGATGCTCGCCAAGATCCCCAAGGCGTACCTCGGAGGTCCGGCGGTCTACGAGTCGGCCCACGAACGGCTGCGCGCCCTCGGCCGGGCCTACCTCGGACAGCGCTGACATCTTCGGGCCCGGATCAGGGGCGGGCCCGGCATGTCCCCCCGGCCGTCCGGGCCGTCCTGCGACGCGGCCCGGACGGCCGGCCGGGGCCTAGAGGGCGTCGGTCGCCGGGTGGATCGCCGCCCGGACGATGTCCTCGCAGACCGCGTGGGTGACCAGGGCGTCGCCGGCGTCGATGACGACGCCGGAGCGGACCGCGTCGAGGAACTCCCGGCAGACCTGCTCGATGCCGCGCTGCTCGCCGACCGGGACCCAGTCGCCGCGCCGGGTCAGCGTCTCCCCCCCGGCGTAGTCGATCACGTCGGCCAGGTTCACCACCCGGCGCTTGACGCCCCCGCCCATGACCTCCACGGTCTCCTCGGACGCGCCGCTCGTCCTGCTCATGATCCCGAACGCGGTGAAGCCGTCGCCCGACAGCTCCAGCGTCACGTGCTCCAGCAGGCCGTCGGCGACCCGGGTGCGGATCTGGGTGTGCTCGACCGGGCCGGGCGCCAGGAACCTGAGCGTGTCCACGACGTGGACGAAGTCGTCGAAGATCGCGACGCGCGGGTCCTCGGGGAGGTCCCTGCGGTTCTTCTGCATGACCACCAGGTCGCGGGGCAGGCCGAGCAGCTCCCGGTAGGACGGCGCCCGGCGACGGTTGAAGCCGACCAGCAGCGACCGCCGCCGCTCGCGGGCGAGCCGTACCAGACGCTCGGACTCGGCGTAGGTGTAGGCGATCGGCTTGTCGAGGTAGACGTGGACGCCCGCCCGGAGCAGCGGCTCGACGACCTTGACGTGCGCGGCGGTCGCGGCGTGCACGAAGGCCGCCTCGACCCCGGCCTCGATCACCTCCTCCACCGAGGTGGAGCGGGACGCCACCCGGTAGGCGTCGCCCAGGCGGTCGAGGGTGTCGCGGTTACGGGTGCTGAGGTGGATGTCGAGGCCGGGCAGCGCGGACAGGACGGGCAGGTACGCCTTCTCCGCGATGTCCCCCAGGCCGATCATGGCGATCTGCATGCTCCGAGCGTACGGCCTACGCCGCCGCCGCGAGACGGTTCCGCCACCACGCGATCGTCGAGGTCAGCGCCTCGTCGAGCGGGGTGGGCGACATGCCGAAGGTCGTCTGGAAATCGGTGGAGTCGAGAACGAAGGGCCGGGTGAACTGGTATCGCAGCTCCTCCAGCTCGCCGAGCATGGGCGAGAAGGCGCCCCCGGCGCGGACCAGCCAGTGCGGCATCGCCCTGACGCCCGGGTTGCGGACGCCGGCCAGCTCGCACAGCCGGTCGGCGACCTGGGCGGCCGGCAGCGGCGCGTCGGTGGGGATGTGCCAGGCGCGTCCCCAGACCCGGTCGTCCCCGGCCGCCGTCACCAGGGCCCGCGCCACGTCGGGGGTGTAGGTCCAGCTGTGCGGCTGCCCGGGGTCGCCGATGAAGCGGGCGACCTTCCCCGAGAGCAGCCGGGGGACGAACCTCTCCCCCAGGTGCGCCTGGTCCAGCGAGCCGGGGCCGAAGTAGTCGGAGGCCCGCAGCTCGGTCACCCTGACCCGGCCGGCCTCGTGCGCGGCCAGGGCGTCGCGCCACAGCCGCACCCGGACGGCGCCCTTGGCGCTGGGCGGGGTGAGCGGGTCGCTCTCGCGCATCGGCCGGTCGGGGGCGGCGTAGCCGTACAGGCAGCCGAGGATCACGTATCCGGCGCCGGAGGTCTCGGCGGCGCCGAGCATGGAGGCGGCCATCGGGGGCCACGCCTCGGCCCAGCGGTGGTAGGGCGGGTTGACGCAGTTGAACAGGGTGGCGGCGCCCCTGGTGAGGCCGGCCATCCGGTCGCGGTCGGCCACGTCCGCGGCGACCCGGCGGACGCCCGGCAGTTTGGGGCCGGAGCCGGAACGGCTGACGAGGACCACCTCGTCACCCCGCTCGGCCAGCAGCCGGGCCACCTGCGAGCCGACCTGCCCGGCCCCCGCGACGACGTGCTTGCTCATGGTCGCTCTCCCTCTCACTCTCACTGGTCTCTCACCGGTTCTCACTGCTTCTCACTGGTTCCACAGCAGCCGCAGCCCCGCGTTGACGAGGAAGACCGCGGCGAGCAGCGCCCCCGCGCCGGTACGGCCGGCCGCCACCAGGGCCGCCGCGCCGCCGCCGAACCAGACGACCTCCAGGGCGACCCGGCCGAGCCCGGTGGCCGGGATCGGCGCGTTGGCGCCGCCGCCCGCGCCGAAGACCGCCCAGACCACGGCGAACGCCACCGGGGCGCCCAGCCCGAGGAGCAGCCTCATCGGCCAGTTCGCTCCGGTGGTGAAGCCCCAGACCCCCGCCGCGACGAGGACGCCCAGCTCCAGCAGGAACATGACGAGGAGGTTCGCGCCTTTGGCGAGGTTCAGCATGGGGGGCTCCGATGAGATCGTTGCTTCGTTGTGAGAGCAATGCTCTCTCAAAAGAGAGACTCTCGTCAAGAGCAGTGCTCTCTTTTATTTCCGCCGCTCTGATATCGTCCTGACCATGAGCTCAAGCCGAACAGCACGGGAACGGGTCAGAGCCGAGCTGACCAGGGAGATCGCCGACATCGCGCGCCGGCAGCTCGCCACCGAGGGGGCCGCGGGGCTCTCACTGCGGGCCGTCGCCCGGGAGATGGGCATGGTCTCCTCGGCGATCTACCGCTACTTCCCCTCCCGGGACGACCTTCTCACGACCCTGATCCTCGACGCCTACAACGCCCTCGGCGAAGCCGTGGAGAACGCCGACGCGGCCGTGCCCCGCGAGGACCACACCGGCCGGTGGCTGGCGGTCTGCAACGCCGTACGGGACTGGGCGCTGGCCCACCCGCACGAGTACGCCCTGCTGTACGGCTCGCCCGTGCCCGGCTACCAGGCGCCGCAGGACACCGTCGCCGCGGCCGTGCGCGACACCGTCGTCTACGGCCGCATCGTCTCCGACGCCCTCCACGCCGGGGCGCTGAACCCGCCCGACCTCACCCCTCCCCCGGCCGCGTCGTTCGCCGAGGACGCCGCCCGGGTACGGGGGATCATCCCGGACGTCCCCGACGACGTGATCGCCCGCGCCCTGGTCGCCTGGACCGGCCTGTTCGGCTGGGTCAATTTCGAGCTGTTCGGCCAGTTCAACAACGCGATCCTCGACCGCGACCCGGCCTTCGACCACGCCATGCGCTCCCACGCCGCCTACCTCGGCCTGCCCCTCTGAGCCCGTCACCGCGCTCATCACGCCGCGGCTCCCGGCCGGGCCCGGGAGCCGCACCAGGCCGGCCCTCGAAGGGGCATGACCTCGGACGTGGCGCGTGTGACCTCAGGGTCGGCCGCACGCCCCGGGACAGAACCCGGCCTCGGGGAAGCGCTGTGACGGCCCGTCCAGGAGGGGCTGCCGCCGTGACTTCAGGTGCCGGTCGAGGAAGGCCGCCACGTACGAGCGGACGAGCTCGGCGGACCGCGCCGCGGGCAGGACGCCGGGAGGGTTCCTGATGCCGAGGGCGTCCTCCAGCAGCGGCGAGTCGGTGAAGGAGCCGTGTTCGCTGCCGGACAGCACCAGCCAGCGCTTCCACCCGGTCAGCCGCTTCCAGTCACGGTCCCACGAGGTGTCGCGGCCCCCCGGGACGTGCTGCGGCGACCCCATGAACATGAACGGCCGGGAGAGGCCGCTCCGGGGGATCCGGGCGTAGGTGGTGCCGTCCATGTCGATCCCGGCCCGCACGCGGGGGTCCTCCACCATGGCCGCCAGGGCGGCGGCCCCGCCGATCGACTGGCCCGCCATCGCGATCCGGGTGCGGTCGATCAGGCCGTGCGCCCCCCACCCGGAGATCAGCCGGTCGAGCACGAAGGAGACGTCGGCGGCCCGGCCCCGGACCACGCCCGTGCCGAAGCCCGGGTCGGTGTCGCTGTCGCAGGCGAGGCATCCGGCGACCCGCCCGCCGGGGAGGGTCGTGGCGTGACTCTCGTAGGTGTGGTCGATCCCGGCCACGACGTACCCCCGGCCGGCCAGGTCCTCGGCCAGGGAGGTGAGCGTGCTCACCGGCTCGGTGAAGCCCGGCGAGAGCACCACCAGCGGAAGCCTCCGTCCGGCGGGGGCGGCGTCCTTGACGGCGTTCGTACGCGTCCTGCTCAGCGTGTCGTACGGCACGCCGGCGATCCCCTTGCCCTTCAGCAGGAGCTCCGACTCCTCGGGCGTCATGTACGGCGCCCGAGGCCCGTCCCGCCGCCCGGCCGGGTACCACAGGGTGACCTTGAGTTCTCTGGCGTCGGCGTCGAGGTTCCACGGATCAGGGCGGGAGGTGTCCTTCAGGTACAGGGCGGTGGTGCCGACCGGGTGGGGGCCGGTCGGGGCGGGCAGGGCCGCGGGGCCGGTCGGCGTGACCGGCGGGGTGCCGGTCCGGGGCGGCGTGGGCGTGGAGCAGGCGGACACTGTCAGGACGGCCAGGACGGCCAGGGCTGTCAGGGCTGTCAGGACGGCCGGTCCCGCGACGACGGCCGGGAACTGTCTCATGGAGAGGTCCGATTCACTCGTGCAGCAGGGTCAGGGCCTTGACCAGCGCGGGGTCGCGCCCGGCGGCCGCGTCCTCGGGGGTCGGGGGCACGTGGTGGTCGGGCGGCACGCCGATCCGGTCGATCACCTCACGGTCAGGCCCCAGGTGGTGCCTGGCGGGGAGGCTCAGGACGGTGTTGTTCCTGAGCAGGTATGGCTGCGCCGGGCCGGAGACGACCCCGGCGGTCCTGGTGCCGACCAGCCGGCCGGCGCGCAGGTCCTTGACCGCGGCGCTGAAGTGCTCGCAGGCCGAGGCGCAGCCGCGGTCGACGAGCACCACCAGCGGCAGGCCGAGCAGCTCGACGGTGCCGTCGGTCCACATGGCCTGGCACCTGTCGTCCACGGTGCACTGGTAGGCGGTGACCCTGCCGTGGACGAACGCGCTCACCAGCCGGGTCGCCTCCGCGGGGCTGCCGCCGCCGTTGCCGCGCAGGTCCAGCACGAGGCCGGACAGCGTCCGGCCCGCGCGCAGCCTGGAGACGGCCTTGAGAACCCTGTTCGCGGAGTCGGAGGCGAACCCGCGCAGCCGTACATAGGCGACGTCGTCGTCCAGCAGCTTCGACGTCACCACCCGCAGGGTGGCCGGATCCTGCGGGTAGAGGCCGGGCTTGAGCGTGACGGTCCGGCGGCGGCCGGTGCTCTGCCGCAGGAGTCGCAGTTCGACCGGGCGCGCCTCCGGATAGCGCGGGTAGAGGGCGGCGATCGCGGGGCCGGCCTTCCCGTCGACGAAGGGCGCCGAGCCGTTGATCGATTCGATGACGTCACCGGGGCGCAGCCCGGCGGCCCGCGCAGCGCCGCCCGGTACGGCGGTGACGAACAGCGGGGGGAGCGCGGCGCCGGGGTCGCCGTCCACCTGCGGGCCGCTGACGTTCGCCTCGACACCCAGGTCGTAGCCGTCACCGTCGTAGTGGTCGGGCGGCGTTCTGACATCGTGCGTCCAGCGGGCGTGGTCGTCGCCGAGGGCGGCCACGACGGCCTCGAGGGTGACGACGGCCAGCCTGTCGCGAAGGCCGGGGACCTTATCGGTGATCTTCCGGTAGGCGGCTTCGAAGGCGGCCCAGTCGGCTCCGCGGTCGCCGGTCAGCGCGGGCATCGTCGCCTCGGGCAGGTCGCGCCCATCGCGGTTCAGCTCCTGGGTCAGGGCGACGAATCCGGCGGTCAGCAGCGAGCGCGCGTCCAGGGTGGCGCCGCCGTAGTGGTTGCCGAGGATGCAGAAGTACGCCTGTTCGATGATGTCGATCGTGGTGGCCGTCTCCGGCCCGGGGATTCCGCGAGGCCGCGCGCAGACCGTGCCGGCGGCCGTGCCCGCCTGGCTGCGCGGCGGCGGCGGCGTGGTGCAGGCCGCCGCCGACAGGAGGGCGAGCCCGGCGGCCGCGGCCCTGACGGCGGTCATGATCGTCTCCTTCGGCGATCGGATGCCCGGGGTGCCGTGCTCACCGATGACCTCGGCACGCCCGGTCATGACAGACGCCTGCGGATCCACCAGAAGCAGAACCCCGTGAGACCGGCGGTGAGCAGGGCGTAGATCCCGGTCTCGATCCACTGGAAGGGCCAGAAGCGCTCAAGGGGGTGGTAGGTCGCCCGCTGCCGGTAGCCGAGGCCGTTGACCTCGGCCAGGCACGCGCCCATTTCCGGCGATCTTCCCATCGGCGCGCAGGGGCCCGACGTGGTGGAGACGCCGACGGGGCCTTCCTCTCCGACACGGGCGATCGTGCGCCCGGACGGGTCGAGGAGGTCGCTGGACAGGGCCCAGGCGCCGGGATGACCGGGAACGACCGGCCTCAGCACGATGTGCGCGGATCCGGTCTCCCCGTCGATGGCGATGCCGGGCACGTTCGCCTGGCTGATCTCGAAGGTCTCGGTGATCGGGGACATCAGGTGGGGCCGGACCAGCAGCGGCACGGCGAACTGGACCGCGACGAAGGCGGTCAGGGTGAGGGCCACGGCGGGCAGCGTGCGGCGCACCAGCATGCCGACGGTCACGCCCAGGACGACGGCGAAGGCCGCGTACCCCATCGGGGTGATGCCGCGCGCGCCGAAGACCAGGGGAGCCATCACGGCCAGTTCGGGAACGGCCGACCTGTCCAGGGGGCCGGACCACCAGGTCACCACGAGGCCGCACAGGCAGGCGGCGGCCGTGGCGGTCAGGCCGATGAGGCCGAGCTTGACCGCCAGCCAGCGGCCGCGGGTGACGCTCTGGTTCCACACCAGCAGGTGGGTGCCCGCCTCCAGTTCGCGGGTGATCAGCGGTGCTCCCCAGAAGAGCCCGAGGAGGACGGGCAGGAGCAGCACGACGAGGCTGACGGCCAGGAAGGGCAGCTGGTGGCCGTCGAAGAAGCGGTCGTAGAAGCGCTCGCAGGTGTCGTCCCTCGTACAGGCGGCGATCCCCGCGGAGTAGCGGGAGGCCAGGTCCGGGCCGGTCAGGGCCAGGACGGCGGTGAGGACGACGAGGACGGCGGCCGTCATCGCGGCCGAGCCGCGGAACTGGCGCCAGGTCAGCCAGATCATCGCCGCACCTCCAGGGCGACCCGCCGGCCGTCGGTGACGGACCCGTCCATGTGGGCCAGGACGAGGTCCTCCAGGCCGAGCCGGCTGACCGTCCAGGCGGGGTCGTGGATCGGGGCGTCGGTGCGGACCACGTACGTGCTCTGCCGGTCGGTGTGGTGTGCGGAGACCACGTGCTGGTCGGCGGGGAGCCTGCCGGGGTCGCGGCGCGGGCCGGTGAGCCGGTGATGGGTGCTCAGCAGCGTGTCGATCTCCCCGGCGACCCGGACGCGCGAGTCGACGAGGACGATCAGGTAGTCGCAGACCCGTTCCAGGTCGGAGACCAGGTGGGAGGAGAGGACGACGCTGAACTCGTGCTCGGCGACGGCCTCCATCAGTCCCCGCATGAACTCGCGGCGGGCCAGCGGGTCGAGCGCGGCGACCGGCTCGTCCAGGATCAGCAGCTCGGGCCGTTTGGCCAGGCCCAGGGTGAGGGCGAGCTGGGCGCGCTCGCCGCCGGACAACCCGCCCGCCCGGTGGGCGGGGTCGATGCCGAGCCGGGCGATGCGCTCCCGCGCCGCGCCGTCGTCCCAGCGGGGGTTGAGCCGCGCCCCCAGCCGCAGGTGCTCGGCGACGGTCAGTCCCGCGTAGACGGGGGCGTCCTGGGCGACGAACCCGACCCTGGCCAGCTGCGCGGGCGTGCTTCCCGGCCGGCCGCCGAGCACGGTGACGCCGCCCGCCGTCGGTTCGAGCTGACCGCAGGCCAGCTTCAGCAGCGTGGTCTTGCCGGCTCCGTTGGGACCGACCAGCCCGACGACGTGACCCGCCGGGATGTCGACGGTGCACTCGCGCAGCGCCCAGCGCCTGCCGTACCTCTTGCCCAGTCCCCGGGCCTGTAAGACGGCGGTCACGCTATGTCCTCCTGAGCGGTGGTCCGGAAGGTCGTCATGAAAAGGGCCTCGATGCTCTCGTCGTCGAGACCGGCCAGGCGGGCCTTGGTCAGCCAGCGGCGCAGCTCCTGACGCAGCGGCCCGTGCGCGGCCAGCGAGGCGTCGGTCAGCGTCCTCGTCACGAACGTCCCGACGCCGGGCCTGGCGGCCACCAGTCCTTCGTGCTCAAGCTCCCGGTAGGCCTTGAGCACCGTGTTGGGGTTGATCGCCAGCCGCGCCACCACCTCCTTGACGGTCGGGAGCCGGTCGCCCTCACGCAGCAGGCCGAGCCGCAGCGCCTGCCGTACCTGCTGGACCAGTTGCAGGTACGGCGAGACACCCGACCTGCCGTCCAGATAGAACTCGATCACTGTTTCCACCATTTATCTAGTCTCCTAGTACTTTAGGCTAATGGATGTTGATGGATCATGGGAAGCACCCCGCCGGACCGGCTCCTCCGGCGGCCGGGACCGGCGCCCGCCCTCACTCCCCCGGGCGCCTCCCGGCACGCGCCCGGAGGTTCGTCCCTCTCCGGCGATGAATCCGCGCCCTCCACGGGATCTCCATCGGTGACGGAGTCCGCGCGCGACGAGATCAGGGAGACGGCGATGTCGATTACGGTGGAGGCCGTGGCCGGCGGTCAGGAGTTCACGCGTCTGGCGGAACCGCTGCGACGCGAGCTTCTGGCGCACTGCTACCGGATGCTCGGCTCGGTCCACGACGCCGAGGACCTGGTCCAGGAGACGTTCCTGCGGGCGTGGCGCGCGTACGACAGGTTCGAGGGCCGCTCGTCGCTGCGCGTCTGGCTGTACCGGATCGCGACCAACGCCTGCCTGCGGGCCCTCGAACAGGGCGGTCGCCGCGCGCTGCCCTCGGGGCTGGGCGCGCCGGGCGGACGGCCGGACCTCCCACTGGAGACCGGGGCGCCGGGAGTGAGCTGGATGCAGCCGCTTCCCGGCGATCCCGCCGACATCGTGGCCGGGCGCGACCACGTCCGGCTGGCGTTCGTCGCGGCGCTGCAGCATCTCCCCGCCCGCCAGCGCGCGGTACTGCTCCTGCGTGACGTGCTGGGACTGCGGGCGGCCGAGGTCGCCGGCATGCTCGGCACCAGCACAGCGGCGGTGAACAGCGCCCTGCAACGCGCCCGCGCGCAGCTCGAACGCACGGCGCCGGCGGACGACGCCGTCGGCGATCTCGACGACCCCGGCCTGCGGGCACTGCTCGGCCGGTACGTCACGGCGTTCCAGGACGCCGACCTCGCCGCCCTCGAACAGGTCCTGCACGAGGACGTGGCCCTGGAGATGCCGCCGTTCGCGACCTGGTTCACCGGCCGGGCGGCCGTGGTGGGCTTCCTCGGCTCACGGATCCTCGACCGGCCCGGCCGGATACGGATGGTCCCCACCGCCGCCAACGGCCGGCCCGCCTTCGCGGCGTACCTGCGCGATCGGGACGGCGTGCACCGCGCGCACGCCGTACACGTCCTCGACGTCACCCCCGCCGGGATACGCCGCGTCCTGGTGTTCATGGACGCCGGGCTGTTCGCGGCGTTCGGACTGCCCGTGGTCCACCCGGCCGGCTGACCGGGGGAGCGCACCGGCCGCGGTGGCGGCCGTACGGCCCGGGCCGCACCATTTCCCTCATTCGCAGCCCCTCTTCCTCGGCCGGGCGATGAGTTCGGCGACCGGCCCGGATCTCCATTCCCGAACCCACGGCGCACGGCGCCGCCCCCGGGCGGTGGCCGTGCCGTACGAGAACGAAGGAACACCCATGCCCCTCAAGGAACCCGCCGGGACCACGGCGCTCGCCTCCGGTGCCGGCCTCGCCCCGGCCGCCTGACCGCACCCGCACCCGCACCCGCACCCGCACCCGCACCCGCACCCGCACCCGCACCCGCACCAAGGGAGACCCGAAGAACATGTCAGAGAGCAAGCCCCGGGGAGTCACCGCGCTCCCCGTCTTCCTGCGCGTCTACGGCGTGCTGTCGTTGATCATCTTCGTCCCGCTGTTCCTGGGATTCATCGTCCGGTCGCCGTTGCTGGCCGAGGACGGCGGACCGATGAACTGGGCCATCTGGAACGACGTCCACGCCGGCCACGACTCCGCGCACGTGCCGCCGATGCTGTTCGCCATCTACATCACGTGGGCCGTGTTCCTCCTCCTGGCCGCCCGGCGGCCACCGGCGTACGCGTCGTTCCTCACCTTCACGATGTGGGGCAACCTCGTCCACGGTCTCCTGATGGCCGCGCAGGCTGCGACGGACCTGGACCGCTACTGGAGCAAGTTCCTCACCGACATCCCGTTCGTACTGATCCTGGCCCTCGGGATCTTTCTCTGGCGGCCGAAGGTGAGAGACGGCGAACTCGTCACGGCCTGAGACGGCCGGGGCGCCGAGATCATCTAGGCTGGGCGGTCGTGGAGTATTTCGTGTACGGCCGCGACCGTCCCGGCACGTTCGGGCTCAAGGTGGATCTGAGCGAGGACCACTGGGCCTTCATGGACGGGTACGCCGAGGTGCTGGTCGCCCGGGGTCCCACGCTGACCCATCATGGCGACGAGGCCGAGCCGACGGGCAGCCTGCACATCGTCGACCTCCCGGATGCGGAGGCCGCCCGCGCGTTCGCCCATGAGGAGCCGTACCACCGGGCCGGCGTCTTCGAGTCGGTGCGGCTGTACCGCTTCCGCAACGTCCTGGGCCGCACCATGTGGGACTTCACCGGGGCCGTCGACGGCTACGGCCGGTTCCTGGTGCTCGCCATGGGCGGACCCGGCCCCGCGCCGGCCGCGTCGGAACACCTGATCGTGTACGGCGAGCTGCTCTCCCTCGACGGTGAGACGCGGCTCGGCCGGGCGGCCCTGGTGGAGGCTCCGGACCGGGAGACCGCCGCGGCGCTGTTGCCGGCCGGCGACGACGGCCGCACGGAGGTCCACCCCTGGCGCTTCGGCGGCAGACCCGCTCAGGGCCGCTGACGACCGGCACGAGAGCGACCCGGCCATGTCGAGAGCCGACGTGGCTCATCGGATGAAGGCCCGTCCGGGCGGCAGGCCGAGATCGCTCGCCGTCGTCACTTGTAGTTCGGTGAACCGGCTACACGCGGAACTAAAGGTTATTTGTAGTTTCGCGAGGCCACAGTGCTGTTTCCCGATCAGCCCAGGCCTCGGGGCACCTGCCGCCGTCGGCTCCGCACTCGAGGTCCGGCCGGCTCCGCATCCAGGCCTCATTCCTCGGAGCGGGCGAACAGTTCGAGGTGGGAGCAGCGGGTGCAGCGGAACGCCTCGATGATCCAGCGCGTCTTTCCCATACGCCTGGCGTTGCCGAGCGGGCCGCGCTTCAGAGGACCCGCGATCCAGCGACCGTATCCCCGTGAATGCTCTCCGGCGTCCTCGACGAATCCCGGCTCCAGGTCCGTGCCGTCACATTGGGTGCAGCGCATGGTCATGGTTTCCAGTCTCTCGGATTCCCGGAACTCCACCGGCCCGTACTTCCCGGAGCGCCGACGCTGTAACGCTTTTTCGCTCTCGATGGCGACAGGGGCACGAGCTCATGATGACGTCCTCTCGCGCTCCGATCATCCGCATTTCGTGTCACTCGACAGGGCCGCCTCCCAGAGCGGCCTCAGCGATGAGTCGTGGGCCTTTCCGCGGTATGTACCGGCGGACCGACGAGTAGGGTCCGGTCACGGCCGGGACGACGAGGAGAGAGCCGACGATGACGACGAGTGGGGGCGCCGAGGAGTTCGCGGGCCGTACGGCGCCGTTCCGGGGGGAGTTGCTGGCGCACTGCTACCGGATGCTGGGCTCGGTGCACGACGCCGAGGACCTGTTGCAGGAGACCATGCTGCGGGCCTGGCGGGCCTACGACCGGTTCGACGAGCGGCGGGCCTCGCTGCGCACCTGGCTGTACCGGATCGCCACGAACGCCTGCCTCACCGCCCTGGAGAAGCGGGACCGCAGGCCGCTGCCGTCGGCGATCGGTGCTCCGGGTGACGATCCGGAGGGGCCGCTGACCCCGGGCTGGGAGGTGCCCTGGTTGCAGCCGTTCCCGGACGCGCTGGTGCCGCCCGCCCACGGTGACCCGGCCGCCGTCGTCGCGGCCCGGGGAAGCCTGCGGCTGGCCCTGGTGGCGGCCATGCAGTTCCTGCCCGCCCGGCAGCGCGCCGTGCTGATCCTGCGCGACGTCCTCGACTGGCCGGCGGCCGAGGTGGCCGAGGCGCTGGGCACCACGACGGCCGCGGTGAACAGCGCCCTGCAGCGCGCCCGCGCACGGCTCGGCGAGACGGCTGCGGCCGGCGAGGACGGCATCGGCGAGCCCGCGGACCCCGCCCGCCGGGCGCTGATCGACCGGTACGTCACGGCGTTCGAGAACGCCGACGTCGCGACGCTGGAGCGGCTGCTGACCGAGGACGTCGTCCTGGAGATGCCGCCGTTCCTCGACTGGTTCACCGGGCGGGCGGCCTACGGCCGTTTCATCGCCCGCGTCTTCGCCATGCGGGGCACCGGCTGGCGGATGGTCCCGACCTCGGCCAACGGCCAGCCCGCGGTGGCGGCCTACGCGCGCGGGGAGGACGGCCGCCATCACCTGCACACCCTTCAGGTGTTCACCGTCGCCGGCGGGCTCGTCCGCCGTAACACGGTCTTCCAGGACGCCGGGGTGTTCACGGTCTTCGGGTTGCCCGCCGTGCTGGAACCGGGGGCGTTCCCGGCGCGGGCCGGTGGGGCGGGGCCGGGAAATCATATGTAGACAGTCTACGTATCAGCGGTTAGCTTGAGCCCATGAGCGAACTCAGGCGATGGCCGTGGCTTCCCTCCGTGATCGCCGGCGGGCTGGTGCTCGCCCTCATGCTGCTGCTCTACGCCGGCAAACCGCTGCGTGGAATCGTGCTCGCCAGCGCCGTCAACATGGCGTGCGTCGCCTTCTTCCTGGTCGGCGGGATGTTCTTCGCCGCGCGGGTTGCGACCGGGCGGGGCGGGGCGGCGTTCGTCCGCCCGCTGCTGGCCGCCCTCGTGCCCTTCGCGGGCTGCCTGCTGGTCGTGGTGGTGTCCCGGCGGCTCACGCTGCCGGACGAGCCGTTCGCCGAGTCCTTCCTGCAGGACGGGCTCGGCCGGGCGGTCGTCGTCTACCTGCCCGCCGCGGCCGTGGGCTACGTCGCCGAGCTCTTCCGGCGGGTCCGCCCGGCGGGTCCGCGCCGCCGCTGAGCGTCCGGCGGCCGGCTCTCCCCCCGGGCCTCGGCCAGGCGGCCGGTCTCCCCGAGGCGGCCGGGCGGCCGGTCCCTCCTGCCGGACCTGCCGGAACCGCGGCCCGCCACGGCAGGCACCGCGGGCGGCGTACTCCCACGGGGTGATCCGTACCGCACCGAGAGTAGGCCGTTCGCCTCCGTCCGGCGGACGACAGCGCGGGCCGCGTCGGACACCATCGCCAGTGACCGTCCGACGACGGGCGGAAGCGATGGAACAGGAAGGAGCGAACCGTGCGCAAGGTCTACGTCGTGCTGGCCGGCCTGCTGCTGGCCTCCGTGGTCGTGCAGTTCTACTTCGCGGCGGTCGGCGCGTTCGACAGGCCCATGGAGGAGGGCTCGTTCGCGCTGCACGACACGTTCGGCATGATGGCCATCCCGATCCTGTCGCTGCTGGCCACCGTGGCCGCGGCCCTGGCCAAGGCGCCCGGACGGCTGATCGGGTTCACCCTGCTGCCGCTGGGCCTGGTGATCGTCCAGGTGCTGATCGTGGTCCTGGGCAGGGCGCTGAACGACGACACCGGCTACACCACCACCGCGGGCCTGGCCGTCCTCGGCCTGCACGCGATCAACGGCTTGGCCGTCATGGGGGCGGCCGGATCGGTCCTGCGACGGGCCAGGGCTCTGGCGGCGGCCCCGGCCGGAGCCGCGTCCGGCGGGACGGCACCGGGAGAGCCCGCGGCGCGCGTGTCATGAGCGTCGCCACCCTCATCACGTTCGACCTGCTGGTCTCGGTCCTGGTCGCCGTGGCGTGGCTGGGGGCGGGCGCGGCGGCGGCCGCCCGGCGGTCCGGGATCGCGCTGGCCCTGTTCGTCGCGGCGGCCGTCCTGTCGGTGGCCCGCGCCGTCACCGCCGCCGTGCTGGCCGGGGCGGGCTGGTGGTTCGTCCAGGAGAAGATCACCCTCACGGTGCCGCTGCTCGCCGTCGCCGGACTGCTCGCGGCGGCGGTGGCCGGGCCGCGCCTGGTCAGGGCGGCCCGCGGCGGCGGGGCGGACCTCGCGGGGCGGCCCGCCGTCGTCGTCCCGCTGCTCGGCGCCGGCTACGCCGCCGTGGCCGGGCCGGTGTACGCGCTGCTGCTCGGATACCCGGCGACCTGGAGCGCCGGGCTGGTCACGGTGGCCCTGGTCGGGGCGGCCGTGCTCCTCACCTGGCGGATCGTCTCCGCCCCCGTGTCCCTTCCGGCGTCCGCCACGAGGGTCGCCGTCGCGGCGGCACTGGCGGCGGGGCTCGCCGGGACGGGGCTGGCGTTCGTCCCCGCCCCGGAGACCGACGCGGGCGGCGGGCCGCCGAGCGGCCACATGGCCGCCGGGCACCCGGCGGACGGCCGTACGGCGAATGCCATCGGATCCCACACCGCCGGTGAGCACGCGACCGGCACCGGCGCCATGGGAGAGCACGGGTCGCAGACGCACGGAAGCGGCGGGGAAGCCACGGGAGAGCGCGCGCCGGAGACGCGCGGAGCCGCGGTGGGAGACACCCGGCCGGTGACCGCGCTGCGCGGCCCCTCCGAACCCGCGCCGGGCGGCACGGTGCGCAGGTTCACGCTGACCGCCCGCACCGCCACCGTCACCCTGTCCTCCGGGCGGCGCGTGGCGGCGTGGACCTTCGACGGCCGCGTGCCCGGCCCGCCGATCACCGCCGTCGAAGGCGACCTGATCGAGGTACGGCTGCGCAACGCCGACGTCACGTCGGGCGTGACGATCCACTGGCACGGCTACGACGTGCCCGCCGGCGAGGACGGGGTCCCGGGCCTGACCCAGGACGCCGTACGGCCCGGTCAGGAGTTCACCTACCGGTTCCTGGCGGACCAGGCGGGGACCTACTGGTACCACACGCACGAGGTCTCCGACATCGGCGTCCGGAAGGGTCTCTACGGCACGCTGGTGGTCAGCCCCCGGGCCGGCGGACCGGCCGGCTCCGGCTCCGGCTCCGGACCCGGTGCGGCGTCCGGCGGGGAGAGCGGGCGGACGCGGGACGGCGGCTCCGGCGGACCGGACGCGTCCGCGGCGGGACTGGATCTCACGCTGCCGGTGCACACCTTCGGGGGCGCGACGGTGCTCGGCGACCAGGACCGGACGATCGAGCGGTCCGCCGCCCCCGGGACCCCCGTACGGCTCCGTCTGGTCAACACCGACAACACGCCGCACCGGTTCACCCTGGCGGGCACGCCGTACCGGCTGGTGGCCGTGGACGGGCAGGACCTGAACGGCCCCGGCGAGCTGGGCAGGACCGGGCTTCGGCTGCCCGCGGGAGGTCGTTACGACCTGGCGTTCACCATGCCCGCGGCGCGGACGGTGCTGCTCGCGGTGGACGACCGTACGGAGGGGCTGCGGCTGTCACCGCTGTCATCGCGAGAGGGCAACCCCGCCTCCGGGGGCGCCTCGACGCCCGCTCCGGGGTCCGGACCCGGAACCGCCTCGGGGGCCGGTTCCGGGACCGCCGGATCAGCGGGGAGCGCCGGGGACGGCGCGAGCTGGCCGGAGCTCGACATCACCCGGTACGGGACCCCGGCCGGCACGCCGTTCGGCTCCGGCAGCCGCTTCGACCGGCGGTTCACCCTCGTGCTCGACCGCGGCCTGACGTTCTCCGGCGGCCGGCCGATGTACGCGCACACGGTCAACGGCCGCGCGTTCCCGTCCATCCCCACCCAGGTCGTCAGGGACGGCGAGCTCGTCCGCTTCACCGTCGTCAACCGGAGCCGTGACACCCATCCCTGGCACCTGCACGGTCACCGGGTGCTGGTGCTCTCCCGTGACGGGCGGGCGACGGGCGGCAGCCCGCTGTGGCTGGACACCTTCGACGTGCGTCCCGGCGAGGTGTGGGAGGTCGCCTTCCGCGCCGCCAACCCGGGCATGTGGATGAACCACTGCCACAACCTCGCCCACGCCGACCAGGGGATGGTCCTGCACCTGGACTACGAGGGCGTGACCACGCCGTTCCACGGCGCCCACGGCGGCTGAGGGCTCCCCGCCCGGCCGGCGGACGACGGGTCCCCGCGACGACGGTCGCGGAGACCGCGTCCCCGGCACACGGGACGTGCCGGGGGCGCGTCCCTATCCCCTGCCGAGCACCCGGCGCGCGATGCCGCCGAAGACCTGGTTCGGCCGCTGCTGCTCGCCGTGCAGGGCGTTCAGGACGACGAGGCCGCCGGTCATGGCGGGGATGACCCACTGCACGACGCGCAACCGCCGCTGCACCCGGGCGACGTCCTCCGGGGTCTCCTTACCCGGCTCCAGGGAGCCCTCGGCGGGCACGTCGCCCGCCCGCTCCAGCTTCTTTCCCAGTGCCCTGCCGTAGGCGGTGGCGACCATGGCCCCCGCGGTCAGCGCCGCCTTGGCGGTGCTGCTCTTCCCTACGCCGCTCTGGGTCGCGACGCGGCCCTTGTTGGCCGCCAGCACGGCGGCCGAGCCGAGGAGGTTGGCGGCGATGCCCGCGGCGTTGACCGGTGTCCACCGGCTCCATCCGACGTTAGCCACCCTCGTCCGCTCGCTCCTGTCGTCGACCGCCGAGGCGGCGCCGTTGAGACCGACGGCGCCCATCAGCGATCCGCCGAACCAGGCGGCCATGCCGAGATCGTGTACGGAGCGCACGATGGTGTTGCGTCGCATGTCTTTCCCCTGTCCCCGAGCGGCGGGCCGTCCGGTTCCCCGGCGGCCCGCCGCGTTCCATTGCGGCGGGGACTGCCGTACCCGACGTGTGGGCCGCAACCCTTCTGGGTGGAACTTCATTCTGCGGAAACCGGGGTCGGCCGCCCCACACGCGGTTCAGGTCTCCCGAAGAGAGGTGAATCACACTGGGAAGTTCGCCCGCCGTTGTCCCGGGCTTCAGGCCGTCGTTCCCGGACCCGCCACCGGCCCGTCCAGGATCTCTGCCGGGACGCGGAAACCAGCGCCGAATCGGTCGTGCAATGCACTACCCGGCGGCGTACCGTCTCCAAAAGACCGTCCCGTTCGAGAAATACGACGGATGAGGCTGATTCCGTCGCTCTGTGAGGAGTGATCCATGCCGAGAAGGTTCCTGTCCGCACTGGCCGCGGCGGCCGCCATGACCACCGCGACGATCACCGGAGCCGGCGTGGCCGCGGCGGACGGCACGACCGCACCGGGCGGCACGACCCCGGCGACCGGCATGACCGCGACGGGCGGCACGACCGCGGCGAGCGGCGGCGTCTGCGCGAGCGCCCCGGACACCCCGGTCACCACGGACGCCGTCTTCAGCGAGCCCGTCGGGGGCGACCCGGCCGCCATCGTGCGCAGGCTCTGCGGCCTGGTCCACCAGACTCCCGCGGGGGCGCGGATCCAGGTCGCGCACTTCGTCATGTCCGGTACGGCCGGCACGGAGTTCGCCGAGGAGCTCGCCGAGGCCCACCGGCGCGGCGTCGAGGTGCGGGTGATCCTGGACGGCGACAAGCGCGGAGCCACCGTGGCGTCGCGGCTGGCGGCCGAGCTGGGCACGGACACCTCGGCCGGATCGTGGGTGCACGTCTGCACCGGCCCGATGTCGGGCGGCACGGCGGCCTGCATCGGGGACAAGGGGCAGCACAACAAGTTCTACACGTTCTCCCGGACGGGCCGGGCCTCGAACGTGGTCGTGCAGTCGTCGGCCAACCTCACCGACCTGAACTCCACGACGTACTGGAACAACGCGGTCGTCCTGCCCGGCAACCGGCGGCTGTACCAGGCGTACGACGGCTACTTCGCCGACCTCGCGGCGGAGCGGAAGAACCTCGACTACTACCGCGTCGTCAACACCGGCGCGGCCGGCGGCTCGGTGCGGGCGCACTTCTTCCCGCGGGCGGGCACGGACGCCTCCACCGACCCCGTCGTCGAGTACCTCGACAAGGTCTCCTGCGAGGGCCGCACGAAGCTCCGCGTCGGGATGTCGGAATGGGACGCCTACCGCGTCGCGATCCCCGAGCGGCTCCGCGATCTCGCCGCCCAGGGCTGCTCGGTGCAGATCGTCTACGGGATCATGGACGACGAGGTCAGGCGGCTGCTGCTGGCCGAGCCCCGCGTCGAGCTGCGCGCCCTCGGCGACGGGAACGCGCTGCCCGGTCGCATCCACTCCAAGTACCTGCTGGTCGAGGGTTCCTACGACGGGGACCGCGACGCCCGCTGGGTCTTCACCGGCAGCCACAACTACAACGAGACGTCGCTGCGCCGCAACGACGAGACCATGCTGCGGCTCAACGACAAGACCATCTACCGGCGCTACGTCGCCAACTTCGACAAGGCCCGCGCCGCCGCCGTACCGGTGTCCGCGACCTGAGCACCCGCCCCGCGGCCCGGAAGGGCCCGCGACTCCCCCGCGAGCCGTACGGGGGTGCCCGGAGCACGCCGTACGGCCGGCGCGGTCAGGTCCCGTCCGGGCGGGTGGGCCCGGACGGGACCTGAACCCTCAGCGGGCGGCGCGGTTGACGGCGGAGATGACGGCCTTGAGCGAGGCGGTCGTGGTGTTGGAGTCGATGCCCACGCCCCACAGCACCTGGCCCGCCACCTCGCACTCGATGTAGGAGGCCGCCTTGGCGTCGGTGCCGGCGCTCATGGCGTGCTCCGCGTAGTCCAGGACGCGCACCGGGAAGCCGATCCGCGTCAGGGCGTCGCAGAAGGCGGAGATGGGGCCGTTGCCCACGCCCTCGGCCTCGCGGATCTCGCCGTCCAGCCGCAGGTCGACGCTGATGACGTCCTTCTCGTCGACCGTGGAGACGCCGCGGTGCGCGAGCAGGCCCAGCCTGCCCCAGGGGCGCGCCGGGTTCGGCAGGTACTCGTCGGAGAAGACCTCCCACATCTCGGCCGGGTTGACCTCCCCGCCGAGGGTGTCGGTGCGGGCCTGGACGACCCGGGAGAACTCGATCTGCAGGCGGCGCGGCAGGTCGAGGTTGTGGTCGGCCTTCATGATGTAGGAGACGCCGCCCTTGCCGGACTGGCTGTTGACCCTGATGACCGCCTCGTAGGTGCGGCCGATGTCCTTGGGGTCGATCGGCAGGTACGGCACCGCCCACGGGAACTCGTCCACCGGGACGCCCGCGGCGGCCGCGTCGCGCTCCAGGTGCTCCAGGCCCTTCTTGATCGCGTCCTGGTGGGACCCGGAGAAGGCGGTGTAGACCAGCTCGCCGCCCCAGGGGTGGCGGGGGTGGACCGGCAGCTGGTTGCAGTACTCGGTGACCCGGCGGATCTCGTCGATGTCGGACAGGTCGACCTCGGGGTCGACGCCCTGGGAGAACAGGTTCATCCCCAGCGTGACCAGGCACACGTTGCCGGTGCGCTCGCCGTTGCCGAACAGGCAGCCCTCGATGCGGTCGGCCCCGGCCATGTAGCCCAGCTCGGCGGCGGCCACGGCGGTGCCCCGGTCGTTGTGCGGGTGCAGCGACAGCACGATCGAGTCGCGGTAGGCGAGGTTGCGGTGCATCCACTCGATCTGGTCGGCGTAGACGTTGGGGGTGGCCATCTCCACGGTGGCCGGCAGGTTCACGATGACCTTGCGGTCGGGGGTGGGCTGCCAGACGTCGTTGACGGCGTTGCAGACCTCCACGGCGTACTCCAGCTCGGTCCCGGTGAAGGACTCGGGCGAGTACTGGAAGTAGATCTCGGTGTCCTCCAGCTCGGCCGCCAGCTTCCTGCAGAGCTTGGCGCCCTCGACCGCGATCGCGGTGATGCCCTCGCGGTCCTGGCCGAACACCACGCGGCGCTGCAGCGTGGAGGTGGAGTTGTACAGGTGGACGATGGCCTGCCTGGCGCCGCGCAGCGACTCGAAGGTCCGCTCGATCAGCTCGGGCCTGGCCTGGGTCAGGACCTGGATCACCACGTCCTCGGGGATCCGGTCCTCTTCGATGATCTGCCGTACGAAGTCGAAGTCGGTCTGCGAGGCGGCGGGGAAGCCCACCTCGATCTCCTTGTAGCCGGTCTGCACCAGCAGCTCGAACATCTTGAGCTTGCGGTGGGCGTCCATCGGGTCGATCAGCGCCTGGTTGCCGTCACGCAGGTCCACCGCGCACCACCGGGGCGCGGTCTCGATGACCTTGCCGGGCCAGGTGCGGTCGTCGAGCCTGACCGGGACGAAGGGCTGATAACGCCGGAACGGCATGGGACTGGGCTGCTGCTGCGGATACATGCAATGGCTCCTCGACGTGGGAAACGATCGTGGCCGACGCGCATGGCTCGCTCCGCGACGAGGGGGCCGACCTCTTACAGGCCCTCGTCGCGGCAGCTAAGAAGCAGCCCGCGCAGCATGTCTAGCACGTTAGCAGACCGTCCCAAATCCACGCCTGCGGATCTCATGAATCGAGACGTCCCAGCTCACGGGGGGTGTGGGACGACATCGTCAGCCGAGGAAACCCCGCTCAGGACAGAGCCGTACCGGCCGGGTTAGATTGACGCTACCGCCGAATCCGAATCGGGGAGACCCATGAAGGACACCGACATCCTCGCCCACATCCACGACCTCATCGAGGAGGAGCACGACCTGCGCCGGCGGCTGGCCTCCGGCGGGATCTCCTCGTACGAGGAGAACAACCGGGTCCGGCAGGTCGAGGAGGCGCTCGACCAGGCATGGGACCTGCTGCGGCAGCGCCGGGCGCGCCGGGACGCCGGGGAGGACCCCGACTCGGCGGCGCCGCGCCCGGTCGGCGAGGTCGAGGGCTACCGCCAGTAGCAGCCGGCGGGAGCCGCCGTCCGGCCGTCCCGCCGCCCGTGGTCGCCCGTGGCCGGCGCGGTCCGCGTGGTTAGACTGCGGCCCATGCGCCGAGCCCTCATGTCGCCGCTGCGACGAGCCGTCGGCGTGGCCACCGGCGTGCCGACCGGCCTGGCCGGGCTGGGGTGGGTCTGCGTCTCCTGGGCGGTCGGGGGCGAGCGCGCGCGGAGGGCGACGGCCGCGCTGGTCGGCCTGGAACGGCTCCGCCTGGCCTCCTGGTACGACCACCGCCGCGTCGGCGGCTCCGGCGGGCGCGGCGGGCGCGCCTATCTCCTGCTGCGGGGCGTCCTCGGCGTCCTGGGCGGCTACCTCGCCTTCGCGGGCGTGTTCCTGGCGACCCTCCTGCTGTACGGCGGGGCGGGGCAGCTCGTCTCGGGTGAGGCCCATCCCATCCCCCTCCGGTTGCCCGGCGTGCGGGTGACCGGGGACAGCTCGGTGTACGGCATCGTCCTCGGCCTGACCGCGCTGGCGCTGTCCGTCGGCTGGGGCGCCGTCCTGGTGGGCCTGGAGCGCAGGCTGGCCGACCGTTTCGCGCCCTTCGGGCGGGACGAGGTGATGAGAGGCCGGATCGCCGAGCTGACCGCCTCGCGCTCCGGGATCGTGCGGGCCGTCGACGACGAGCGCCGCCGGATCGAGCGCGACCTGCACGACGGGGTCCAGCAACGCGGGGTGACGCTGGCGATGCTGCTGGGGCGGGCACGGCACGCGTCCGAGCCCGCCCTGATCGACGAGGCGTACTCCGAGGCGCGGCGGCTGCTCGACGAGCTGCGTGACGTGGCGTGGCGGATCTATCCGGCGGAGCTGGACTCGCGGGGCCTGCGCGCCGCGCTGGACGAGGTGGCGCATCGCTCCGCGGTACCGGTGACGGTCGCCTGCCACTCACCCGGGCGGCTCGCGCCGGAGCGGGAGACCTGCGTCTACTTCATGGTCAGGGAGGCCGTCACCAACGCCAACAAGCACGCCGGGGCGGGCGCGATCATGGTCGGCCTGCGCGCGACGGAGGAGGAGGTGACCGTGACGGTCTCCGACGACGGCCGGGGCGGCGCCGACCCGGACGGCGGCGGCCTCGCCGGGCTGGCCCGGCGGGTGCGGGCGCTCGACGGGACGTTCACCGTGGACAGCCCGCCCGGCGGCCCGACGACGGTGACCGCGAGGCTGCCGTGCGCCTGATCCTCGCCGACGACTCCGTGCTGTTCCGCGAGGGGCTGGCCCGGCTGCTGCGGGACGCCGGGCACGAGGTGACGGCCGTGGGCGACGCCGCCGCGCTCCTGGAGTCCATGGCCGGGGCCCGGCCGGAGGCGGTGATCGTCGATGTGCGGATGCCGCCGTCGCACACCGACGACGGGCTGCGGGCCGCCCTGGAGATCCGCGGCCGGTGGCCCGGCGTCGGGGTGCTCGTGCTGTCGCAGTACGTCGAGCCGTCCTCCGCCTCCCGGCTCCTCGCCGGCCCCGGGGAGGGCCTCGGCTACCTGCTCAAGGACCGGGTGTCGGAAGTGGCCGGGTTCCTCGCGTCGCTGGAGCGGATCGGCTCCGGCGGCACGGTGTTCGATCCCGAGGTGGTCAGGCGGCTGCTCGCCCGTGCCCCGCTGGACACGCTGACCGGCCGCGAGCGGGCCGTCCTGGAGCACCTGGCCCAGGGCATGGTCAACACCGCGATCGCCGAGCGGCTGCACGTGTCGCAGAGCACGGTCGAGAAGCACGTCAACGCCGTCTTCGACAAGCTCGGCCTTGACCGGACCCCCGGCTACAGCCGCCGGGTGCTGGCGGTCCTGCGGTATCTCGACGTCTGAACCAGGCGCGCCGCGACCAGCACGGAGCCCGCGACCGCGGCCGTCACCAGCCAGGCCATGAAGGTCGGGTAGAGGTAGGCCACCTGGATCCAGGAGATGTCGCTCCCCCGGGCGAGGATCCGGAAGACCGGCACGACGGCCGCGCACAGCGCGAGCGGCGCCAGCCAGGGCAGCAGCCCCAGCCACCACCGCCACCCGCTCCGGCGGGCGGCCCACCTCCCGGAGCGGGCCACCCCGCGTGCCGCCGGCCCGGCGGTCGCCAGGATCAGCAGCGCGAACACGAGGTCCGTGACGAGGAAGGGCGTGGCGGGGATCTCCGGCGTCGCGCCCTCGATCAGGGCCACCAGGCCGTCCATCAGGGCTCCGGCGTCGGCGAAGGCCATGCCGGTGTTCGCCATGACGGCGACGCCGTACCCGGACGCCGGCATCAGCAGCTGCCCGGCGGTGGCGGTGAACAGGTCGCCGCCGTGCTCCACGACGGGGGTGCCGCGCTCCGTCTCGCCGAGCATCCAGCCGAGGGCGTACTCGTCGTTCTGCGCGGAGGGGGTGCGCATCTCCTCGACGGTCCGCGGGGAGATGCGGCCGTCCCGCTGCGCGATCAGCCACCGGGCCATGTCGTTCGCGGTGGTGAGGACGCCGCCGGAGCCGTTGCCGAACGCGGTGGGCTCCGGCAGGGCGACGGCCCGGCCGAGGATGTACAGGTGGCCACGTGAGGCGGGCGGCAGGTCCCGGTCGGTGTCGACCGTCCGGCTGTGGCGCATGCCGAGCGGGGCGAACACGTGCGCGTCGAGGTATCCGGCGAACGACCGGCCGCTCACCACCTCGACGAGCCGGGCGGCGACCTGGTAGTTCGTGTTGTGGTAGCTGAAGGCGGTCCCGGGCTCCGTGGCGAGCCTCGCCGTCCTGAGCCGGGCCACCGCGCCCTTCAGCGTGGTGGGCTGGGGCAGGCTCCGCTCGTGGAACGCCGTGTCCGCCATGCCCGACGTCTGGTGGAGCAGCTGCCGTACGGTGATCTTCGCCGCCCTGGGGTCGGCCATCGTGAACTCGGGCAGGTGGCGGCGGACCGGGTCGTCGAGCCCGAGCCTGCCCGCCTCCACCAGCCGCATCACGGCCAGGGCGGTGAAGGACTTGCTGACCGAGGCGACGGGCATGGGGGTGTCCGCCGTCACCGGTGCGCCCGCGGCGGTCACGCCGTACCCCGCGGCGTGGACGACCTCCGTGCCCCTGGTGACCACCACGGCCGCCCCGGGCAGCCCCGTTTCCTCGCGGTAGTCCTCGACGAACGCGGTGATCGCCGCGGGGGTGACGCCGCCGGGCGGGGCGGCTCCGGGCGGGGCGGCTCCGGGCGGGGTCCCGGGCAGGAAGGCACCGGCCGCGGGAAGTACGGCCATGCAGATCGCGATGAGAGTTCTCAGAGACACCCGCCGGACGCTAGTCGCCCGTTCAGGGCCGGAACCATTGCGAGAAACCTCCGTCTCCGCGATGGGAAACCGCCGTACGGCGGGGCCGGCCGGGACGTGTCGTGCGCTGCCCGTACGGCGGGCGGGAAGGACCGGGAACCCCGCTCAGTCCGCGGAGCGGCCCTGGCAGCGCGGATCGGCCGGTCTCTCCGGCGGGGCCGGGGCCAGCCACGACAGCATGCTCTTCTCGACGTACCAGCCGTGCAGGTTCACCCAGGTCCGGGGGGCCTGGTCGGGGTCGGGGCAGAGCACCTTCGACTCCAGCCTGTCGCCGCGGACGAAGCTCACGGTGCCGTCGGCCCCCAGTACGGTCACCATCTGGTCGTCGCTGGCGACCAGGTAGCCCACGAGCACCCTCGGCGTGTCCCGCCCCTTGTCCGCCTTCATCTGGAACGCCGTCAGCGGCAGGATCGGCGCCTTCATCACCACCACGCCCACCAGGAACGGCGCGAAGACCGCCACGACGACGGCGAGCCCGTGGGTGAGGAGCCGCGCGAGCACCCGCGGCACCGGACCGGTCAGCAGGCCCGCGATCCCCGGCGGCAGGATGAGCAGGACCGAGGTCGTCGTGTCCCGCGCGGCGATCGCCTGGCCGATGGCGGGCCACAGCGCGGCGTAGACGAGCACGGCGGCCGCCACGGGCAGGGCGTAGCAGACGACCACCCGCAGTCTCTCCCTGCCGGGGAAGCGGTCGCGCACCGTCAGCCCGGCGGTGGCCAGCGCCAGCATCTCCAGCGTCGGCAGGAACCGCAGCTCCCAGGAGACCAGGCCCACCACCACCGCCAGCACCACCACCCAGCCCGGCAGGCGCTCGGTGGCGTTCAGCAGCCAGGAGGAGCGGTTCGCGCCGCTCCAGTCCCTCGTGCTGATCCAGTACAGGGCGCCGAGCATCCGCCCGCACAGGACGAGGACCGGCAGGATCCACACGGTCGTCAGCAGCACGGCGGTGAGCAGGCCCAGCGGGCTGATGTTCTGCACCAGCAGGAGCAGGGTCTGGGTGTCCTGACGGCTGGCGTACCACAGCCGCATGATGAGCAGGACCAGGGGGAAGGCCGGGAGCAGCGCGAGCAGCCACTCCTGGTTCCTGGGGTGGATTCTGGACGTGCGCTTGGTCCGCCCGATGCCGATCAACTGGTCGAGCACTCCTGGACGGGAAGCGTCCGCTCCCACGGCCACCTGCGCACCGGCGGGGGCAGCGCGCAGGGCTGCTGCGCCTGTGCGACGTTGATGCCGGGGTTGGCCGCCAGCAGCGGGTCGATGTACATCTGGTACGCCTGCTCCCACCGCTGGTCCCGAGGGTCGGCGTAGGAGCGGTAGAGCGCGAGGTCGACCAGGTCGCGCAGCGCCCTGTTGGGGCCGGTGTTGACCGCCCACATCTCGGTCTTCTCCAGTGCGATGTCGTGGTGGACGAGTTTCCCACCGGACTCCGCGACGAACCCGGCCAGGATCGCCGCGTCGGTGGTCACCGCCTCGAACCTGCCCGCCTTCAGATCGGCGATGCAGTCACTGATCAGGTTGCGGGCGGTGGCCTTGGCCCCGGTCGCCTTCTCCAGCTCGATCGCGGAGGTGGAGCTGCCGAGCGTGCAGACGCGCTTTCCCTCCAGATCCACCAGAGAGGTGATCTTCCCCGGGTAGTCGGACCTCGTCACCACGGACTGCTCGGTGTACAGGTAGGGCGTGGAGAACCCGACGGCCGCGTCCTTCCGCCGATCGGGCGTCACGCTGAAGGTGGCGACCACCAGGTCCACCTTGACGAACCGGCCCTGGTCGTCCTTGGCCTGCATACGTGCCCTGTCCTCGGTCTCGATGGACAGGAAGTCGATCTTGTCCGGCGAGAAGCCCAGGTCGGCGGCGATCATGTAGGCGATCTGGATGTCGAACCCCTTGAAGGCACGCCTGCCCGTCTTCTCCTGGAGTGAGATGCCCGGGGTGTCGGACTTCACGCCGATCCGGAGCCGGTCCTTGCTGAACAGCCCGGCCCGCTCCCGCAGCTCCGCCTCGGTGGGCGGCCCGTTCGCCAGCAGGATGGACGTGCCGACCACGACCGCGGCCATGACCAGGGCCACCCAGCCGACGAGCCGGAAGATCCGGAACCTCTTGACCGGTGGCGGCTCCGGCTGCGGGGCCGGGTCGGGCACGGGATCGGGTACGGGATCGGGTACGGGATCGGGCACGGGGCCGGCCTTCTCGCCGGGGCGCCGCAGCTTCCCGGCGAAAAGACCCGCCTTCCCGGACGGTGCCGTCACGCCCTCGTGCTCTTCGGTCATAATCCCACGAACCCCCTGCTCATTAGGCAGGCTAGGGCGTGGCACCGGCTGTGAGGAGGCCCTTCATCAATACGAGATCAAACCGCCTCCCGGCGAAGTGACCGGAATACCCCCTAAGATCCAGTACCGAATGTCAGGAGCGGAGGACGACTCCTCCGCTCCCCCGAGAGGAGCGGCTTCCCGCTTTCCCCGGCTTCCCCGGCCGGGGCGGGCGACGAACGAGCTCTGCCCGTTTCGACCGCAGCTAAGGAGGCGATTCCCCTGCCGGGTGAACCCGTTGGGGGGATGCTGGACGGGATGGATCTCATCATCGGGCCGTACCACGTGACCGGCAGGCTGGGGCAGGACGCCGCCGGCGAGGTCCTCCTCGCCCACGACCCCGGTGGACGGCAGGTCGCGGTCAAGGTCCTCGACCCGGCCCTGACCGCCGATCCCGGCGTCCGGTGGCGGTTCCAGCAGGAGACGGGCGCCGCGTCCCGGGTCGCCCCGCGCTGCGTCGTCCCGGTGCTCTCCGCGGGGTTCGACGGTGACCGCGCCTACGTCGTCACCGAGCACGTCGAAGGCCCCTCCCTGCGTGAGCGGGTCGGGGACCAGGGGCCCCTGGCCGGGCCGGGCCTCGGCTCGCTGGCCGTGTCCGTCGCCGTCGCCCTGCAGGCGATCCACGCCGCGGGCATCGCGCACGGGCGGCTGACGCCGTCCGGCATCCTGCTGAGCCCCCTCGGGCCGAGGGTGGGGGGTTTCGGTCTCGCCGGCCTCCCCCTCCGCGACGTCCCCGGCGAGGCCGCGCCGCCGGAACGGGCGCGCGGCGAGGCGGCCACCGCCGCGTCGGACGTGTTCTCCTGGGGCGCGGCCGTCCTGTACGCGGCGACGGGACGTGATCCGTACGGCCGTGCCGGGCACGAACCGTACGGCGACGCCGACGCCGGCGACCCCGAGGAGACCGCGAGGGTCGTCCGCCTCCGGCCCGACCTGACCGGCCTGCACGGCCCGCTGCGCGATCTCGTGGCGAGCGCCCTCGCCGAGGATCCCGCCCGCCGCCCGGACGTGCGCGACATCGTCCGCGCCCTGACGGGCGTCAGCGACCCGGCCGCCGCGCCGGTCCCGCCCAGGCCGCCCGGCGCGGGCCCCGCGCCGGTCCGGTCGCCGGTCGTTCCGGAGCCGGTCTCCCCGCCCGTGCCCGGTCCGGAAGCCGCCCCGCCGCCCGTCACGGCGGTCCCGGGACAGGCCCCGCCGCCCGTGCCCCGTCCGGAAGCCGCCCCGCCGCCCGTCACGGCGGTCCCGGGACAGGCCCCGCCGCCCGCCGTACCGGCCGTCCCCGGGTACGCGGGCGCGGCCCCCGCCGTCGTGGGCACGGCTCGCCGTACCGATGCGGCCCGCCGGGCCGATGAGGCGGTTCCGGACACGGCGCGGCAGGTCAGGCGGCATCTCATCCCCGCGGTTGCGGGACTGGTCCTCGCCGGGGTCATCGCCGGGGTCGCCTGGCTCCTCCCCCGGGACCCGGCGACCGGCGACGTCGCGTCACAGGCCCGGCCCAGCGCCCCGGAGAGCGCCGGGCCCGCCCCCACGGGCTCCCCCGCCCCCGTGACGGCGTCGCCGTCGCCGTCACCGTCCCCGTCGCCCGCGAAGCGCACCGCCCGGCCTTCCACCGCGCGCACCCTGCCGTTCAAGGACGACTTCGGCGCCGCCGGCGGCTGGAGCAGCACGGCGGCGGGGAAAGCCGGGAAGCACCGGCCGGACCACGGCGCCTACCGGCTCACCGTCCGGGCCGGTGCGGACCTCCCGGTCACCGCCCCCGTCACCGCCTCGCTGCGGAACACCGTCATCACCGTGAAGGTGCGCCTGATCTCCGGCAAGGGAGACTTCGGGGTGTTCTGCCGCGGCCGGAAGGGGACGGCCGAGCGTTACGAGTTCGCGCTCACCGGTGACGGCGACGCCTCGATCACCCGGAGCGGCAAGGCTCCGTCGGCGGTGCGGCGCGTCCCCGGCCTGCGTCCCGGACGGCTCACCGTCCTGCAGGCGGTCTGCCGCGGCGGCGCGACCGGGACCACGCTGAGCCTGCGGGTCAACGGCAAGGAGGTCGTCTCCCAGGTGGACCGGGCCCGGCCGCCGGCCGCCGGTTCCATCGGTGTCTTCGCCCGGGGCCGGCGCGGCGGTCCCGGGCTGGACGTCGCGTTCAACTCCTTCGAGGCCCGCTCCTGACGGACGCCTTCCCGGTCCGTACGGTCCCGGCTCCGTACGCACCCGGCTCCGTGCGGTCCCGGCCCTGTCGGCCCGTTCTCAGGCGTCCGCCCCTGTCGGCCCGCTCTCAGGCGTCCGCCCGTGGCGGGCCGTACGGACCCTGCCCGTCCGGCCGCCGGGCGGGAGACCGGGTCAGACCGCGAGCAGGCTCTGGACCTCCTCGTCCCGCAGCTCCGCGACCGGGCCGGCGCGGACGACGCGTCCGGCGTCGAGGATCAGGAAGCGGTCGGCCAGGCGCAGCGCCAGGTCCACGTACTGCTCCACCAGCAGTACGGCGAGCCCCGAGGCGTGTAGCCGCTCGATCGCCTCCTCGATCTCGATGACGATGGACGGCTGGACGCCCTCGGTGGGCTCATCCAGGATCAGCATCCTGGGGCGGGCGACCAGGGCACGGGCGATGGCGAGTTGCTGCTGCTGGCCGCCGGACAGGAACCCGGCGTGGCGCTTCAGCAGGGGCTTGAGCCGGGGGAAGACCTCCAGCGCCTCCTCCAGCGCCTCCTTCGGCCCGCCGGCCGCCTCCAGGGCGACCTGAAGGTTGCCGAGCACGCTGAGCTGGGGGAACGCCGCGTGCCCCTGGGAGACGTAGCCCATGCCGAGCCGTACCCGTTCGTGGGGCGCGAGACGGGTCACGTCGCGCCCGTCGAAGACGACCGACCCGGCGGTGGCCGGGAGCACGCCCATCACCGTGTCGAGCAGGGTGGTCTTGCCGACGCCGTTGCGGCCCATCACGCAGACGAGCGTCCCGGGCTCCACCTCCAGGCCGACCCCGGACAGCACCCGGGCCCTGCCGTACCCGGCGTCAAGATCCCGTACCGACAGCATCGCCGCTCCTCCTCCCGAGGTAGACCTCCTGCACCCGGGGGTCCTCGCGGACCTGCTCCACGGGCCCCTCGACCAGGACCCGGCCCTCGTGCAGGACCGTGACCCGCGAGGCGTACCTGCGCAGGAACTCCATGTCGTGTTCGATGACGACCACCGTGCGCTCGCGGGCGATCGACGTCAGCAGCTCGCCGGTGCGCTCGCGCTCGCCCTGCGACATGCCGGCGACCGGTTCGTCCAGCAGGAGCAGCCGGGGCCGCTGCGCGAGCAGCATGCCGATCTCCAGCCACTGCCGCTGCCCGTGGGAGAGCACCCCGGCGGGCCGCTCCGCCATCGGGCCCAGGCCCGTCGTCTCCAGCGCCTCGGCGACGGCCTCACCGACGCCGCGCCGACGCCGGAGCAGCGACCACGGCGTACGGCGGAACGACGCGGCCAGGTCGAGGTTCTCCAGCACCGTGAGCTCCTCGAAGACCACGGAGGTCTGGAAGGTCCGCCCGACGCCGAGCCGTACGATCCGGTGCTCGCGCAGACCCGCCAGGTCACGGCCGGCGAACCTGATCTCCCCGGCGGTGGGGCGGGTGAGGCCGGTGACGGCGTCCACGAGCGTCGTCTTGCCCGCGCCGTTGGGCCCGATGAGGAACCGCAGCTCCCCCCGCCCGACGGTCAGGTCGACGCCGTCGACGGCGCGGAAGCCGTCGAAGACGACCGACAGGCCGCGGATCTCAATGATCGGGTCCTCCGGAACGCCCGCTCCGGGGCCGGACGGGTCAACGCCTGCCTGGGAGCCGGGCGGACTCATCGCTTCCTCCGGGAGGCATGCCCGGGGGCCGGACGGGTTCATCGCTTCCTCCGGTTCTCGCCGAACCGTCCCGCTGAACGGTTCCCGCCGGACGGTTCCCACCGGCGCGGAGAGGACGTCACGCGACCTCCTCCATGACGCGGCCGGCGCCGGGCCCGCCCGGCCGGGGGCTCGCCTCGGTACGGCGGGCACGCCTGCGGGCGAGCGCGTCCCGGCCCGTCGCGGCCAGGCCGAGGACGCCCCGCGGCGCGAGGGTCATCACGAGGATGAACAGGGTGCCCTGCAGGTACAGCCAGCCGCCGGCGAACTCCTCGCTGAACGCGGTCTTGGCGTATCCCATGACGACCGCCCCGGCGACCGCCCCGGCCAGGGTGAACCGGCCGCCCACCGCCACCGCGACGACCAGTTCCAGCGAGGGGACCACGCCCAGCAGCGCCGGGGAGACGATCCCGACGACCGGCACGAACAGCGCGCCGGCCAGCCCGGCCATCCCCGCGGAGATCGCGAAGGTGACGGTCTTGACGAGGGCCGGGTCGTAGCCGAGGAACCTGACCCGGTCCTCGCCGTCGCGGACCGCGACGAGCAGGCGGCCGAAGCGGCTGCGGGTCAGCTGCCGCGCGCCCAGATAGAGCAGGCCCAGCGTGAGCGCGACCACGAGGTACAGCCCGCGCTGGACGGCGTCGTCCGCCAGGTCCAGGCCGAACAGGTCGTAGAAGTTGGTCAGGCCGTTGGTCCCGCCGGTCAGGCCCTGCCGCCCGACGAGGAGGATGGCGAACGCGGCGGCGAGCGCCTGGGTGAGGATCGCGAAGTAGGCTCCCCGGACCCGCTGCCGGAACACCAGAAGGCCCAGCGCGGCGGCGATCAGCGTCGGGACCGCCACGGCGGCGGTCAGCGCGAACACCGGATTCGTGAACGGCCTCCACAGCGCGGGCAGTCGCTCGACGCCGCTCCACACCATGAAGTCGGGCAGTTCGCCCCGGGCGTCGGCGAGTTTCAGGTGCATGCCCATGGCGTAGCCGCCGAGTCCGAAGAACACGCCCTGGCCGAGGGCCAGCATGCCGCCCTGGCCCCAGGCGAGGCCGATGCCCAGGGCGACGATCGCCAGGCACAGGTACTTGGCCAGCAGGCCGAGACGGAAGGGCTCCAGCAGGAGGGGGGCGGCGACCAGCGCGAGCACGGCCACGGCCGCGAAGACGCCGGGGCCTTTCAGCGTTTTCAGCCCTTTCAGTGTTTTCAGGGTCTTCGGCATTTCCCGTGTCCTCGGTGTTTCCGGTGTTTCCGCTGTTTCCGGCGTTTCCGGATGGGTGAGGTTCATTCAGACCAGTGCCCTCGATCGGGTGACGAACAGGCCCTGCGGCCGGAACTGCAGGAAGGCGACGATCGCGGCGAACACGATGACCTTGGCCAGGCTGGCGTCGGTCCAGAACTCGGCGTAGGAGTTGAGCAGGCCGAGCCCGGCGGCGGCGATCACGGCGCCGCGGAGCCGCCCGAGGCCGCCCGCGACGACGACCAGGAAGGCATCGACGATGTAGTAGGTGCCGAGGGCCGGTCCGACCGGGCCGATCAGGGTGAGGGCGACCCCGGCGACCCCGGCGAGGCCGGAGCCGATGAAGAAGGTCCGCCGGTCCACCCGGCCGGTGTCGATGCCGCTGGTCGCGGCGAGCCGCCGGTTCTGCATCACGGCCCGCATCCGCCGTCCCTGGCCGGTGCGGTTCATGTAGGCCCAGACGGCGACGACGGTGAGGACCGCCAGGGCGAGGATGAACAGCCGGTTGTACGGCAGCGTGCCGAGCCCGCCGCGCAGCCAGTCCGGTGCCTGGACCTGGACGTTGGGCGCCCCGAACAGGTCGCGGGCGAGTTGCTGGAGCACCAGGCTGACGCCCCAGGTGAGCAGCAGGGTGTCCAGCGGCCGGCCGTAGAAGTGCCGGATCGCGGCCCACTCCAGCAGGAGCCCCATGAGCCCGGCGACCAGGAAGGCGACGGGCAGCGCCACGACCACCGCGTCGCGGCCGGCGACGCCCTGGAGCAGGTAGGCCGTGTACGCCCCGGCCATGATGAACTCTCCGTGGGCCATGTTGATCACGCCCATCTGGCCGAACGTGAACGTCAGCCCGACGGCGATGAGGAGCAGCACCGCGCCGATCGACAGGCCGATCGGCAGCTGGTTGAGAAACGCCTCCACCTTCGTCCCTTTCCGCGAGGGGTCTGGCTCCGGAGCGCGGCGGCGCCGCGGTTCTTGCCGCGGGTCGTTCACCGCCGCGCTCCGGAGCCGGTCAGGGGCGGCCCGGCCGGACGGCCGGCCCGGGGCGCGCGTCAGCCCGAGGCCAGGCCGCTCGCCCAGGGGTAGCCCTTCAGGTAGGGGTCGGGTTTGATCGGCTCGCCGGACTTCCAGACCTCCTTGATGAGGCCGTCCGGCTGGACCACCCCGATCCGGGCGGTCTTGTACATGTGCTGGTTCTCGCCGTCGATGGTGACCAGGCCCTCGGGGCGTTCCAGGGCGATGCCGCCCGCGGCCTTGCGCACGGCCTCGACCTCGGTGGTCCCGGCCTTCCTCACCGCCTCGGCCCACAGGTACACCGCGTTGTAGCCGGCCTCCATCGGATCGGAGGTGACCTTGCCGGCGCCGTATCTGCCCTTGAACGCGGCGACGAACTTCTCGTTCGCCGGTCCCTGGGTGGTCTGGTAGTAGTTCCAGGCGACCGGGTGGCCCGCGATGTTGTCCACGCCGATCCCCTTGACCTCCTCCTCGGCGACGCTCACCGACAGGACGGGCATCTTCTCGGCGGTGACCCCGGCGCTGGTGAGCTGCTTGAAGAACGCCACGTTGCTGTCGCCGTTGAGGGTGTTGAAGACCGCGTCCGGCGCGGCCTCGACGACCTTGTTGGTCAGCGTGCCGTACTCGGTGTGCCCGAGCGGGGTGTACTCCTCGCCGAGGACCTGCATCCCGTTGGCCGCCGCGTACGCCTTGATGATCTTGTTGGCGGTGCGCGGGAAGACGTAGTCGCTGCCGACCAGGAAGAGCTTCTTCTTCCCCTGCTCCTTCAGGTAGTCGAGCGCGGGGATGATCTGCTGGTTGGTGGTGGCGCCGGTGTAGAAGATGTACGGCGAGCTCTCCAGGCCCTCGTACTGCACCGGATACCACAGCAGGGCCTTGTTGCGTTCGAAGACGGGAAGCATCGCCTTGCGGCTCGCCGAGGTCCAGCCGCCGAAGGTGGCGGCGACCCTGTCGCGCCGGATGAGCTTGGTGGCCTTCTCCGCGAAGGTCGGCCAGTCGGAGGCGCCGTCCTCCACCACGGGGACCAGTTTCTTCCCGAGCACCCCTCCGGAGGCGTTGATCTCCTCGACCGCGAGGAGTTCGGCGTCCTTGACCGTCACCTCGCTGATGGCCATCGTGCCGCTCAGCGAGTGCAGGATGCCGACCTTGATGCCGTCGCCGTCCGCGCCGCCGCCGGCGGAGGCGGCGTTCCCGCCCGCCGGAGCCTCCCCGCCGCACGCGGCGAGCGCGACGGCCAGCAGGGCGGCGGTGACGCCGGAGCGCCAGGCTGTTCTCCTCAAGTGCCTTCCTCTCTCACCGGTTCCCACCGGTACGGCCCCGCACCGATCCACCTGCCGACAAGGTGGGCGAGTAAGGTTTCCCGAGAAGATCGCGGATGTTAATTGCGCTTTGCCGGGGTTTCACCCCCGTGACGGCCCGGACCGGAAACCACCCGGACATCACCGTGCAACACTTCGGTAACAGCCGGTTCTTATGGTCCGTCCAATGCGGCTCACACCACACGAGCAGGAACGCCTGCTCATCCATGTCGCCGCCGGTGTCGCCCGGGGCCGGAAGGCCCGGGGTCTCCGGCTGAACCATCCGGAGGCGACCGCCGTCATCGCGTCCTTCCTCATGGAGGGGGCCAGGGACGGCCGGACCGTCGCCGAGCTGATGGAGGCGGGGCGCACCGTGCTGTCCCGGGGCGACGTCATGGACGGCGTGCCGGAGATGCTGGAGTCGGTGCAGGTCGAGGCGACTTTCCCCGACGGCACCAAGCTCGTCACCGTCCATTGGCCGATCCCGTGACGGCGGGCGACCGCACGGACGTCCCCCGGGAGGCGTCACCGCGTACGGACCTTCCGCACGAGACGGCGCGGGAGGAGCGCATGGTCCCCGGCGAGATCCGGTACGGCGAGGCCCCCGTGCCGCTCAACCCCGGCCGTGAGCGCGTCACCGTCCGGGTCGTCAACGTCGCCGACCGGCCGATCCAGGTCGGGTCGCACTACCACTTCGCCGCCGCCAACCCCGGCCTGGAGTTCGACCGGCGGGCGGCCTGGGGCACCCGCCTGGACGTGCCGGCCGGCACGGCGGTGCGCTTCGAGCCCGGCGTCGAGCGCGACGTGACCCTGGTGCCGATCGCCGGGCGCCGGATCGTGCCCGGCCTGCGCCCGGAGTGGGCGGGCCCCCTGGACGGGATGGACGGGAGCACCGATGTTCGTTGAGCGGTCCCGCTACGCCGCGCTGTACGGTCCCACAACCGGGGACCGGATCAGGCTCGCCGACACCGACCTGTTCGTCGAGGTCACCGAGGACCTCGCCATGGGCCCGGCGGGCGCCGGCGACGAGGCCGTGTTCGGCGGCGGCAAGGTCGTCCGGGAGTCGATGGGCCAGGCCAGGACCACCCGCGCCGAGGGCGCCCCCGACCTGGTGATCACCGGCGCGGTCGTGCTCGACCACTGGGGCGTGGTCAAGGCCGACATCGGCGTCCGGGACGGCCGGATCGTCGCGCTCGGCAAGGCCGGCAACCCCGACACCATGGACGGCGTCCACCCAGATCTGGTGATCGGCCCGTCCACCGAGGTCATCTCGGGCAACGGGAAGATCGTGACCGCGGGGGCGGTCGACTCCCACGTCCACCTGATCTGCCCGCAGATCCTCGACGAGGCTCTGGCGGCCGGGGTCACCACGATCGTCGGCGGCGGCACCGGCCCCGCCGAGGGCACCAAGGCCACCACGGTGACCGGCACCTGGTATCTCGCCCGGATGCTGGAGTCGCTCGACGCCCACCCGGTCAACGTCGCGCTGCTCGGCAAGGGCAACACGACCGGCGCCGAAGGGCTGCTGGAGCAGCTCCGCGCCGGGGCCTCGGGGTTCAAGCTGCACGAGGACTGGGGCAGCACCCCCGCGGCCATCGACGCCTGCCTGTCGGTCGCCGACGCCACCGGGGTGCAGGTGGCGCTGCACACCGACACCCTCAACGAGGCGGGGTTCGTGGAGTCGACGCTGAAGGCGATCGGCGGCCGGGCCGTCCACGCCTACCACACCGAGGGCGCCGGCGGCGGCCACGCGCCGGACATCATCCGGGTCGCCTCGCATCGCAACGTCCTGCCCTCCTCGACCAACCCGACCCGTCCGCACACCGTCAACACGCTGGACGAGCACCTCGACATGCTGATGGTCTGCCACCACCTGAACCCCTCGGTCCCGGAGGACCTGGCGTTCGCCGAGTCGCGGATCCGGCCGGCCACCATGGCCGCCGAGGACGTGCTGCACGACCTGGGGGCGATCTCGATGATCGGCTCGGACTCCCAGGCGATGGGCCGGGTGGGCGAGACGATCATCCGGACCTGGCAGACCGCGCATGTGATGAAGCGGCGGCGCGGCGCGCTGCCGGGCGACGGACCGGCGGACAACCTCCGCGCCCGGCGCTACGTCGCCAAGTACACGATCTGCCCGGCGGTGGCGCACGGCCTGGACGGGGAGGTCGGCTCGGTCGAGCCCGGCAAGCTGGCGGACCTGGTGCTGTGGCAGCCTGCCTTCTTCGGGGTCAAACCGGACCTGGTGCTCAAGGGCGGCGTGATCGCCCACGCCCAGATGGGCGACGCCAACGCCTCGATCCCGACCCCGCAGCCGGTGCTGCCACGTCCGATGTTCGGCGCCGTCCCGGTCACCGCCGCCGCCACGTCGGTCCACTTCGTCGCCCCGCTCGCGATCGAGGACGGCCTGGCCGACCGGCTGGCCGTACGGCGGCGCCTGGTGCCGGTGGCCGACGTCCGCCGCCGGGGCAAGGAGAGCATGCCCCTCAACGACGCCACCCCCGAGATCGAGGTGGATCCAGACACCTTCACCGTGCGGGTGGACGGCGAGACGGTCGAGCCCGCCCCGGCCGAGACCCTGCCCATGACCCAGCGCTACTTCCTCTTCTGAGCGTCGCGTGAACGCCGCGCTGCTGCTGCTGGCCGACTCCCGGCTGCCCGCCGGGGGGCACGCGCACTCGGGGGGCGCCGAGGAGGCGATCCGCGCCGGGGCGGTCCGCGATCTCGCGAGCCTGGCCGCGTTCCTGCGGGGACGGCTGGCCACCGCCGGGGCGGTGGCGGCCGGTCTCGCCGCCGCGGCCTGCGACCTCGCCGCGTCCCGCGAGGCCGGCACGGCGGCGGCCGCGACGGCCGGGGCGACGACCATCGGGACCGGGAACGGGGCCGGGAACGATCACGCCGGGGAGGACCCCCGGGGACGGTCCGCGGACGGCCTCCCGGCGCGAAGCCGTCCGGACGGACGGCCGTCTCCGGACGCCGCGTGGGAGCGCCTGGACGCCGAGGCCGACGCGCGGACGTCGTCGCCCGCGCAGCGGGAGGCGAGCCGTACGCAGGGCAGGCTGCTGTTGCGGAGCGCCCGGCGGATCTGGCCGTCGCCGATCCTGGACGACCTGGCGCGGGCCGCGCCCGCGGGCGCGCACCACGCGGTCGCGCTCGGCGCGGTGGCCGCCGCCGCGGGGTGCTCCCCGGCGGAGGCGGCGCTCGCGGCGGCCTACACCGCGGTCACCGGCCCCGCCACGGCGGCGGTCAGGCTCCTCGGCCTCGACCCGGTCCCGGTCCACCGGCTCCTCGCCGCCCTCGCCCCCGACCTGGAACGGATCGCCACCGGCTCCGCAGCGCACCTGGCGGGCCCGCCGGACCCGGGATCCGGCGAAGAGGCCGGAGTACCGGGCTCAGGACCAGACGGGAGAATCGGCGCGCCGGCCCCGGGACCGGACGGGAGGCCCGGAACACCGGGCTCGGGATCCGCCGGGGAGGCCGGGGCGCCGGACCCCTGGGAACGGCTGCCCGCGCCCACCGCGCCCGCGCTCGACCTGCTCGCCGAACGGCACGTCCGCGCCGAGCCGAGGATGTTCGTCTCCTGACGTCCGGGGCGTCCTGACGGACGCCCCGGACGGAGCACCGGCCGGCACCGCCGCCCACCGGGAAGACCACCACGACAGACCACCAGGGAAAGAAGGGACGGTGACCCTCATGGGCGCTGACCACGACGACCACCACCCGGCGGCCGATCCGCGCGGGCGGGCGCTGCGACTGGGCATCGGTGGCCCCGTCGGCAGCGGGAAGACCGCGCTGACCGCGGCGCTGTGCCGGACGCTGGGCCCGGCGCTCCGCCTCGGGGTGGTCACCAACGACATCTACACCACCGAGGACGCCGACTTCCTCCGCGCGGCGGGGGTGCTCGACCCGGCGAGGATCGCCGCCGTGCAGACCGGCTGCTGCCCGCACACCGCCATTCGTGACGACATCGCCGCCAACCTCGACGCGGTGGAGTCCCTGGAGGAACGGTTCGGCCCGCTCGACCTGGTGATCGTGGAGAGCGGCGGGGACAACCTCACCGCCACCTTCAGCCGGGGTCTGGCCGACCGGCAGATCTTCGTACTGGACGTTTCGGGAGGCGACAAGGTCCCGCGCAAGGGCGGCCCCGGCGTGACCACCGCGGACCTGCTCGTGATCAACAAGACCGACCTGGCGCCGATGGTGGGCGCGGACCTCACGGTGATGAACCGGGACGCGGCGGCCGTGCGGGACGGAAGGCCGGTGCTGTTCACCTCGATCCGGGAGGAGCCGGACGCACCCGCGGTCGCCGAGTGGGTCTCCGGCCTCGTCCACGCCTGGGCCCACGAGCACGGCCGCACCCACGGCCACGAGCACGGCCACGCCGACGAGCACGGGCACGACCTCGCCCGCGAGCATGACCGCGCCCGCGCCTGATCGCGCGGAGGCGGCCCGGCCTCCCGGAGACCGCCCCACCTCCGCGTCTCCCGCTCACCCTCGCCTCACGGACGGGGACCGCCCCTCCCCCACCCCTCCCGCCGATCCTCGCCGTACGGAAGGGCACCGCCCCTCCCCCGCCCCTTCCGCGCCACGACGCTCGATGCGGGCCAGGGCCGCGCTGGTCACCGAGCGCGGTCCGGACGGCCGGACCGTCCTGGTCGCCATGCGGTCCGATCCGCCGCTCACGCTGCGCCGTACCGGGCCGGGCCGGGTGCACCTGGTCTCGACCGCGGCGGGTCCGCTCGGCGGCGACGACCTGGCCCTCGACATCGAGGTGGGTCCGGGCAGCGAGCTGGAGGTCCTGTCGGTCGCGAGCACGCTCGTCCTGCCCGGTACGGGGGAGTCGGCGCTGACCGTCACCGCCAGGGTCGGCGCCGGGGCGTCGCTGCGGTTCGCGCCCGAGCCGACCGTGCTGGCCGCCGGCTGCCTGCACCGCTCGGCGGTACGGCTGACGCTGGAGGAGGGCGCCCGGGTGTCCTGGCGCGAGGAGATCGTCTTCGGCCGGTACGGCGAGCGGCCCGGCCGCTGTCACGCCCGCTTCGACGCGGTGACCCCCGCGGGTCCGCTGCTGCGTCAGGAACTCGTCGTGGGCGACCCGGTGACCGACGGCTCCCCCGCGGTCTACGGCGACGCCCGCTGCGTCGGCAGCGTCCTGGTCACCGGGCGGGCGCCCGCCTCGTCGGTCGGGGACGGCTGGGCGATGCTCCCGCTGGCCGGGCCGGGAACGCTGGTCTCCGCGCTGGCCGCCGACGCCGTCGAGCTGCGGCGGCGTCTGGACGAGGGCCTGTCGCGCCTGCCCGGCACCGGGACGTGACGGCAGGCGCGCGGCTCGCCGAGCCGCGACACGGGAGGACGGGCACGCGGCTCCGCCGTACCCGCGTGGGACGGCGGAACCCCGCGGGCGGCCGTCCCGCCCCGCGCCGTCAGTCGTAGAAGCCGAGCCGGCGAAGCTGCTTGGGGTCGCGCTGCCAGTCCTTGGCGACGCTGATGCGCAGGTCGAGGTAGACCCGGGTGCCGAGCAGCGCCTCGATCTGGCCGCGGGCCCGGCTGCCGACCTCCTTGAGGCGGCTTCCCTTGTGCCCGATCACGATGGCCTTCTGCGAGGGCCGTTCGACGAACATGTGGGCGTAGATGTCGAGCAGGTCGTCGCGGCCCTCACGGGGCAACATCTCGTCGACGACGACCGCGATGGAGTGCGGCAACTCGTCGCGGACGCCCTCCAGGGCCGCCTCCCGGATCAGCTCGCCCACCAGCACCTGCTCGGGCTCGTCGGTGAGCTGTCCGCCCTCGTACAGCGGCGGGCTGGCCGGGAGCCTGCCGGCCAGCACGTCGCGCAGCACGTCGAGCCGCTCCCCGCTCTCCGCCGAGACCGGGACGATCTCCTCGAACTCGGCGAGCTGCGACACGGCCAGCAGCTGCGCGGCGATCTGCTCGCGGGTCGCCAGGTCGCACTTGGTGACGACGGCGACGACCGGGGTCTTCTTCACGGCGGTGAGCTTCTCGGCGATGAACCGGTCGCCCTTGCCGATGGGCTCGTTGGCAGGCACGCAGAAGCCGATCACGTCCACCTCGGTGAGCGTGGACAGCACCAGGCTGTCGAGCCGTTCGCCCAGGAGGGTGCGGGGACGGTGCAGACCGGGGGTGTCGACGATGATGAGCTGGGCGTCCGGGCGGTGCACGATGCCCCGGATGACGCGGCGGGTCGTCTGGGGCTTGGAGGAGGTGATGGCCACCTTGGTGCCGACCAACGCGTTCATCAGCGTTGATTTGCCGACGTTGGGCCGTCCGACGAAACAGGCGAAACCGGCGCGGAAATCAGCTGCTGAAGAACTCACGTCACCCATTGTCCCCGATCGTCGGCTCAGTTCTGACGCGGTGTCCCGTCCGGGCCGGCCACCAGCAGCCGCTCGCCACCCATGTCGCGCACGGCCCGCTCGTCCGCCGGGGAGGGACCCTCGCCCGCGGTGACCAGCGCCGCGGCCTCCAGGGACTCCGCGCCGCTGGAGACGGCCATGGCCACGGCGACCTGCAGCGCCGACAGCGTCAGCGAGGGCAGCGCCACGTCGGTCGCCACGTAGGTCCGGCCCGTCTCGTCGCGCACCGCGGCGCCCTCGGCGGTGCCGTTGCGGGCACGGGCGGAACGGGCCAGCACGATGATCTTGTTGTCCTCGGGGTCGAGGTTCGCGTCGCTCACGGCACAAGGGTATTCAGCCGCCGGATCAGGCGGAGAGGCGGCCGACCATGAGCCGGGCGAGCCGCCGGGTGCTCTCCTCGTCGATCCCGGCCATCCCGCTGTGCACCAGCGAGACGACGGTGTTGCCGACGCGGGCGAAGACCACGTGCAGCTCGTAGGGGTAGCCGTTCAGCCTGCCGCGCAGCCGCCCGGCCCGCACGTCGCCGGGCACGTCCACCTCCAGGGGGGAGACCCGCAGCGAGGTGCCGCGGCCGGCCAGGGGACCGGTCGCCACCGGGCAGTCGTCCAGGGCGTCGGAGATCTCGGCGAAGCGGAGGGCGGCGCCCACGCCGGCGTAGGACACCAGGGCGACCCCGGCCAGCTCGCCCACGTCGTCGCCCTGGTAGGTCACGGTGACCCGGGGCCCGGCGGCACGGCGCGGAGAGCCGCCGCCGGCCATGTTCAGGAGGGTCCGGCACTCGGGGTTCTCCGGGCGGAACGGGGGCCGCCAGCCGTCCCTCGGCCGGGCCGAGAACCCGTCCGGCATGTCCTCCTGGACGGGCAGCAGGCCGCGCAACCGCGCCTGCTCCGCCCTCGCGTCCGCCCGGGTGTAGCGCGCCGGCCCGGTGCCGCACGCGACCGGGACCATCGCCAGCAGCCCACATACGGCGACCGCGGCGGCGGCCCGGACCCCCGGGGTCCGAGTCCCCCGCCACATGTCCGTTCCCCCGATGTCGGGCGCGGGCCCCCGCCCCCGCCGACCTGCTTCCTTCCCACTCGGCAAAAGCGGCAATCATCGGCAAACACCCAGGACGCCGCCGACCCGGCCTTCTCTCAGGCCTTGCTCTGGTCGTGCTCCGACGCGGTCTCGGCCGGGTCGGCCTCCTCCGGGGGGACCCGCCGGACGAGGACCGTGCCGATCCGGTTGCGCCGCCCGGCGAGGCTCTCGGCCGTCAGGCTGAGCCCCTTCACGACGGCCTCGGAACCGGCGATCGGCACGCGGCCCAGCGCGTGGGCCAGCAGGCCGCCGACGGTCTCCACGTCGTCGACCTCCAGCTCGGCGTCGAAGAGGTCCTCCAGGTCTCCCACGGGGAGCCGGGCGGTCACCCGGACCGCACCGTCCCGCAGGGACTCGACGCGCGGGACCTCCTGGTCGTACTCGTCGGTGATCTCTCCGACGATCTCCTCCAGGATGTCCTCGATCGTCACCAGGCCGGCCGTCCCGCCGTACTCGTCGATCACGATGGCCTGGTGGATCCGGCGGGCCTGCATCTCCCGCAGGAGCTGGTCGATCGGCTTGCTCTCGGGGACGTAGGCGGCCGGACGCATGATCGTCTCGACCTGCTCGGCGCGGCCCGCCTCGCCCGTCTCCTGGACCCGGCGCACGATGTCCTTGAGGTAGGCGATGCCGATGACGTCGTCCTCGTTCTCGCCGACCACCGGGATGCGGGAGAAGCCGCTGCGCAGCGCGAGCGACAGGCCCTGGTGGAGGGTCTTGCCGCGCTCGATGAACACCATGTCGGTACGGGGCACCATGACCTCGCGGACGATGGTGTCGCCGAGCTCGAAGACCGAGTGGATCATCTCCCGCTCGTCCGGCTCGATGACCCTGCGCTCCTCGGCCAGGTCGACCAGGTCGCGCAGCTCGGCCTCGGAGGTGAACGGCCCCTCACGGAAGCCCTTGCCGGGTGTCAGGGCGTTGCCCAGCAGGATGAGCAGCTTGGGCAGCGGGCCGAAGATCCGGGTGAGGCCGTACACCAGGGGGGCGCCGGCCAGCGCGATCGGCTCGGCGTGCTGGCGGCCCAGCGTGCGCGGGGAGACGCCGACGATGACGTAGCTGACGACGATCATGATCGCCGCGGCGGCGGTGTAGGCCCAGCCCTGGTCGCCGAACCAGTCGATGCACAGCAGCGTGACGATCACCGTGGCGATCATCTCGCAGCTCAGCCGGATCAGGAGCAGCAGGTTGAGATATCGGGGCGGATCGGCGACGATCTCCTGCAGCCGAGGGGCGCCCCGGCGCCCCTCGCGGACGAACTCCTCGGCCCGGACCCGTGAGATCCGTGTCAGCGCCGTCTCCGCGCTGGCGATCAGACCGGCGACCACGACCAGGACGACGGCCGAGAACAACCACCCATTGGCACCGTTCACCGCTGGGCGCGCACCTCCCGCCACGATTCGAGCAGCTCGGCCTGGAGGCCGAACATCTCCTTGTGCTCCTCCGGCTCGGCGTGATCATAGCCGAGCAGGTGGAGGATGCCGTGGGTGCACAGCAGCTCGAGCTCGGCCTCGGCGCCGTGCCCCGCCTCGGCCCCCTGCCTGGCGGCGACCTGCGGGCACAGGACCACGTCACCGAGGAGGGCGGGGTCGGCGGGGGCGTCGCCCTCCTGCCGGGCGCCGCTGCCGCCGCCGGGCCGCAGCTCGTCCATCGGGAAGGACAGCACGTCCGTCGGGCCGGGCTCCCCCATCCACTGCTCGTGCAGCACGGCCATGGCCTCTTCGTCGACGACGAGGATCGACAGCTCGGCGAGCGGGTTGATGTCCATCCGCTCCAGCACGTGGCCGGCCAGCGAGACGATGAGGCCCTCGTCGACCTCGACGCCGGACTCGTTGTTGACCTCGATGCTCACCGGTCGTTCTCCACTGTTTTCACGATCTTCCTCGGGGGCGCTTGGCCACGCCTTTGATCGGCTGCGGCGCGCTCTGCCGCTGCGACTCGTCGTAGCGGCCGTAGGCGTCGACGATATCGCTCACCAGCCTGTGCCGGACCACGTCGGCGCTGGTCAGCCTGCTGAAATGGATGTCGGGGATGCCGTCGAGGATGTCCTGCACCACCCGCAGGCCGCTCTGGGTGCCACCGGGCAGGTCGACCTGAGTGACGTCGCCGGTGACGACGATCTTGGAGTTGAAGCCCAGGCGGGTCAGGAACATCTTCATCTGCTCGGGCGAGGTGTTCTGCGCCTCGTCCAGGATGATGTAGGCGTCGTTGAGCGTACGGCCGCGCATGTAGGCCAGCGGGGCGACCTCGATCGTGCCGGCCGCCATCAGCCGGGGGATCGACTCGGGGTCGAGCATGTCGTGCAGCGCGTCGTACAGCGGGCGCAGGTAGGGGTCGATCTTCTCGTACAGCGTGCCGGGCAGGAAGCCCAGCCGCTCCCCCGCCTCGACCGCCGGGCGGGTGAGGATGATCCGGTTGACCTTCTTCTCCTGCAGGGCCCGAACGGCCTTGGCCATCGCGAGGTAGGTCTTGCCGGTACCCGCCGGGCCGATGCCGAAGACGATGGTGTGCTTGTCGATCGCGTCGACGTACCGCTTCTGGTTCACCGTCTTCGGGCGGATGGTCCGGCCCCGGGAGGAGATGATGTCGAGGGAGAGCACCTCCGCGGGGCGCTCGGAGGTCATCCGCAGCATCGCGATGCTGCGCTCCACCGCGTCCGCCGTGAGCTCGGCGCCGCTGCGGACGAGCTCGGTCAGCTCCTCGAAGAGGCGCACGACGGTGCCGCTCTCCTCAGGGCTGCCGGTGATGGTGATCTCGTTGCCCCGGACGTGGATGTCGGCCCGGAAGGCGCCCTCGATGACCCGCAACAGCTCGTCGCCCGAGCCCAGCAGGCTGACCATCGAGTGGTCGTCCGGAATCACCACCTTCGCCTGGGTGCGCCCGGGGGTCTTCGACCGCGGCGACGTTCTGTTGGAATCGTTTGTCTCGGACATAGGCGGGCCTTTCGGCCTGTTCGCCTCCAGATATCGGAGTGTGACTTCTACGCCATGGTATCCGCGACGGGACCCGTGACGCCTCCCGGTTATCAGCCGGGAGGCCAGTTCAGGCCGCGCCCGCCGAGCACGTGTCCGTGCACGTGGAAGACGGTCTGACCGGCGCCGGGACCGGTGTTGAAGACCAGCCGGTAGCCGGACTCGGCGATCCCCTCCTGCTCGGCGACCTCGTGGGCGGCCCTGATCACCTCGTCGGTGAGCCCGTCGTCGGCGGCGGCCAGGGCCGCGGCGGTGGGGTAGTGCTCCTTCGGCACCACGAGCACGTGGGTCGGCGCCTTCGGGTCGACGTCACGGAAGGCCAGCGTGCGGCCGGTCTCGTGCACGATCCGCGCGGGGATCTCCTTGGCCACGATCCTGCAGAACAGGCAGTCGGCTTCACTCACCATGCGGGCACCCTATCCGGTCCGGGCGTTGCCAATCGGTGATGGTCCACGCCCAGCGAAGAAAGATCCACACGGATATGGTGGGTGTGCAAAACTTCAACAACTACAGACCATTGCGATTCGCACGACATGGCCGCCGGGCCGAGGACACGACTGGGTCATGCCCCCTAATGAACCGGAAGAGCGTAAACCCTCTGGGAAGGCCGAGCGTCCCACTGATGTGACCACCGAGACCCTCGTGGCCGACAGGTCGCTCGGGGCGGTGCCCGTCGGCTGGGACGCCGATGCGGCCGTTACCGCGCTCTACAGCGCGCACTACCGGTCGCTCGTGCGTCTCGCTGTCCTGCTCGTCCGCGATGTGGCAACCGCGGAGGAGGTCGTACAGGACGCGTTCGTCGCCATCCACGGCGCCTGGCGCCGCCTGCGCGACACCGACAAGGCACTCGCCTACCTGCGCCAATCGGTCGTCAACCGATCTCGCTCCGTGCTGCGGCACCGGGCGGTCGTGGAGAAGTACGCCCCCAAGGGCATGCCGGACGCGCCGAGCGCCGAGAACGGCGCGATCGGCGAGTTCGAGCGCTCCGCCGTCATCGAGGCGCTACGCGCCCTGCCCGCCCGGCAGCGCGAAGCACTGGTCCTGCGCTACTACGGTGATCTGTCCGAAGCACAGATCGCCCACGCGATGGGAATCAGCAAAGGCGCGGTCAAGAGCCACACGGCTCGTGGCATGGCCGCCCTACGAACCACACTGGAGCAACTGTCATGACCGAGTCCCCCGATGAGCACGGCGAGCTGCTGCGCCGTGCCCTCAACGCGGAGGCGAACTCGGTCGTTCCCTCCCCCGACGGGCTGGAGATCATCCGGGCCCGGATCGAGCGGCGCGGGCTGCGCGGACTCCGCGGGCTGGTGTGGTGGCGCGTCGGCGCCTCCGTCACTGGAGCGGTCCTTGGCGCGGCGACCGTCGTGATGATGGTCCCCCAGCTGCGCGAACAGGTGATCCAGGAGGTCTACAGCGGTGAGGTGAACTTCACCCAGTCCACCGCGCCCGACATGTCGGCCACCTCGCGCCCGCCGTCGAACAACGACAACCGGGTCCCGGCCGTCCCCAGGACGTCCAGCCCCCCGCCCCCGCCCGAGCCGACGACCGAGCGCTCCAGGAGCGCCGCGCCGAACACGAAGGCGACCCCCACGCCCAGGGCGACCCCCACGCCGAAGCCCACTCCGTCGGACGGCTGCCCCACGGTGCCGGGCGACGTCACCGAGGAGTGCCCGCCCACGCCGACCGCGGCGCCCGAGCCCACCGGTGAGACGGAGAGTCCGTGCCCACCCGCCGGCTGCTCCCAGCCGGACGAGCAGCAGCCCCCGGCTCCGAGCGAGGGCGTGCCCACCCCGGTGAGCCACTGACCGGCGCCGGTCCCCCGGTCGGCTGAGCCGCCGGCCGGGGGCCGGTCCGCCGCGCGGCCGGCCGGGAGTGCGTGCGACCGGTCCGCCGCATGCCCGGACGGCCCGGCCGTGCGGCCGGGCGGGGAGGGCCACCGCGGGCGGCGGGGCACGGCCGTACCGCCGTGCGCCTACCAGCGGCCGGTACGCGCCTGAAGCACCGCCGCGGCCGCGACCCCGGCCGTCGAGGTGCGCAGCACCGTCGGCCCGAGCAGCGCCGGGGCGGCTCCGGCGGCGCGGAAGGCGGTGATCTCCTCCTCGGAGACCCCGCCCTCGGGGCCGACGACCACCACGATGTCCCCGTCGGCGGGCAGCGGAAGCCCGGACAGCGGGGAGGCGGCCTCCTCGTGCAGCACGACGCCCAGCGCCGCCGCCGACAGCAGGTCCGCGACCTCGGCGGTCCTCGCGAGGCCGGTCACCTCGGGCAGGTGGAAGCGGCGTGACTGCTTGGCCGCCTCACGGGCCGTGGAACGCCAGCGGGCCAGCGACTTCGCCGCCCGCTCCCCCTTCCACTGGGTGACGGAGCGGGCCGCGGCCCAGGGCACGATCACATCCACCCCGGCCTCGGTCATCATCTCCACGGCCAGCTCGCCCCGGTCGCCCTTGGGCAGGCCCTGGACGACGACCAGGCGGGGACGCGGCGCGGGCACCTCGTAGCGGCGCAGCACCCGCACCCGCAGGGAGTCCTTGCCGGCGTCGTCCACCACGCACTCCGCCACGACGCCCGCGCCGTCGGTCACGTCGAGCCGTTCCCCGGCACGCAGCCGCCGTACGGCCGCCGCGTGCCTGCCCTCCGGACCGGCGAGCGTGAACCCCTCCCGGCCCAGATCGGCCGCGTCGGCCAGGAAGACCGGCGCCGTCATGCGGCGGGGACGCCGCGGCGGGTCCGGCGGGCGCCGCCCGCGACCCCCCGGAGGACGCCGCTGCGGGCCGGACAGGCGCCGCCCGCGACCCCCGGCAGGACGCCACGGCGGACCCGGGAGGCCCCGCCCGCGGCTCCCCGGAGGGCGCCGGGGACCGCCGGGTCAGCGGCCATTGAAGGCGTCCCGCAGGCGGGAGAAGAAGCCCTGCTGGCCCGGCGCGAACTTGCCGGGCGGGCGCTCCTCGCCGCGCAGCCTGGCGAGCTCGCGCAGCAGCTCCTCCTGTGCGGGGTCGAGCTTGACGGGGGTCTCGACGTTGATGTGGACCAGCAGGTCTCCGCGGCCGGTCTCGTTGAGCCGCTGGACGCCGCGGCCGTAGAGCGGAATCGTCTGGCCGGACTGGCTGCCGGGCCGGATGTCCAGCTCCTCGGTGCCGTCGAGGGTCTCCATGACCAGGACGGTGCCGAGCGCGGCGGCCGTCATCGGGATCTGCACGGTGCAGTGCAGGTCGTCGCCCCGGCGCTCGAAGACCTCGTGCGGCCGCTCGACGATCTCTAGGAACAGGTCGCCGGGCGGGCCGCCGCCGGGGCCGACCTCGCCCTCGCCGGCGAGCTGGATGTGGGTGCCGTCCTCGACGCCCGCGGGGATGCGGACCTTGATGGTCCGCCGGGTGCGGACCCGGCCGTCACCGGAGCACTCCTGGCAGGGGTTGCGGATGATCGAGCCGAACCCGCCGCACTGGGGGCAGGGCCGGGACGTCATGACCTGGCCGAGGAAGGACCGGGTGACCTGGGAGACCTCACCGCGGCCGTGGCACATGTCGCAGGTGTCGGGGTGGGTGCCGGGCGCGGCGCCCGCACCCGAGCAGACCTCGCAGAGCACGGCGGTGTCGACGACCAGCTCGCGGGTGGTGCCGAAGGCCGCCTCGCGCAGGTCCAGCTCCACCCGGATGGTGGCGTTGCGGCCCCGGCGGGCGCGCGAGCGCGGCCCGCGACCGCCGCCGCCGGCCGCCGCGCCGAAGAAGGCGTCCATGATGTCGCTGAACGGGAAGCCCGCGCCGAAGCCCCCGGCGCCCGCGCCCCCGCCGGGAGCGAACGGATCGGCACCCATGTCGTACATCTGCCGCTTGCTGGGATCGGACAGGACCTCGTAGGCCTGCGTGATCTCCTTGAACCTCTCCTGTGTCTCAGGATCGGGGTTCACATCGGGGTGCAGCTCGCGCGCCAGCCTGCGGTAGGCCTTCTTGATCTCCTCCGCACTGGCGTCACGGCGTACCCCGAGGGTGCCGTAGTAGTCGCTCTTAGCCACTTAGTTGACCTCTTAGGATGCAGCCAGGATCTGGCTGACGTAGCGTGCCACCGCGCGCACCGCGCCCATCGTGACCGGGTAGTCCATTCGCGTCGGGCCCAGCACGCCGAGCCGGGCCAGTTGCTTGTCTCCCGAACCGTACCCGGCGGCGACGATGGACGTGCCCTGGAGACCGGTGTAGGGGTTCTCCGAGCCGATCCGCACCGTCAGCGCCGACAGGTCCGAGGTTTCTCCGAGCAGGCGCATCAGCACGACCTGCTCCTCCAGGGCCTCCAGGACGTCGCGGAGACCGACGCTGAAGTCGGCTCCCGCGAGGTTGGCGGCCCCGGCGAAGACGATCTTCTCATCGTGCCGTTCGACCAGCGACTCCAGCAGCACCGACAGGATCGTGGTGGCGAACGGGCGGTCCTCGATCGGAAGCCCCGAGGGCAGGTCGGCGACCTTGTCGGGGACCTTGGCCAGCCCGCAGCCGTCGAGCGAGGCGTTGAGCGTCGCGCGCAGGTGCGCGACGCGGGTCTCGTCGACCCCCTCGGGCAGCTCGACGACGCGCTGCTCGACCCGGCCGGTGTTGGTGATGAGGACGAACATCAGCCGCCGCTCGTTCAGCGGGACCAGCTCGACGTGCCGGACCGTGGAGTGCGTCAGCGTGGGGTACTGCACCACGGCGACCTGGCGGGTGAGCTGCGCCAGCAGCCGCACCGTGCGGGTCACGACGTCGTCGATGTCCACCGCGCCGGCGAGGAAGCTCTCGATCGCTCTCCGCTCCGCGCCCGACAGCGGCTTGACCTGGGAGAGCCGGTCCACGAACAGCCGGTAGCCCTTGTCGGTGGGCACCCGCCCCGCGCTGGTGTGCGGCTGGGCGATGTATCCCTGCTCCTCCAGCACCGCCATGTCGTTGCGGATGGTGGCGGGCGAGACGCCGAGGTTGTGCCGCTCGGCGAGTGCCTTCGACCCCACCGGCTCGTTGGTGGACACGTAGTCCTCGACGATGGCCCGAAGCACCGCAAGCCTGCGGTCATCGACCAACGTGCTCACCTCCTTGCCCTGCGCCGAACCGGGAACGCGGAGTCTGGCACTCTGTGTTCCCGAGTGCCAAGTGTACGGCTCCTGCCGACGGGGTGCGATAAGGCGGCGGCCCTTTGCTAGCGTCCTCTGGATCGGTGAGGCGTGAGGAGGTGCGGTCGGCGTGTACGAGCGCGACGTGCTGGCGGGGAACTGGCGGCGTCCGGGCAGGGGGAGGATCCCGCAGGTCCCCGCCGAGATCGACCTGGTCGTGGAGGACGCCGACGGCGGATTCTGCGGCGCCGTGGTGGCCTGCGACAAGGAATCCGTCACCCTGGAGGACCGCTTCGGGCGGCGGCGCGTGTTCCCGCTGGAACCCGCCGCGTTCCTGCTGGAGGGCCGGGTCGTGACCCTGGTACGGCCGGCCGCCGCGCCCCGCGCCCCGCGGCGCAGCGCCTCCGGCTCCATCGCCGTGGAGGGCCTGCGGGCCCGGGTGGCCAGGGAGAGCCGGATCTACGTCGAGGGCGTGCACGACGCCGCGCTGGTGGAGAAGGTCTGGGGTCACGACCTGCGCGTCGAGGGTGTGGTGGTGGAGTACCTCGAAGGGGTCGACCACCTGCCGGAGATCGTCGAGGAGTTCGAGCCGGGCCCGGAGCGCCGCCTGGGCGTGCTGGTCGACCACCTGGTCGCCGGGTCCAAGGAGAGCCGGATCGCCGACCGGGTGGCCTCGCCGTACGTGCTGGTGGCCGGGCACCCGTTCGTGGACGTCTGGCAGGCGGTCAAGCCGTCGGTGCTGGGCATCGGCGCCTGGCCGCGGGTGCCGCGCGGCGTGCCGTGGAAGGAGGGGGTCGTCGCCGCCCTGGGCTGGGACCTCGCCCCGGCCGACGCCTGGCGGCGCATCCTCGGCTCGGTCACCACCTACGCCGACCTGGAGCCGGAGCTCCTCGGCCCGGTCGAGCGGCTCATCGACTTCGTGACCGCCCCGCCGGAGGACGTCTGAGACCGGCCGTGACCGGCCGAGCCCGCCGCCGTCCCCGCCGGGGCCGGGCGCGGCCGGCGAGGTCCACGGGATGACGGCCGAGACCGGAGCCCGGCGCGACCGGCGAGGTTCGCGGGATGACGGCCGAGACCGGGCCCGGTGCGGCCAGGTGAGGTCAGGTGAGGTCGCGGACCAGGGCGTCGGCCAGCAGCCGGCCGCGCAGCGTCAGCACCGCCCGGCCCGCCTTGAACGGCTCGACCTCCAGCAGCCCGTCGGCCAGCGCCCGGGCGGCCACCGGCGGCCGCTCGATCTCCGCCAGGGGGAAGCCCCGGGCGAGCCGCAGCTCCAGCATCAGCCGCTCGACCGCCCGGTCCTCGTCCGACAGCACCTCGCGGGCGTGGGCGGGTGAGACGCCCTCGGCCAGGCGGCGGGCGTAGGCGGCCGGGTGCTTGACGTTCCACCAGCGGGTGCCGCCCACGTGGCTGTGCGCGCCGGGGCCGACGCCCCACCAGTCGCCGCCGGTCCAGTAGAGCAGGTTGTGCCGGCAGCGCGCGGCCTCCGAGGTCGCCCAGTTGGACACCTCGTACCACTCGAAACCCGCCTCGGCGAGCATGACGTCGGCGATGAGGTAGCGGTCGGCCGCCACGTCGTCGTCGGGCATCGGCAGCTCACCGCGCCTGATCCTGGCCGCCAGGCGGGTGCCGTCCTCCACGATCAGCGAGTAGGCCGACACGTGGTCGGGCCCCGCCTCGATCGCCGCGGCCAGCGAGGTCCGCCAGTCGTCGTCGCTCTCACCGGGCGTGCCGTAGATCAGGTCGAGGTTGACGTGGCCGAACCCGGCCTCCCTCGCCTCCCGTACGGCGTGCGCCGCCCGGCCCGGGGTGTGGCGGCGCTCCAGCACCCGCAGCACGTGCTCGCGGGCGCTCTGCATGCCGAAGCTCACCCGGGTGAACCCTCCGTCGCGCAGTCCGGCGAGGTAGGCGCGGTCCACCGACTCCGGGTTGGCCTCGGTGGTCACCTCGGCGCCGGGGGCGAGCCCGAACTCCTCGTCGATGGCGCCGAGGATGCGGACCAGGTCGGCCGCGGGCAGCAGGGTGGGGGTGCCACCGCCGAAGAACACCGTCTCGACCGGCAGGTCGGCGTCGCCGAGGGCGGCCCGCGCCCGCCGCACCTCCGCGACGGCGGTCGCGGCGTAGTCGGCGTGCGAGGCGCCGGGACCCAGCTCGGAGGCGGTGTAGGTGTTGAAGTCGCAGTAGCCGCAGCGGGTCACGCAGAACGGCACGTGGACGTAGAAGCCGAACGGCCGCTCACCGAGCCCGCGCAGCGCGCTGCCGGGGAGCCGGCCCGAGGCCGGTACGGGGTCGCCGTCGGGAAGTGTGGATGGCACGGGTCAAGTCTGCCGCCCCGGGGCAGGTGCCCGGTACGGCGCCGCCCGCCGCCCGGGTGTCCCGCCGTACGCGCCGGGCACGGGGACCCCGCCCGGGGCCCGGTGTGCGCGGCGGTCACCGGGATCCCGTCCGCCGCTCCCCCGCCGGCGGGCGGCGCCGTCCCTACTTCTTGGCCTTGTCGACGGAGGATTCGGTGGACAGCGCGGCGACGAAGGCCTCCTGGGGGACCTCCACCCGGCCGACCATCTTCATCCGCTTCTTGCCTTCCTTCTGCTTCTCCAGCAGCTTGCGCTTACGGGAGATGTCGCCGCCGTAGCACTTGGCGAGGACGTCCTTGCGGATGGCGCGGATGTTCTCGCGGGCGATGACCCGGGCGCCGATCGCGGCCTGGATGGGCACCTCGAACTGCTGCCTCGGGATGAGCTCGCGCAGCTTCTTGGCCATCTCCACGCCGTAGCCGTACGCCTTGTCCTTGTGGACGATGGCGCTGAAGGCGTCGACGGCCTCGCCCTGGAGCAGGATGTCGACCTTCACCAGCTCGGCCTCCTGCTCGCCGTGCGGCTCGTAGTCGAGCGAGGCGTAGCCGCGGGTGCGGGACTTGAGCTGGTCGAAGAAGTCGAAGATGATCTCGCCGAGCGGCATGGTGTAGCGGATCTCGACGCGGTCCTCGGACAGGTAGTCCATGCCCTGCAGGGCGCCCCGGCGGTTCTGGCAGAGCTCCATGATGGCGCCGATGAACTCCGACGGGACCAGCACGGTCGCCTTCGTCACCGGCTCGAAGACCTTGTCCACCTTGCCGGTGGGGAACTCCGAGGGGTTGGTGACGTCGACCTCCTTGCCGTCCTCCATGATCACCCGGTAGACCACGTTGGGCGCGGTGGAGATGAGCGAGAGGTTGAACTCCCGCTCCAGGCGCTCGCGGACGATCTCCATGTGGAGCAGGCCGAGGAAGCCGCAGCGGAAGCCGAAGCCCAGGGCCGCGGAGGTCTCCGGCTCGTAGACCAGGGCCGCGTCGTTGAGCTGGAGCTTGTCCAGGGCCTCGCGCAGCTCGGGGTAGTCGTCGCCGTCGATCGGGTACAGGCCGGAGAAGACCATCGGCTTGGGATGCTCGTAGCCGCCGAGCGCCTCCGTGGCGGCGCGGACGGACGACGTCACCGTGTCACCGACCCGCGACTGGCGGACGTCCTTCACACCGGTGATGAGGTAGCCCACCTCGCCGACGCCCAGGCCCTTGTCCGCGACCTTCGGCTCCGGCGAGATGACGCCGATCTCCAGCGTCTCGTGCGAGACGCCGGTGGACATCATCTGGATGCGCTCGCGCTTGCCCAGGTGGCCGTCCATGACGCGGACGTAGGTGACCACGCCGCGGTAAGTGTCGTAGACCGAGTCGAAGATCAGCGCGCGGGCGGGGGCGTCGGCGACGCCGACCGGGGCGGGAACGTTCGCGACCACGTGGTCCAGCAGTTCCCGGACGCCCTCGCCGGTCTTGCCGGAGACCTTCAGCACCTCCTCCGGCTCGCAGCCGATGAGGTGGGCCAGCTCGGCGGCGTACTTCTCCGGCTGGGCGGCGGGAAGGTCGATCTTGTTGAGCACCGGGATGATCGTCAGGTCGGCGTTCATCGCCAGGTAGAGGTTGGCCAGCGTCTGCGCCTCGATGCCCTGTGCCGCGTCGACCAGCAGGATCGCGCCCTCGCACGCCTGCAGCGACCGGGAGACCTCGTAGGTGAAGTCGACGTGCCCCGGGGTGTCGATCATGTTGAGGACGTGCTCGGTGTCGCCGACCTTCCACGGCAGCCGGACCGCCTGCGACTTGATGGTGATGCCGCGCTCGCGCTCGATGTCCATCCGGTCGAGGTACTGGGCGCGCATGGAGCGGTCGTCGACCACGCCGGTGATCTGCAGCATGCGGTCGGCAAGGGTGGACTTGCCGTGGTCGATGTGCGCGATGATGCAGAAGTTGCGGATCACCGCGGGATCGGTCTGGCCAGGCTGAATGCGCACCGGTGTCCGTTTCGCAGTATTGAAGAGATCTACGGCTGGCATCCCAGCCGTCTTCCATGGTGACATGTCCGGGTGATTGCCCGGACCAGAGCACGGCGCGGCCTGCGGTTTCTCGCGGTGGTGGCGGCCGTCCTCCTTGTGCTCCCGGGGGTGGCCGCGGCCACCCTCACCCTGCAGTTTACCGGGACCCCGGCGTCCTGGGCGAAGGCGAGCGGCCACGACGCCCTGTGGCTGGGCCACGCCTGGGTGGACGGCCGCAAGAGCGCGGCGGACCTCAGACGCCTGGCCGACCGGCTGCGCCGGACCGGGATCAGGGACGTGTACGTCCACTCCGGGCCGTTCAACGCCGACGGCTCGCTGCCCGACCGCAGTCCCGGGGCGCGCGACTTCGTGAAGCGGTGGCACGCCGAGCTGCCGGACGTGCGGGTGTCGGCGTGGCTCGGGCAGAAGGTGGACGGCTTCCTGGACCTCGACGACCGGGCCGTCCGGGACCGGCTGGTGGAGAGCGCGCGCTCCGTCATGACGCTGGGCTTCGACGGCGTCCACTACAACTTCGAGCCGGTCGGCGACGGCGACGCCGACTTCCTGGACCTGCTGGAGCGCACCCGCCCGGTCCTCGGCGGCGGCCCGCTGTCCACCTCCACCCCGCAGATCGAGCCGTTCCCGCTGACCCGGCCGGTGGTCCGGGGCGTCATCGGCCACGACAAGTACTGGTCGCCGGACTACTTCCGGCAGGTCGCGGCCCGCGTCGACCAGGTCGCGATCATGACCTACGACTCCTTCCTCCCCTCCGAGCTGCTCTACGGCGGCCATGTCGTACGGCAGGCCGTCTTCGCCCTGGACCTCGTGCCCGCGGACAAGACCCTGCTCATCGGCGCGCCCGCCTACCACGACCACGGCGTTTCGTGGTCCGACGGGGCCGAGAGCGTCGCGACGGCCGCGAGGGGCGCGCGGCTGGCGCTGACCGCCCACGGCGGGCACCGCGAGCGGTTCGGGCTGGCGCTGTACGTGGACTTCGCCGCCACGGAGCAGGACTGGGAGGAGTACCGGCGGTTCTGGTTCCGACCGTGAGGGGAGAAGGGTAAGCTTGTCAGGCATCCTTCCGACCCGGCTGTCGATTTGAGCGATCGTCCAGCCGGTTGGTAGTCTGTTCAACTGCGTGTGGCGCGCCCTCTCTGCCCGCGCGCCCCACTCCGACAACTTTCACCGAGGCTTCTTCGTGGCGAACATCAAGTCCCAGATCAAGCGCAACCGGCAGAACGAGAAGGCCCGGCTGCGTAACAAGGCTGTCAAGTCGTCCCTGAAGACGGCGGTCCGCAAGTTCCGCGAGGCCGCCGAGCAGGGCAATGTCGACGAGGCCATCGCGCTGCAGCGCGCCGCCTCCCGTCAGCTGGACAAGGCCGCCAGCAAGGGCGTCATCCACAAGAACCAGGCCGCCAACCGCAAGTCGGCGATCGCCCAGCGCGTCGCCGCCCTGTCGGCCTCCAAGTAGTCCCGGTTCTTCCGGAGCTCGACCCGGGTCTTCCGGAGCGCCGCGTCCCCTCGGGGACGCGGCGCTCCGGCGTTTCCGGCCCTCGCCGCATCCTCCCGAGCCCCTCGGCGCTCGCCGGGCCATGCCGGCCTCCGCTGCTCACCGCGCGCCGGTACGGCTCGCCTTCCGCCGCGCCGTCGACCGGGCGCACGCCTCGGACCCGTACCGCCCGTCGGGACGGCTAACGGCCGGTACGGCTGGCGACGACGACCTGGATCAGGTGTTCCAGCGCATAGGCCGGGTCGGCCCCGCCGCCCTTGACCTGCGCGTCGGCCGCGGCGACGGCCTGCAGCGCGTGGGCGAGGCCCTCCGGGCCCCAGCCGTTCAGCTGCTTCCTGGTCCGGTCGATCTTCCACGGCGGCATGCCGAGATGGCTGGCGAGCTGTCCGCCCCGCAGATTGCGCGGGGCGCCGCCCACCTTGGCGAGCGATCGCAGGCCCCCCGCGAGCGCGCTGACCAGCAGGACCGGGGCCGTGCCGGTGGCGATCGCCCAGCGAAGCTGCTCCAGCGCGTCCCCCAGCCTGCCCTCGACGGCCGAGTCGGCGACGGTGAACCCGCTGACCTCCGCCTGCCCCCGGTGGTAGCGGGCGACGGCGGCCTCGTCGATGGTCTTGCCGGGGGTGTCGAAGGCGAGCTGGTTGCAGGCCGCGGCCAGCTCCCTGAGGTCGTTGCCGACCGCGTCGAGCAGCGCCGCGGCCGCGTCCGCACCGATGGACCGGCCGGCCCGTTTCATCTCGGTCCTGATGAACGCCAGCCGCTCGGCCGGCTTGGTCAGCTTGGCGACGGTCACCACGTGAGCGCCGGCCTTCTTGACGCCGTCGGCCAGCGCCTTGCCCTTGGCCCCGCCGGCGTGCGAGAGCACCAGCACGGTGTCCTCAGCCGGGCGGGCACTGTAGGAGACGACCTCGGCGGCGACGTCCTTGACGAGGTCCTGGGCGGAGCGGATCACCACCACGGCTCCACCGCCGAACAGCGACGGCGAGGACAGCCGGGTCAGCTCCCCCGGCTCGACCTTCGAACCGACCAGGTCGTGGACCTCCGCGCCCGGGTCGGCGGCGCGGCACGCCGCGACCACCTCGCCGACCGCGCGATCGGCCAGCAACTCCTCGTCGCCGACCACCAGTGTCACCCGTGCCGGGTCGTTCGCCGCCATGCCCAGCAGCATGCCACGTGCGGGTGACCGAATCGCAATCAGCAAGCCGTTCGCAATCCGGATGCAGTCGTCCTCGGGCACGCTGTGGAACAGCCGAAGGAGACGAGATCCTCCCCACGGCTGAAGCCAGGGGTCTCCACGCTCAAGGAGTTTCCATGAACCTCATGATGCGCTCCGCCGTCTGCCGTCACACCTGCCCTCGTTGCGGATCGCCCCTCGACGAGGGGCCCGTGGTGTACCGCTGCGCGCGCTGCGGCCGTTCGGTCTACGCCGCCGACGTGGACACCGAGTTCCGCCGCCCGCCGGCGCCTCCCGCTCCGGCTCCGGTTCCGACCCGGACCCCGGCTCCGGCTGTGGCTGTGGCTCCGGCTGCGGCTCCGGCTCCGGCTCCGGCCCTGGCTGCTGCTCCGGCTCCGGCCTGAGGCCTTCAACCGCATGGCCCCTCACGAGAGGCCGCGGCCCCTGACGACGATCGCCAGGCCGTCCTTCCCGGCCACCACGGCGAGATCTCCCGACAGGTCGGTGCGGTAGACCCGCATGCCCAGATGGTTGAGCCGGGCCAGGGTCGCGGGGGCGGGATGGCCGTAGTCGTTGCCCGCCCCGACGCTGATCAGCGCGGCCCGCGCGCCGGTGGCCGTGAGGAAACCGGGATCGCCCCTGGCGGACCCGTGATGGGGCACCTTGAGGATTTCGGCCCGGGGCAGGCCCCGTCGCAGCAGCTCCGTCTGGGCCTCCGTCTCCGCGTCCCCGCTGAGAAGCGCCGACCCCGTCGCCCAGCTCACATGGACCACGACGCTGGCGTTGTTCACTGCCGTCTCCTCTCCGCCGCCGGCGACGACGCCCTCCGGGGGGCCGATGACCGTGAGACGGGAGGGGCCGAAGGTCCAGCTCATACCCGGCCGCGCCGCCCACTCGGGGATCCGCCGGCGGGCGAGGTCGCCGCTCAGCCGGAGCCGCCCGGGCCCGGATCCCCCGTACGGGGTGACGACCACCGCTCCCACCTCGCGCCCCCGGACGACCCCGTCCAGGCCGCCGACGTGGTCGAGGTGCGGATGGGTGAGGATGACCAGCGGCACCTGGCGGATCCCCATGTCGCGCAGACACCGGCCGGTGGACACCGGATCGGGCCCCGCGTCGACCACCACGGCCCGCCCGGGACCGGCGGCCACCAGGAGGGCGTCTCCCTGGCCGACGTCACAGGCGACCAGCAGCCAGCGCTCGGGCGGCCAGCGGGACACGACCGGCCCCGCCACGGTCGTCGCGACGACCGTGCCGACGGCCAGGGCGAGGACGATCCGGCGCGGCCGCCGGCGCCGCAGCGCCAGGACGGCGACGGGCACGGCGACGGCCAGCGCCGCCAGGCCGGGCACGCCACCCGGCCACGGGATCACCGCCAGCGGGAACCCGGCGGCCCGCCCGGCCACCGTGATGATCCACCCGGTGGCCAGGCCCGCCGGGCGGACCAGCAACCGGGCGAGGTCCATCTGCACGGGGGCGACCAGCGCCGTGAGGAATCCGATCAGCGTGGCGGGTGCGACGGCGGGCCCGGCGAGGAGGTTCGCCGGGATCGCCACCGGTTCGAGCTGCCCGGCCATCAGGACCAGCACGGGGGTGACGGCGGCCTGCGCCGCCGCGGGCACGGCGACCGCCTCCGCCGCCCAGCGGGGCAGCCGGGTGGCGAGCCGGTCACGCCAGCGCGGCGCCAGGAGCAGGATGCCGCCCGTGGCGCATACCGACAGCGCGAAGCCGTAGGAGCGGGCGAGGACGGGGTCGAAGAGGATCAGCCCGAGGACCGTCGCCGACAGCGCCGCCACCCCGTCGCGGGACCGGCCGGTGCCGAGCGCCGCCGCCGCGACGAGGCCCATGACGAGAGCCCGCAGGACGCTGGGCGACGGCCGGGCCACCACGGTGAAGGAGATCATGGCCATCGCCGCGAGCACCGCCCTGACCGGCAGGGGGAGCCCCGCGACGCGGGCCAGGGCGATCGCCGCCCCGGCCACGATCGCCAGGTTGGCTCCGGAGACCGCGGTGAGGTGGCTGAGCCCGGCGGCCTTGAAGTCGGCGGTGACCTGCCGGTCCATCCCGGATACGTCACCGGCCACCAGGCCGGGCAGCAGGCCGCGCTGGTCGGGTGGCAGCACCGCGGCGGCCTCCCGCAGACCGGAACGGAGTGCCCCGGCCGCCCGCTGCTCCCAGGAGGGCGCGCCCAGTACTCGCGGAGGCCCGCGCACGAGCACCACGGCGGCGAGCAACTCGGCGGAGTCCGCGTGGACGAACCGGCCCCGGATCGCGACCCGCTGGCTGGGAAGCAGCGGTCGCCACTCCCCGCCCGTGGTGAGCAGCATCACCGGTGCGCGCAACGCCACCCTGCCGTGCGCCGTCTCGATCACCTCGACCCTCGCGGGCACCGCGAAGCCTTCCCGCTGGTAAGGGCCCGCGCGCCGGGGCAGTTCCCGGGGATCCCCCGTCAGCACCGCCTCGATCCCCGCCGGGGCTCCGCTCCTGACGAGTTCGGCCACCGGGCCCGTGCCGACGGCGTGGACCCGGAACGCCACCGTCCCGGCGACCGCGGCGACGCAGCCCAGCACCGTGAGAGACGTGTTCCGCCAGGCGGGGCGCGTTCTCGTGACGCGTGCGCCCATGGCGATGCCGAGAGCCGCCGCGGCGGCGAGCGCGGCGGTGACGGCTCCCACCGGGGCCGGGCAGCCCAGAAGGACGAGGGCGGTAGCCCACGAGGCGAGCGCGGGCAGGGTGAGCCGCGGGGCCCGGTCGAGAAGGACGCGCGCCGCATTCCGCGCCCGGTCCCTCCCGGTGAGGGTCCGTGCCCCGTCGAGGATCCGCGCCGCACCTGGTGTCCGGCCCCTCGGTCCGAGGATCCGTGCCATGTCCCGTGTCCACTCCCTCCGGTCGGGGGTTCGGGTCAAACCCGCACCCGGTCCTTCATCTCGGCGTACTTCCGGTCGCCGATGCCGCTGACCTCACGGAGCTGCTCCACGGTGCGGAATCCGCCGTGGCCGTCGCGGTATTCGACGATGCGGCGGGCCAGCACCTCGCCGACCCCCGGCAGTTGTTCGAGCTGTTGCGGGGTGGCGGTGTTGAGGTCGATGACGGCCTCCGCGGGAGCGGGGTCGGCCCCGGCCGCCGGCGCGGCGGCGGGCCCCGGCGCGCCCACGTCGATCTGCTCGCCGTCGACGAGCCTCCGGGCGAGGTTGAGGTGACCGGTGCCGGCTCCCCGGCGGACTCCCCCGGCGGCCCTGACCGCGTCGGTGACCCGGGACCCGGCGGGCAGAGCGATCACACCCGGCCGGCGGACCTTGCCGGTGACGTGGACCACGACCTCGGGGACGGCTCCAGGGACCCGGCCGGTTCCCGCGACGCCCGGCGCCGGCGGCTCCGGACCCTGCCGCGCGAGATCAGGCGGCGCGGAGGAGGGCGAGGGCGCCGGGGCCGCGAGCGGAGCGCCGGGGACGGGGGCGAGGGCGGGGACGGGCGGCGTGAGCGGCTCGGGCTCGGGCTGGGACCGCCAGGCGTAGAGACCGCCCGCGACGACCGCGGCCAGGGCGACGAGGAGAAGCAGGCGCAGACCGGGGCCGCTCGGCGCGGACGCGGGGGCCCGCGCGGCGACGGCCGTACGGAGAGCCTCGAAGGAGAAGGGGACGGGTGCGGAACGCGGGCGCGCGGCGGAACCGCCGGGCGGAAGGTCGCCCGGCGAGGGCAGGCCGCTTGCGAGCGGGGAGGGGCCTCCGGCGGACGGGGGCCGGCCGCCGGGTGGCGGGAATGAGCCGCCGGGCCGGAACGGGTCACCCGGCTGGAATGAACCGGCGGGAGGCGCGAACGGACCGCGGGGCTGGAGCGGGCCTGCGGAGGGAAAAGGGTCGTCGGGTAGGGGTGGGCCGGCGGGTGGGAAGGGGTCGCCGGGTGGGGGCGGGCCGGCGGCGCCGGGCGCCGTCAGCGCCCGCAGCCGTGACTCGGCCCGGAATCGCTCGGTGTCGTGGTCGCTGATCCGCACGCCTGGGACGCTACGGCGGGCTCACCTGCCGTATCCGCGCCGAATCCCGTTCTGGGGATAACCCGCCCTCCCGGGACGGTCTCTGGAAAGGCATCGTCCGATTCCGGTGGCGCGAGGAGACGCGGCCCCGGGATCCGACGCCGGAGAAAGCCGGAAGAGACCGGTAGGGAAGGGTGGGCGGCGAGGGACCCGGTGATCCGGTGAAGAGGCTCGGCGGCGGGCCGAGCCTCCCCCGGGGATGACGCATGGGAGGGTGCTCACCGGGCCGGTGAGCGGCTCAGCGGTGCGGGGAGACCGTGAGGCCGAGCATGCCGGGGCCCACGTGGGCTCCGATTACCGCGCCGACCTCCACCACGGTCACCGAGACGAGCCCGGGGACGCGCTGGGGCAGCCTCGCGGCCATGGCCCGGGCGCGGTCCTCCGCGGCGAGGTGCTGGACCGCGATGTCCACCGGGCCGTTCCCCGCGGCCTGGACGGCGAGATCCTCCAGGCGGGCGATGGCCCGGGAGGCGGTGCGGACCTTCTCCAGGGGGACGATCACGCCGTCGGCGATGTGCAGCAGCGGCTTGGTCCGCAACGCGGAGCCGAGCAGCGTGGCCGCCGCGCCGATCCGGCCTCCCCTGCGCAGGTGTTCGAGGGTGTCGACGTAGAAGAAGCTGCGGGTCTCCTTCATGCGACGGCGGGCGGCGTCGGCCGCCTCGGTCCGGGTGGCGCCCCGCGCGGCGGCCTCCGCGGCGGCGAGGACGGGGAAGCCGAGACCCATGGCGATCGACGCGCTGTCGATGACCTCGACAGGCACGAGCGAGTCCTCGGCCCCGGCGCGGGCCGCCTCGACCGTGCCGGACATCTCCCCCGACAGGTGAATGGAGACGATCCCGGTCGCACCCCGTGCCGCGGCGGCCTCGTAGGCGTCCGCGAAGCGCTGGGGCGCGGGCCTGGAGGTCGTGACCGGAGCCCACTCGCCGAGCGCGTCGTTCATCCCCGCACCGTCTATCTGGGCCACGTCGTCGAGCCCCCTGCCGCCGACGACGACCTGCAGCGGCACCACGGTGATCCCCAGGCGTGAGACCGACTCCTCAGGGAGGTAGGCGGTGGAGTCGGTGACGATGGCGACCGAGGGCGGCATATGCCGAGATTACCGGGCGGGATCGGCCGGACGCGGGGCGCCGTCGCCGGACCCGGGCGACGACGCCCCGATCACCGGACCCTCCGGGTCACCGGATCGGGAAGGGCGCCGGATCGGGACGATCACCCGACCGTACGGGTCTCCGAAACACCAGGAGGCTCCGGACCGCCGCGGACGCCCGGACCGGGACGATCACCGGACCGTCCCGGTCGAACGACCGGGACGATCACTGAACCGGGACGCCTCCGCGCCAGACGCGGCGGGGTTTGAGACCGAAGGCCCAGGCGAAGGCGCCCTCGTGGTCGGCGTCCCACTGGACGATGTCGGCCAGCCGCCCGGGGGCCAGGACGCCCCGGTCGGGGGCGCCGAGGACCGTGGCGCCGCCGAGGGTGGCCGCGCGGAGCGCGTCACCGACGCTCATGCCGAAGGCCGCCACGGCGAGGCTGATGACCAGGGACATCGAGGTGATGCCGCAGTGGCCGGGGTTGTGGTCGCTGCCGAGCGCGACCGTGACCCCCTGGCCCAGCATCCGGCGCACCGGGGGCAGGCTGCCGTGCTGGAGGGCCGTGCCCGGGCAGAGCACGGCGGGAACGCCGTACCTGGACATCAGCGCGATGTCGTCGTCGGAGGTGTGGTGGAGCAGGTCGGCCGACGCGCAGCCCATCTCCGCGGCGAGCTGCACGGCGCCGCGGCGGCTGTGGGCGCCGGCGTGGATGCGGGGCAGCAGGCCGACGTTGCGGCCGGAGGCGAGCACCCAACGGGCCTCGTCGGTGGTGAAGTGGCCCTCGTCGCAGTAGACGTCGACGCTGTCGGCCCCGGCCGCCGCGGCGTCGGCGCACCAGGAGCCCACGGCCTCGACGTAGTCGCGCTGGCGGCCGAAGTACTCCGGGGGGACGACGTGCGCGGCCATGAACGTGACGTGCACGCGCGGCATCATCGGCTCCTTCTCCAGCTCGCGCAGGAGCCGCACGTCGGCCAGCTCGCCGTCGCGGGTGAGGTGGTAGCCGGTCTTGGCCTCGACGGTGGTGGTGCCGCTGAGCAGCCACTCGCGCAGGCGCTCGCGGACGCCGTTGCACATGGTCCACGGGTCGGTGCCGCGGGTGACGGTGACGGTGGAGCCGACACCGCCGCCGGCGGCGGTGATCGCCGACATCGACGAGCCGCTGGAGCGCATCGCCATCTCGGCGTAGCGGTTGCCCGCGTAGACCGGATGGGTGTGGGCGTCGATCAGGCCGGGGGTGACCAACGCGCCGCCGAGGTTCTCCACGTGGTCGACGTCGACGATGTCGTCCACCACCCCGGGGACGCTCTGCGGCAGGTCGGCCGCGCGGCCTACCCAGGCGATCCGGTCGTTGTGCACGAGGATCGCGCCGTTGCTGCAGACGTCGTTGCCGGTCCAGAGCCGGCCGATGTTGGTCAGAAGGCGGACCGTCATCGCATCACCGCCTTGTGCGCGGGGGGAGGCGTCGGGGAGGAGACCTCTCGCGGCCGCGCCGGGCCGCCCCGGCCGGTGCCGGACGCCGTGCCCGCCGGGACCGCTGTGCATCCGGACGCCATCGGGGGTCTCCTGCTCTTATCCGCTTGCTCGTTGGTGGGGCGACAGTAGCGCCGGGATCATGATCAGGCGATTTCAGTTCAGTTACGTTATTTCACAAGTGAGCTTGCTGTACAGGCTAATTGGGAAGAACGCCACTTCACCCCGGCCACCGCCGCCCGGCCGTCCCGGGGGCCGCGCTCGGAGTGGACCTCTCCCTCGCAGCTCAGGCCACTTTTCTCTCATCCGCAACAGGGGACTCCGGAACACCTCCGGGCATGCCGTCCCTCTGAAATTTTTATCATGGCGACCCTGCCCTTGGCAGGAAAACGTCACTTTTGGAGAGTTTTGTACGATTTCTTCAAACCATCAGTCCATTCCACCGATGCCCCCGACCGCAAGCCGGGCCATTGAAATCCCGCCACTGGGATATCTAGTCTGAGCATCCACGGCGGTGAGAATCCACGGCGCGTGACCGGAAACGGTCACGCCGTCGAACGCGAGACCGCCCGGCGCGTACGGCCCGCGCACCGTGGAACCGGCCGCCGCGTACGGCCCGCACGCCGTCGGACCACCCGATGCGTACGGCCCGTGCCGCCAAGCCACCCGGCGCGTACGGCCCGCACGCCGGAGGCCCGGCGGAGACGTGGCGGCAGGCCCGCGCGGACGGCCCCGTCCCCGCGCGCCCGCCCCCTCCACCAGACCCCCCCTACCAGCAAAAATGCCATCGAAGTGGGGCCCACCATGTAATCTTTCGTGGAACCACCCTTCAGATGTAAGCATGGGAGCTACCTTGTCGGTCTCCGCGGACGCCGGACGGCATCGCATCGAAACACTTCTGGCCACGCACGAAGACCAGATCTTCAGGCGTTGGCTCGAGATAGCGGGAGCTTCCTCCAGCGGGCACGTCGACCGCGGAAACCTCAGCGGTCAGCTCCGTGAACTCTACAGCGCCCTCGTCCGGGCGTTCGGCGACTCCGGCGACCCGGGTGACTCCAGCGATCTGCGCGGGCTGCTCGCCGAGCTCTCCCGCAGCCGCGCCCGCCAGGGCTTCACCCCGACCGAGACCGCCACCGTGGTGTTCGGGCTGAAGGAGGCGGTCTACGAGAGCGCCGGCGCGGACGGCTCCTCCGAGACGCTGCAGGGCTTCCTCTGGTTCTCCCGGATCATCGACGACCTGGGCCTCTACACCATGGAGACCTACAGCTCGACCCGAGAGAAGATCATCCTCGACCAGGCCGAGCAGCTCCTCGAGCTCTCCACCCCCGTGGTCAAGCTCTGGGAGGGCATAGTCGCCGTGCCGCTGGTCGGCACGCTCGACTCGGCCAGGACCCAGGTCGTGATGGAGAAGCTGCTGCAGACGCTGGTGGACACCGGCTCCGAGCACGCGGTCATCGACATCACGGGCGTGCCCGCGGTGGACACCCAGGTCGCCCAGCACCTCCTCAAGACGGTGGTGGCGGCCCGGCTGATGGGCGCCGAGTGCGTGATCTCCGGCATCCGCCCGCAGATCGCCCACACCATCGTCACCCTCGGCATCGAGTTCGGCGACATCGTGACCAAGGCCACCCTCGCCGACGCCCTCGCCCACGCGCTGCGTGAGAGCGGCGTCGAGATCGTCAGGAACCGCGGATCCCGCGTCGCCCTGCGGACCGTGGAGGAATGATGGATCGCGTACCCGTCCTCAAACTCGGCGACATCCTGATCGTCTCCATCCAGATCGACCTCCAGGACCAGAGCGTTCTCGTGCTCCAGGAGGACCTGGCGAACAAGGTGGTGGAGACCGGCGCCCGCGGCGTGATCATCGACATCACCGCGGTGGAGATCGTCGACTCGTTCATCGGCCGCATGCTGGCGACCATCGCGGCCATCTCCCGCATGCTCGACGCCGAGACGGTCGTCGTGGGCATGCGGCCCGCCGTGGCGATCACCCTCGTGGAGCTGGGTCTTTCGCTGGGCGGTGTGCGCACCGCTCTCAACCTCGAAAAGGGTGTCGCATTGCTGAACCACCTCGACGGCTCCCAGATCGCCTCGGCAGCACGGTGACGACCCCCGCCGAGCTGCCCATCCACGGCAACAGCGACATCGTGCTGATCCGTCAGCGCGTCAGGACCGCCGCCGTGGAGGTCGGCCTCTCTCTCGTCGACCAGACGAAGGTCGTGACCGCGGCCAGTGAACTGGCACGCAACGCCCTGGTCTACGCGGGGGGCGGGCAGGTTCGGATCGAGGTCGTGCACAACGGCCTGCGCCGGGGACTGCGGCTCGCCTTCAGCGACGAGGGCCCCGGCATCCCCGACCTCGAACAGGCGCTCACCGACGGGTGGACCACCGGCGGCGGGCTCGGACTCGGACTCAGCGGCTCACGCCGGCTGATGGACGAGTTCGAGCTCAAGTCGGCTCCCGGCGAGGGAACGCTGGTGACGGTGACCAAATGGGCAAGGTGATCCGTTCCCAGAACGACACCTGGCTGCGGGCCGAGGACGCCAGCGCGATCGGCGCCATGCGGCGGGTCGCGGTCACGCTCGCCGAGGCGCGGGGGTTCGGCGAGGAGGACGCCGGGCGGGTCGCGGTCGCGGTGAGCGAGGCCGCGTCCAACCTGGTCAAGCACGCGGTCGAGGGGGTCATGCTGATCCGGCCGCACCCGGAGATGCCCGAGGCGATCGAGGTCGTCGCCCTCGACCGGGGCCCGGGCATGCGCGACGTCTCCCGCGCCCTGCGCGACGGATACTCGACGACGGGCACCCTCGGCATCGGCCTCGGCGGCATCGCCCGCATGGCCAGCGGATACGAGGTTCACTCCACGCCCGGCCGGGGCACCGTGGTCGGCATGTACTTCACCACCCGTGACGCCCCGCGGCCCGAGGCCCGGGTCAGCGGGATCACTCGCCCCATCGGCGAGGAGACGGTCTGCGGTGACGCGTTCGCGATCGTCGAGACCGGCGCCACGACGACCGTGATGCTCTGCGACGGGCTCGGGCACGGCGATCCCGCGGCCAAGGCGTCGCAGGAGGCGGTGCGGCTGTTCCTGAAGGACGCGGACCGGCCCCCCGTCACCATCCTCGAACGACTGCACGGCGGCATGCGGCAGACCAGGGGCGGCGCCGCGGCGGTGGCCCACGTCGACCGGGCCGCGGGCAGGATCACCTTCGCCGGGCTCGGCAACGTCTCCGCCTGGATCACCACCCAGGACGGCCGCCAGGGGATGATCTCGGTGCCGGGCATCGCCGGGCATCAGGCTCGCACCCTGCGCCAGTACGAGTACGACATTCCGCCGGAAGGCGTGGTCGTGCTCCACTCCGACGGTCTGTCGGACCGGTGGGACATCACCTCCTACCCGGGACTCGTCACCCGCTCCCCCTCCGTCGTCGCGGCCACCCTGCTGCGCGACGCCGGGACCCGCAGGGACGACGCCTGCGTGGTCGCGCTGAGGACCGGCCCATGACGGGCCGGACGACCGGCGAGGAGCTGATCCGGATCCGTGTCCGCGACGACTCCGACCTCTTCGTCATGCGGAAACTCGGCCGCGAGGCGGCGGAGGCGGTCGGCCTGGCATCCCAGGACCAGATCCGGGTGGCCACCGCGCTGAGCGAGATCAGCCGGGAGGTGCTGAGCGAGGGCCACGAGGCGTCCGCCGCGTTCCTGCTGGACGGCGAGACCCTGGTCGTGACCATCGACCTCCCCGCGGCGACCGGCTTCCGGTCGGCGGACGGCGTGACGCTGGCGGGGCGTCTCCTCGACGAGATCGAGTTCGACCGCGCCGAGGGGCGGGTGAAGATGGTGAAACGGCTTCCCGGGGGACGGCCCGACCGTTCGGTGGCGGAGATCCGCGCGCGGCTCGCCAGGCTGACGCCGGCGACCGCCGTCGACGAGCTGCGCCAGCAGAACCGCGAGCTCGCCGAGACCCTCCAGGAGGTCCTGCAGCTCAACGCCGAACTCCAGGAGACCAACCAGGGAGTGGTCGCCCTGTACAACCAGCTCTCCGAGGAGCTGGAGGAGACCAACCGCGGAGTGGTCGCGCTGTACGCCGAGCTCGACGAGAAGTCCCGGCAGCTCCGGGCGGCGAGCGACGCCAAGAACAGGTTCTGGACCACGGTCAGCCACGAGCTGCGCACCCCGCTGAACTCCATCATCGGTCTCGTCCGGCTCCTGGTGGGCCCCGGCGGCGAGCCGCTGGCCGAGGAGCAGCGCCACCAGGTCCAGCTCATCGGCTCCTCCGCCGAGACGCTGCTGACGATGGTCAGCGAGCTGCTCGACATGGCCAAGGCCGAGGCCGGGCGGCTCGAACCGCAGCCGTCCCAGGTGGACCTCGTCGCATTGACCGAGCGGCTGCGGATGACGCTGCGTCCCACGAGCGGGAACGACCGGGTCACGATCTCGGTGGACGTCCCCGGCGAGGCGTCGGAGATGCTGGTGGACGAGACGATGCTCACCCGGATCCTGCGGAACCTGCTGTCCAACGCGCTGAAGTTCACCCAGGAGGGCGAGGTCAGGCTCGACGTGCGGACCGACGCGCCCGCCCAGGAGATGGTCTTCACGGTGACCGACACCGGCGTCGGCATCCCCGAGGAGCACCTGGACCGGGTCTTCGAGGAGTTCTTCCAGGTCCCGGGACCGATCCAGGTGCAGGTGAAGGGCACCGGCCTCGGCCTGCCGTACGCCCGCCGCCTGACCGAGGCGATGGGTGGCACGCTCCAGCTGGACAGCGCCCTCGGCGAGGGCACCCGGGTCACCGTACGGCTGCCGCACCGGCAGGACGGGGAGCCGGTGGTCGGGCGGGTGCTCGTCGCCGACGACAACGAGGAGTTCCGGGCCACCGTGCGGCGGATGCTCGCCGGATTCGCCGCCCACATCGACGAGGCCCCGGACGGGGAGGTCGCGCTGGAGACGATGGCGCGCGAACGGCCCGACCTCGCGCTGGTGGACCTGCTCATGCCCCGTCTCGACGGCGCGGCGCTGATCGAGCGGATGGCCTCCGACGAGCGGCTCCGCGACGTGCCGGTGATCGTCGTGACCCACGCGACCTCCCACCACTACCCTCAGGGCGTCAGCAGGGTGCTGCCCAAACAGGGACTGCGGAAGGAAGACCTGCTGGAGACCGTACGAGAGGCTCTGGGGCGTGACCATGCCTGACGGACCGGCGACCGTGCTGGTCGTGGACGACACCCCGACCAAGCTCTACATCCTGTCCAGCTGGCTGCGCCGCTCCGGGCACGAGGTCCTGCAGGCCACCGGCGGCGTGGAGGCGCTGGGCAAGGTCCGGGACCTCCGCCCCGACCTGGTGATCCTGGACGTCCGGCTGCCCGACATGAGCGGCTACGAGGTCTGCGAGCGGATCAAGGCCGACGAGGCGACGTCCTCGATCCCGGTCATCCAGATCTCCGGGGCGGCGATCACCCCCGCCGACCGGACCCAGGGGCTGGAGCGCGGCGCCGACGCCTACCTCGCCGAGCCGGTGGAGCCGGACGAGTTCGCCGCCACGGTCGAGGCGACGCTGCGCTACTACCGTGCCCGGCAGCGGGCCGAGCGGATGGCGAACCGGCTGGCGACCCTCACCGAGGTCACCCTGGAGATGAACTCCGCCGACAGCTTCGAGGCCCTGCTGAGCACGGCCGTCGAGGGCGCCTCACGGATCCTCGGCCGGTACGCCGGGGCGCTGGCGATCCCGCCGGACGGCCAGACCCGCAGGTTCGTCGCGAAGTCGCCGTCCGCCGACGCGATCGCCCTGCCCGCCGCCCCCGACCTGCTGCTCCGGATCGGCGCGCTGTCGCTGGGCAACGCCGCGGGGACCCAGGTGTTCACGGCCCCGGCGCAGGACTGGCTGGATCTGATGCCCGACGCCGGGATCAGCGGCGAGGTCACGGCCGTGTTCTGCCGGACCAAGGTCGGCCGCCCGCCGGTCTGCCTGGGGGTGGAGGCGATCCGGCCGCTGGACCCGGACGAGGCCAACATCCTGCGCCAGCTCGGCCAGGCCCTGGCCCTCACCGCGGACGCCCTGCGCGCCTATGCCGAGGAGCACGCGATCGCCCTGACGCTGCAACGAAGCCTGCTGCCGGCGCGGATCCCGGACACCCCGGGGCTGGAGATCAGCTGGCGCTACCAGCCGGCCGTCGACAACGTCGAGGTCGGCGGCGACTTCTACGAGGTGCTGCGGCTGGGCGACCGGGTGATGCTGGCCATCGGCGACGTGCAGGGGCACTCCCTGCTGGCCGCGACGGTCATGGCGGAGCTCCGCCACGCGCTGCGGGCCTCCATGCTCGGGGCCGTGGACCTGGGCGCCTCCATGGCGTTGCTGAACAGCGTGCTGCGGTGCTACCACCCGCGCATGACGGCGACGGTGTGCCTGATCCTGATCGATCCGGCGACCGGCGAGATGGAGATCGCCAACGCGGGGCACATCCCGCCGCTGCTGATCGGCGGTGAGTCCCGCTACCACGGCCTGGGCAACCTGCTGCTGGGGGTGGCGGACGAGACCTACCGCGTCGACCGGGTCACCCTGACCGAGGAGGAGTCCGTGCTGATGTTCACCGACGGGCTCATCGAGGACCGCGACAAGCTGCTCGACGAGAGCCTGGAGATCGTGCGGTCCATGGCCGAGACCTCCGACGAGGACCTGGAGCTCTTCTGCGACCGGCTCATCCGGCAGTTCGGCGCCCGCGAGGACGACGTCGCCCTCGTGGCGTTCCGCCGTACGAAGGCCGGCTGAGACGGCGGGCGCGGGGTCGGCCGAGACGGCGGGCGCCACGCGGATCCGGCTCTGTGCGAAGGCCACCCCGGTACGGCGCGGGCACCACGCGGATCCGGCTCCCGACGGAGGGCCAGGCCCGGAGTGAAGACCGCCGCTGAGAGCCGCGGACACGGATCGGGGCCGGCCCGCGGATGCGGACCGGCCCCGGGAAAACGGCGGGTCAGACGGTCTCGACCGGCTTGGCGGTCCGCTCCAGTTCCGCGAAGAGGCCGGGCAGGACCCTGGCGTGCAGGATCGTGCCGTCCTCGGTGTGCTCCACGTCGATGACCTCGCCCTCCGTGTGGGCGCGGGAGATCAGGTCGCCGCGCTGGTACGGCACCAGCATCCTGACCTCCTGGTCGAAGCGGGGCAGCTCGCGCTCGATGACGGCCATCAGCTCTTCGATCCCGGCGCCGGTGCGGGCCGAGACCACGACGGTGTGCTTCTCCCGCGCGGTCAGCTGGGCCAGCACCACCGGGTCGGCGGCGTCGGCCTTGTTGACGACCACGATCTCCGGGATGTCCCGGGCGCCCTCGATGTCGGAGAACACGGTTCGCACGGCGGCGAGCTGGGACTCCGGATCGGGGTGCGAGCCGTCCACCACGTGCAGGATCAGGTCGGCGTCGCCGACCTCCTCCAGCGTGGAGCGGAACGCCTCGACGAGCTGGTGCGGCAGGTGCCGGACGAATCCGACGGTGTCGGCCAGCGTGAACAGACGGCCGTCGGGCGTGTGCGCCCGGCGGACGGTCGGGTCCAGCGTGGCGAACAGCGCGTCCTCGACCAGCACGCCGGCGCCGGTCAGCCGGTTCAGCAGCGACGACTTGCCGGCGTTGGTGTAGCCGGCGATCGCCACGGCGGGGACCTCGCGCTGCACCCGGCGTGCCCGCTTGGTCTCGCGCGCGGTGGTCATCTCGGCGATCTGCCGGCGCAGCTTGGCCATCCGCTCGCGGATCCGGCGGCGGTCCAGTTCGATCTTCGTCTCACCGGGACCGCGGCCGCCGATGCCGACGCCGGCCGCGGCGCGACCGCCGACCTGGCGGGACAGGTTGCCACCCCAGCCTCGCAGCCGCGGCAGCAGGTAGTTGAGCTGGGCCAGCTCGACCTGGGCCTTGCCCTCGCGGCTCTTGGCATGCTGGGCGAAGATGTCCAGGATCAGCATGGTCCGGTCGATGACCTTGACCTTGACGACGTCCTCGAGCTGACGGAGCTGGCCGGGGCTCAGCTCACCGTCGCAGATGACGGTGTCGGCGCCGGTGGCCGAGACGATGTCGGCGAGCTCCTGCGCCTTCCCCGAGCCGATGTAGGTCGCCGTGTCGGGCTTCTGGCGGCGCTGGATCAGACCTTCCAGCACCTCCGAACCCGCGGTCTCGGCGAGCAGCTTCAGCTCCAGGAGCGAGTTCTCGGCATCCGCCGCCGTACCGGAGGTCCAGACGCCGACCAAGACGACCCGCTCGAGTCGCAGCCGGCGGTATTCGACCTCGGTGACGTCCTCAAGCTCGGTGGAGAGTCCCACGACCCGGCGCAGTGCCTGGCGGTCGGCCAGGTCCAGCTCACCGGTGTCGATCGGCTCGTCGAACAGGTCGATGTCCAGCGACTCACGAGTGTCTATGTCGTTGCTCCATTCAGATGCATGGTTCATACGCGTCCTCATCTCACAGGGAACAACGCCTGAACCCTCCGGGTATCTTCCCTCGATGGTGCCACGCGGGCACCGCCATTCTCACCCGGTTATCGGCGGTTTCGCGGTAGGGACCCGCGGCGGACCGGCCGTTTCGCCGGGTGCCGCCGTGAGCCGAACCCGCGCCGCCGCCAGCCGGGATCCGCGCCATGAGCGGGGGCCCGCGCCGCCGCCCGCCGTACGGGCCGTCTCAGGAGGGCAGGACGTCGATGTTCCCCGAGCCGGTGCGCGCCTCGACCTTCCTGGGGGAGGCCGAGTCGTTTCCGACCTGGACGGTCTTGTCGCCGGAACCGGTGTCGAGGGTCAGCGCGTAGGTGTTCCGCGGCAGCCGCAGGGTGACGTCGCCCGAGTCGGCCTTGACGGTGACCTGGTCCGGCGCGTCGGCGAACCCCGCCTCGACCGCCCCCGAGCCGCTCTCGGCGGTGAACGTCCGGGCGGTCAGGGAGCGGGCGTCGATGTCGCCGGAACCGCTCTCGGCCCGCACGTCCTCGCCCTTCAGGCCACGCAGGGTGACGGCGCCCGAGCCGGTCTCGGCGGTGAGCTCCCCGACCTCCGAGGAGCCGGCCTCGATGTCGCCGGAGCCGGTCTTCGCGGTCGCCTTCGCCCCCTTCAGGCCGCGCAGGGTGATGGTGCCCGAGCCGGTGTCGGTCGTGACGTCCAGTCCCTTCGGGATCTCGACCCTGTAGTGGACCTCGCAGTCGCGGGCGCAGTTCTGGCGCAGGGTCAGCGTGCCGCCGCTGACCGGGTGCTCGGTCTCGGGACGCTTCTTGCCGCGCCAGCGGAGCGTCTCGGTGACGTGGACGCCCTGCCGGTCGGAGGCGTTGACCACGATGTCCCCCGAGTTCGTGGTGACGTCCAGGGACTTCAGGGAACCGGCGACGTCGTAGGAGACGACGTCCTGATTGGACGGGCCGAAGCCGATACCGGCCCCGCAGCCGGAGAGCAGCGCGACGGCGCCCAGCATCGCCCCGGCGACGACCAGGTTCTTCTTCATGGGTCCCTTTCCTCGGCACACCTCGGCTCGCGGAAGCGCTTCGCCCGCCCGGCCGCTCCCCGCGGCGGGGGAGTCGAGCACAACTCTCACACGGCCCGGTGAGCGGGGGCATCCGGGACTCCCCCGAGCCCACCCTGAGGAAAACCCCACCATTGACCGGCCGGGACCCGCCCAGTAGCGTCTATTCCACATCTCAGAATTGATTTTCCACGATACGGAAAACAATACGGAAAGGAAGCGTATGGACGACGTTGAGATCACCGGCCCCATGGCGGACAGGTTCGACGAGATCCTCACGCCGGAGGCGCTGGCCTTCGTGGCCGCCCTCCAGCGCGAGTTCGGCCCTCGCCGCCTCGACCTGCTGCGCGCCCGCCAGGAGCGGCAGGCGGAGCTGTCGGCGGGCGGCACCCTGGACTTCCTGCCCGAGACCGCGCACGTGCGCGAGTCGGAGTGGACGGTCGCCCCGCCCGCGCCCGGCCTGGTGGACCGCCGCGTGGAGATCACCGGTCCGGTGGACCGGAAGATGACGATCAACGCGCTGAACTCCGGGGCGAAGGTGTGGCTGGCCGACTTCGAGGACGCCAACGCCCCCACCTGGGAGAACACCGTCAACGGCCAGCTCAACCTGCGCGACGCGCTTGACCGGGCCATCGACTTCTCCTCCGGCGGCAAGAGCTACGCCCTCGGTCCGGACGAGGAGCTGGCCACCGTCGTGGTTCGCCCGCGCGGCTGGCACCTGGACGAGAAGCACGTCGTCGTCGACGGCTCCCCGGCCTCCGGCTCGCTCGTCGACTTCGGCCTCTACTTCTTCCACTGCGCCCGGCGGCAGCTCGCCAAGGGCAGGGGCCCCTACTTCTACCTGCCGAAGATGGAGTCGCACCTGGAGGCCCGCCTCTGGAACGACGTGTTCGTCCGGGCCCAGGAGCTGCTGGACATCGCGCGCGGCACGATCCGGGCGACCGTCCTCATCGAGACCTACCCCGCGGCGTTCGAGATGGAGGAGATCCTCTACGAGCTGCGTGAGCACTCCGCCGGCCTCAACGCGGGCCGCTGGGACTACCTGTTCAGCGTGATCAAGAAGTTCCGCACCCGGGGCCGGGAGTTCCTGCTGCCCGAGCGGAACGCGGTGACCATGACCGCGCCGTTCATGCGCGCCTACACCGAGCTGCTGGTCCGCACCTGCCACAAGCGGGGCGCGCACGCGATCGGCGGCATGGCGGCCTTCATCCCCTCCCGCCGGGACCCCGAGGTGAACCGGGTCGCGCTGGAGAAGGTCAGGGCCGACAAGACCCGCGAGTCGGGCGACGGCTTCGACGGGTCCTGGGTGGCCCACCCCGACCTGGTGCCGATCTGCCGCGAGGTGTTCGACGGCGTGCTCGGCGACCGGCCCAACCAGCTCGACCGGCTGCGCGAGGACGTCCGGGTGACGGCCGAGGACCTTCTGTCGGTCTCCAAGACGCCGGGCGAGATCACCGAGGCCGGGCTGCGCAACAACGTGGACGTGGCGCTGCGCTACCTGGCGGCCTGGATGGGCGGGCAGGGCGCGGTGGCGATCCACAACCTGATGGAGGACGCCGCCACGGCGGAGATCTCCCGGTCGCAGATCTGGCAGTGGATCCACAACGACATCGAGCTGGCCGACACCGGGGCCGTGGTCACCAGGGAGCTCGTCGAGCGGATCATCGACGAGGAGCTCGGCCGGATCAAGGCCGAACCGGGCTACGACGAGGCCGGCTACGACCAGGCCACCGCTCTGTTCAAGGAGGTCGCCCTGGACGACGACTTCGCCGAGTTCCTGACCCTGCCCGCCTACGCGCGGATGCCCTGAGGCGGCGTGACCGCACGGGAGATCCGGGAGGGAGGAGCGATGGCGGCGGAACCGCTCGCGGAGCTGACCCGGCGGCTGGAGGAGGTCCTCGGCCGCGGGTCGGTGATCACCGATCCGGTACGGCTGCGCACCTACGAGTGCGACGGGCTGACCCACCACCGGGCCGTCCCCGGCGTCGTCGTGCTGCCGGAGACGGCCGAGCAGGTCGCGGCCGTGGTACGGCTCTGCGGCGACCACGGCGTGCCGTTCGTGGCCAGGGGCGCCGGCACGGGCCTGTCGGGCGGGGCGCTGCCCCGCACCGACGGGGTGCTGATCGTCACCTCCAGGATGCGGCGTGTCCTGTCGGTCGACGTGGCCGCGCGGCGGGCCGTGGTGGAGCCGGGGGTCACCAACCTCGCGATCACCGAGGCCGTGCGCGACCTGGGCTACTACTACGCGCCCGACCCCTCCAGCCGGCAGGTCTGCTCGATCGGCGGCAACGTGGCGGAGAACTCCGGCGGCGCGCACTGCCTGAAGTACGGCTTCACGGTCAACCACGTGCTCGGCCTGGAGGTCGTCACCCCCGACGGCGAGATCGTCGAGCTGTCGGACGACGACCCCGGCTACGACCTGCTGGGGGTGTTCGTCGGCTCGGAGGGCACGCTCGGCATCGCCACCAAGGTCACCGTACGGCTGACGCGGGCGCCGGAGGCCGTGACGACGCTGCTGGCCGCCTTCGACGGCATCGAGCGGGGCGGCCGGGCGGTGTCGGCGATCATCGGCGGCGGCATCGTGCCCGCCGCCATCGAGATGATGGACGCCCTGGCGATCGAGGCGGCCGAGGCCGCGGTGGCCTGCGCCTACCCCGAGGGCGCCGGGGCGGTGCTCATCGTCGAGCTCGACGGACCCGCCGCGGAGGTGGCCCGCCAGTACGAGGAGGTGACCCGGATCTGCCGGGAGACCGGCGCGTTCGAGCTGCGGACCGCCGACGGCCAGGAGGAGCGCGACGCGATCTGGAAGGGCCGCAGGTCGGCCTTCGCCGCGGTGGGCCGGATCAGCCCCGCCTACATCGTGCAGGACGGGGTGGTGCCGCGGACCGCGCTGCCCGGGGTGCTGGCGAGCATCGACCGGCTGTCACGGGAGCACGGCATCCGGGTGGCCAACGTCTTCCACGCCGGGGACGGCAACCTGCACCCGCTGGTGCTGTTCGACGACGCCCGGCCCGGAGAGACCGAACGGGCCGAGCTGGTATCGGGGCGGATCCTGGACCTGTGCGTGGAGCACGGCGGGTCCATCACCGGTGAACACGGCGTCGGCGTGGACAAATCCCGATATATGCCGAAGATGTTCTCAGAAGATGATCTCGACACCATGCAGCGGGTGCGCTGCGCCTTCGACCCCCGGAGCCTGTCGAACCCGGGCAAGGTCTTCCCCACCCCCCGCCTGTGCGGCGAGGTCCCCGGGGTCCGCAGGGGCGCGCACCCGCTGGTCGAGTCAGGACGGGCGGAGCAGTTCTGATGGACGACCGGCGCGAGGACGCGCCACAGCGGACCACGTCACAGGGGACCACGTCACAGGAGACAGCGGCCCGGCAGGCGGCGTCCCGGCGGACGGCCCCGGACCGGGCGGCGCCGTACGGGACGGGGGCGGCGGTCCGGGAGGCCGGGCCCGGCGACGCCGTGTCCGGCGTCCGTCCCCGCTGGACGGCGCTGCCGGAGAGCACCGAGCAGGTCGCCGCCCTGCTGCGCCACGCGGCCGCGCACGACCTCGCCGTGGTCCCGGCCGGCGGGGGCACCAAGCCGAACCGGGGCCTGCCGCCCGAACGCTGCGACCTCGCGATCGGCACCCGCCGCCTCGACGGGCCACCGGAACACGCCGCGGGCGACCTGATCGTCCGGGTCACGGCGGGCACGACCATGGAGACGCTGGCCGCCGTCCTCGCCGAACGGGGCCAGCGGCTCTGCCTCGACGTCCCCGACGGCGGCGCCACGGTCGGCGGCACGCTCGCCACCGCCGAGGCGGGCCCGCTGCGGTTCCGCTACGGCACCGCCCGCGACCTGCTGATCGGCGTCACCGTCGTGCTGGCCGACGGCACCGTCGCCACGTCGGGCGGCAAGGTCGTCAAGAACGTCGCCGGATACGACCTGGGCAAGCTGTTCACCGGCTCCCACGGCACGCTCGGCGTCATCACCGAGGCCGTCTTCCGCCTCGGCCCCGTGCCGCCCGCCCGCCGCTGGGTCGTCGCGGAACCGCCCGTCTCCGGCTCGTCGGCCGCCGATCCGGACGCGACGGCCAGGCTGGACGCGCTGGTCGGGCTGCTGGCCGCCTCCCCCGCCGAGCCGAGCGCGATCGAGGCGGACCTGCCCGGCCCCGGCCGGGAGCCCTCCCTCGCCGTCCTGGTCGAGGGGAGCGCCGCCGAGGAGCGGGCGCGCGCCGTACGGGACCTGCTGGACGTCCACGGCCCGGCGCGGATCGCCGGTGAGGCGCCCGCGTGGTGGGGTGCGCCGCCCGGCGAGGAGACGCTGCTGGAACTGCGGTTCCCGCCCGGCCGGGCCGCCGGCGCGCTGCGGGCCGCGGCGGCGGGCGGCGTGCCCGCCCGGGTGCGCGGATCGGTCGCGTCGGGCGTCCTGCGGGCCGGCCTGCCCTCCGGCGTCGCCGCGCCGGAGTTCGCGGGGTTCGTGACGTCGGTCAGGGACGGCATGGCCGGACTCGGCGGCAGGCTGACCGTCGTCGCCGCGCCGCCCTCGCTGATGACCGCCGTCGACCCCTGGGGGCCGGTGAGCGCGCTGCCGCTGATGCGGCGGGTCAGGGAGCGCCTCGACCCCGATCGCAGGATGTCCCCCGGCCGCCTCCCAGGAGGGATCTGACATGGACCCCGAGCTGATCGCCGACTGCGTGCACTGCGGGTTCTGCCTGCCGACCTGCCCGACGTACGTGCTGTGGGGCGAGGAGATGGACTCCCCCCGCGGCCGGATCCACCTGATGGGCCAGCACGTCGAGGGCACCCCGATGACCCCGGAGATGGCCGGGCACTTCGACGCGTGCCTGGGCTGCATGGCCTGCGTGACCGCCTGCCCCTCCGGGGTGCGCTACGACCGCCTCATCGAACAGACCCGCGCCGTGGTGGAGCGCGAGCACGTCAGGGAGCCCGCCGACCGGGCGCTCCGGGAGATCGTCTTCCGGCTCTTCCCCTACCCCCGGCGGCTGCGGGCGCTGCGGCTGCCGCTGCGCCTGTCCGCGGGGGCGCGCCGCCGGATCGCGCCGCGTCTGGAGCGGATCAACCCGTCCCTGGCGGCCATGGCCGGCCTCGCCCCCGACGTGCCGGACCGGGTACGGCTGCCGCGCCGGGTCCGGGCCGTCGGCCGGCGCAGGGCCACGGTCGGGATGCTCACCGGGTGCGTGCAGGGCGAGTTCTTCCCGCAGGTCAACGCGGCCACCGCCCGGGTGCTCGCGATGGAGGGCTGCGACGTGGTCATCCCGCCGTCGCAGGGATGCTGCGGGGCGCTGTCGCTGCACGCGGGACGTGAGGAGCAGGCCGTACGGCTCGCCCGCCGGACGATCGCCGCCTTCGAGCGGGCCGGCGTGGACACGGTGGTGGTCAACGCGGCGGGCTGCGGCTCGACGATGAAGCAGTACGCCGAGATCCTCGGCGGCGAGTGGGCCGAACGGGCGGCCGCCATCCGGACCGCCGACCTGGCCGAGTATCTCGCCGCCCTCGGCCCGGTGGCCCCGCGGCACCCGCTGCGGCTCTCGGTGGCCTACCATGACGCCTGCCACCTGGCGCACGCCCAGGGGATACGGTCACAGCCGCGCGCGCTGCTGGCGGCCATCCCGGGTCTCACGGTGCGGGAGGTCGCCGAGTCCGCCGTGTGCTGCGGCTCGGCGGGCACCTACAACCTGCTGCAACCCGAGGCCGCGCGCGAGCTGGGCGACCGCAAGGCGGCGCGGGTGCTGGAGACCGGCGCCGACCTGCTGGTCTCGGCCAACCCGGGCTGCACCATGCAGGTCACCGCGGCCCTGCGCCGCCGGGGCGGCCCGGAACTGCCGGTCGCGCACACCGCGCAGGTCCTGGACGCCTCCCTGCGGGGCTTGGCGAAGGTGCCCTGAGGGCGGGACGGATCGGACAGGAGAAGCGCATGAGCGGCGTGCAGTCGGTCGACCGGGCTCTGGACGTGCTGGAGGCGCTGGCCGAGCGGGGCGGCGAGGCCACGCTGTCGGAGATCGCCGCCGGGACGGGCCTGCCGTACGGGACGATCCACCGGCTGCTGCGCGCGCTGGTCGACCGCGGGTACGTGCGCCAGGACGAGGGCCGCCGGTACGCGCTGGGCGGCGCGCTGCTGCGGCTCAGCGGGGTGGCCGAGCGCATGGTCGGCGCCTGGGCGCAGCCGTACCTGGCGAAGATGGTCGAGCTGTCCGGCGAGACGGCCAACCTCGCGGTGCTGGAGGGCGACTTCGTGGTCTACGTCGCCCAGGTGCCCTCGCCGCGGCGGCTGCGGATGTTCGCCGAGGTCGGCAGGCGGGTGCTGCCGCACAGCACCGCCGTGGGCAAGGTCCTGATGGCCGCGCGGCCGGACACCGAGGTGGCCTCCATCGTGGAACGGACCGGCATGCCGCGGCGGACCGCCAACACGATCACCGACCTTCCCGGCATGCTCGCCGAGCTGGGGCGGGTGCGTGAGCGCGGCTACGCGACGGACCTGGGCGAGGAGGAGCTCGGCGTCCACTGCCTGGCCGTCGGGGTGCGCGACGGCTCACGGGTCGTGGCCGCGATGTCGGTGTCCGGCCCGGCCGAACGGATCGACGCCCTGGACCGGGAGGAACTGGCCGGGGGCATGCGGGAGATCGCCGAGGCGTTCCGCGCCGAACTCGGCTTCTGACCGTCCGGCTCGGCTTCCGGCCGGCGGGTTCGCGGCCGGCCCGGATCGGCCCCGTACCCGGCTCGCGGAGAACGCGGGCGACGGCGCCCGCGCGCCGGGCTGCGAGGAGGGCCGGGCGCGGTGACGAACGCGGCGCCGCCGGAGGGCGCGGAGTCAGTCGTCGAGGGTGTGGACCGGGGCGTCCGAGGCCGAGCAGCGGACCTCGACCTTCACCTCGCCGGACTCCGACTCGAACTCGACGCGGGCCCGGCGGTCCGGCCCCCGGTCCACCTTGTCGACGTGGAAGCCCTGCGCCGGGCTCCACGACCGCAGGGTCACCAGCCCTCCGTCGCAGCGGGCGATCACGTTCCCGCCGGCCGTGGCGATCAGCCGGCTGCGGCCGGGCGACGCCCCGGCGGCGGGGGTGGGTGGCGTCCCCGCGTCCGCGGGCCCGGCGGTCGTCGGCCCGCCGGTCGTCGGGCTGAGGGCCGTCGGGCTGAGGGCCGTCGGCCCGGCGGTCGGAGACGCGGCCGGGGCGGCGGACCCGGGCCCGGCGGCGGTCGGGCCGCCCGAGGGGGCGGGATCCGCGCCCGGGGGCACGGCGGCCGGGGTCGCGCGGGCGAGGGCCTCGCGGACCTCCCGCGCGGACAGCGGACGTCCGGCGGAGTCGGCCAGCGGCTCGCCGAGGACACCGATCACCGTGACACCCGCCCCGGTCGCGATGACGGCGGTGATCAGCCAGCCCGCGGCGGCGGCGAGGGGAATGCGCCTGCTCACGGGTCCCACTCTCCCAGCACGATCGCTAAGGCGTGGTTAAGGGGTCGATAACGTGCTTATGCCGAGGGTCGCAACCGGGCTACCGTTGCGGCAAATGTCCAATGTGCTGCTCATCGAAGACGACGCCGTGATCCGCGTCTCGCTCACCCGCGCCCTGCACGATCGGGGCCACGCGGTGGCGTCGGCCGCCGCGGCCCTCGACGGCCTCCGCCTGGCCGTCGAGGAGCGCCCCGACCTGGTCGTGCTCGACCTGGGCCTGCCCGACCTCGACGGCCTCGACCTGCTGCGCATGCTCCGGGCGGTCAGCCGGATCCCGGTGATCGTGGCGACCGCCAGGGACGGCGAGGCGGAGATGGTCCGGCTGCTGGACGCCGGAGCCGACGACTACGTGGTGAAGCCGTTCACCGCCGCCCAGCTCGACGCCCGGATCCGCGCGGTGCTCAGGCGCGCCGGAGCGGACCGCGCCGACGGCGCGGTGACCGTCGGCGGTCTGCGGGTGGACGCCCGCACCAGAGAGGCGAGCCTGGACGGCGCGCCGCTGGACCTCAGCCCCAAGGAGTTCGAGCTGCTGCACTACCTGGCCTCCCGGCCCGGCGAGGTGGTCACCAAGCGGGAGCTGCTCACCCACGTCTGGCAGATCCCCTACGGCGGGGCCGACAAGACGGTGGACGTCCACCTCTCCTGGCTCCGCCGCAAGCTGGGCGAGACCTCCGCGGCCCCCCGATACCTGCACACCGTGCGCGGCGTCGGCGTACGGCTGGCCGCCCCGGCATGAGGCGCTGGCTGGCCCTGCTGGTCGCGGCGACCACCTCCCTCGTCCTGATCGCCCTGCTCGTCCCGCTGGCGCTGCTGGTCCGCACGGCGGCCGAGGGCCGGGCGATGAGCGCCGCCGGGAGCGAGGCCGACTCGGTGGCCGTGACGGTCGGCTCGGCGGACGCCGAGACCCTGCGGCTCGGCACCGAGCGGGCGGCGCACCCGGTGACGGTCTTCCTCCCGGACGGACGGGTGGTCGGCGCCCCCGCCCGGCGCTCCCCCGCCGTCGAGCTGGCCGCCCGGGGCCGCAGCGTCACGGCGGCGGTGCCGGGCGGTAGGGAGGTCCTGGTGGCGGTCCAGGGCGTGCCGGGCGGCACGGCCGTGGTGCGGGTCCACCTGAGCGACGCCGACCTGACCGAGGGGGTGGCGCGGGTGTGGGCCGGGCTGGCGGCCCTCGGCGTGGCCCTGGCCGGGCTCGGCGTGCTGGTCGCCGACCGGCTGGCCCGCGCGGTGACCGGGCCGGTCTCGGCCCTGGCCGGGGTGTCGCACCGGCTGGCCCGCGGCGACCTGGCGGCCAGGACCGTGCCCGGCGGCCCGCCGGAGGTGCGGGCGGTCGGACTGGCGCTCAACCACCTCGCCGAGCGCATCACCGGCCTGCTCGCCGAGGAGCGGGAGAACGCGGCCGACCTCTCCCACCGGCTGCGCACCCCGCTGACCGGGCTGCGGCTGGAGGCGGAGTCGCTGGCCGACCCCGGTGAGGCGAGGCGGATCGAGGCCCGGGTGGACGCCCTGGAGCGGGCCGTCACCTCGGTGATCGTCGAGGCCAGACGGCGGACGCGGGACCGGGCCGGCTGCGACGCGGCGGCGGTCGTCTCGGCCCGGGTCGCGTTCTGGTCGGTGCTGGCCGAGGACCAGGCCCGCCGGCTCGACCTCGACCTGGCCCCGGGGCCGCTCCCCGTCGCGGTCCCCGCCGACGAGCTGGCCGCCTGCGTGGACGCGCTGCTGGGCAACGTGTTCGCGCACACGCCCGAGGGGGCGGCTCTCGCCGTACGGCTGGCGACGGCGGACGGCGGGGCGCTGCTGACCGTGTCCGACGACGGGCCCGGCTTCGGGACCGGGACCGCCGCGCCCGCGGAACGCGGCAGGAGCGGCGCCGGATCGACCGGTCTCGGCCTCGACATCGCCCGCCGCACGGCCGAGTCGTCGGGCGGCTCGCTGTCCCTGGGCGCCTCCGCGACGGGCGGCGCGAGCGTCGTCCTCCTGCTGGGCGGGGCGTAGTGCTCCGGGGCGCGGCCCGCTTTTCGGAGCGGCCCGGAAACGCGGCTCGTTTCGTGTGGTCCTCCGGGGCGCGGCTCGTTTCGCGGAGCGCCCCGGGGCTCGGCTTGTTTTAGGGCGGGCTTAGCGCGGCGCTATCGTGATCGCGGCGAATCTAGACACATGAGACAGATCACCAAGGTCGCCCTCGCGACCGCCGCCACCGCGACCACCGCAGCCCTCCTGTTCGGCGAGGGCGGCACCGTCCTCGCCGCCGCCCGGCCCGCGGCCGGCGCCCCCCTCTCCGCCGCCTCGACGACCGGCACGGCGACCACCGTGGTGCCCGCCGCGGCGACCGCCGCCACCGCGGGCATCTCCTACCGCGAGGCGATCCGGATCGCCCGGAAGCGGGTGCCCGGCGCCCGGGTGACCGAGGTCGAGCGGGAGTGGGAGCACGGACGCCGGGTCTGGAAGGTCGAGCTGCGCAAGGGCCGCTGGGAGTACGAGGTCCACGTGTCGGCCGCCTCCGGGAAGGTCACCCGGGTCAAGCGGAAGCTCGACGACTGATCAGCAGGACTTCAGGACGGTCCGCATGGCGTCCTTCTCCCCGGACGTCACCCACAGGTCGTACTTGATCTTCACCTGGACCTGACGGGAGACGTAGGCGCACCGGTAGGCGCGGCGCGGCGGCAACCAGGTCGCCGCGTCGCCCGCGCCCTTCTGGCCGTTCAGCGGGCCGTCCACGGCCAGCAGGTTCAGCGGGTCGTTGGCCAGTTCCTTGCGCTTGCTCTCCGGCCACTGCTGAGCGCCCTTCTGCCAGGCGTCGGCGAGGGCGACCACGTGGTCGATCTGCACCGCCGAGCTGGTCTTCTGGCCCCGCTCGAACTTGATCGTCTTACCGCTGTAGGGGTCGTCCAGGACGCCGCTCACCACGATGCAGTCGTGGGTGCCCGCCTTGAACTTCTCGTCCTTCAGGTCGCGCTTGAGGATGTCGTTGCGGGTGTCGCAGCCGTTGTGGTCGACGTCCGACCAGGCGGGGCCGAACTCGTCGCGGTCGAAGCCGGTCATCGGGGCCCGGCCCTTGACCTGCAGCCTGTCGAGATCCTTGAGCGCCTGGGCCGCGGACTTCCCCGCGGCCGCGTCCTGCGTGCCGCCGGGGGCCGCCCCTGTCAGACCGCCGCAGCCGGCCAGCGTGAACGCCGTCATCGCGGCGACCGCACCCCGCACCGTCGCCGATCGCACTATGCCACTTCTCACACCGCTTCGTTACCCATGAACTGGCAAAGTACCCCACCACCGACAGGTGGTCATCAAAACCTCAACGCGGTGGCGAGCCCGAAGCGGGAGGACATCTCCCGCTTCGTCATACTTCGTCCCTTGATCTTCCTGGGTCTCCCCCGGTCTCCCCGGCGGCTCAGGCGCGGCCGTAGGAGTCCTCCAGCCGCTCGATGTCGTCCTCGTCGAAGTGACCGAAGGCGATCTCCATGATCCGGACGGCCGGCCCCGAGGAGCCGAGGCGGTGGGTCTGGCCCGCCCTGATCAGCACGCGGTCGCCGACCGCCGGCTCGATCCGCTCGCCGTCGATCTCGAACACCGCGCCGGGGTCGAGGGCGACCCAGAGCTCGTCGCGGTGTTCGTGCCGCTGCAGGCTGAGCCGCTGGCCGGGCGCCACCTCGATGATCTTCACCGTGGACTGCTCGTTGAGCGTGTACCGCTCGAAACCACCCCAGGGGCGCTCATCCCGTACAACCGCACCGAGCCGATCGATCTGCTGCAACTCTCCTCCATCCACTCTCACCCAAGCGTGTCGGGTGACTCGGGTAAGAGGCACTCTCGCATGCCTTCGTGACGAGCGCACATGCGCCACGGGTACGGCGGGCGGCCCCGGCGTGCACGGCCGCCCCCGTACCGGGCCGTCGCGGCCGGACAGGCGCCCGCCCCGGCGCGCACGGCCGCCTCTCACCCCCGCGCCGGTCAGGTGACGAGGATCCCGCCGTCCACCGGGATCACGGCGCCCGTCACGTAGGAGCCGGCGTCGGAGGCGAGGAAGACCGCGGCGGCGACGAGCTCGGCCGGGTCTCCCGCGCGGCCCATCAGCACCCGCGTCTCCAACTGCCGGGCCATGTACTCCGGGGCGTACTGCTCGGTCATCTCCGAGGCGAAGAACCCCGGCTCCAGGCAGTTCACCCGGATGCCCCGGCGGCCCGTCCACTGCTGGGCCAGGTCCCGGGTGAGGCCGATGACACCCGCCTTGGACGCGCTGTAGGCCGCCTGTGGCAGCCCGGCCGTCGTCTCCCCCAGGATGCTGCCGATGTTGACGATCGAGGAGCCGGGGCGCATGACCTGGGCACATGCCTGTGCCATCCAGTAGGTGCCGTGCAGGTTGACGTCCACGACCCGACGGAACTGCTCGGGGGTCTCCCTGAGCGCCGGCACGGCCGTGGCGACGCCCGCGTTGTTGATCAGGACGTCCACCGCGCCCAGCTCGGCGACGGCGGTCTCCACCAGCCTGCGGCAGTCGTCGGGGCTGGTCACGTCGGTCTGTACGGCGACGCACCGCCTGCCGGTCTCCTCGACCAGCGCGCGGGTGCCGTCCAGGCGCTCCGTGCGCCGCGCGCCGATCACGATGTCCGCGCCCGCCTCGGCCAGGCCACGGGCGAACGCCACACCGAGCCCCGAGGAGGCTCCGGTGACGATGGCGACCTTGCCGTCCAGCCGGAATCGGTCCAGCATCCGGTTCCCCCTCACTCGCGGTAATTACCGAACGAGATTCTAGAGGTGAACGCCGACCGCCCGTGAGGGGGCTTTCCCTCACGGGCGGTCGATGTGCGCCCGGCGCGCCGGGTCCGAGGCTCCGGGCCTCGGACCCGGAGCCTCGGGCTTCTACAGGCCGTACTCCTTGACGATGCGCTCGTGCCGCTCCACCTCGACGTCGATCGACCTGGCCAGGTCCAGCCAGGCCAGCGGGTGGACCCAGCGCTCGGTGGCGTCGTCGAGGAGGGCGTCCACCTCGGTCGGGGTCACGTTCGGCGGGACCGCGATCCAGCCGAAGACCCCGGGGATCCGCTCGCCGTTGGCCGGGTTGGTCACGGTGTAGTTCTCGTCGCTGTAGACCCACATCGGCCAGCCGCGCTCGGCCAGGACCTCGTTGAACTCGGCCCAGTCGGCCTCGCTCGGCGCCGCGCCGTCGAAGAACCAGCTCGTGTAGCCGCCGGGACGGAGCATGCTGACCGCGGCGAACGGCGGGATGAAGCTCTCCTGCTCCTCCGGCTTCTCCGGGATCGGCTCCAGCAGCTGCGGGTCGAAGACGACGAGGTCGCCGGCGTTGTAGTCCATGCCGGGAGGCTGCGGGATGGCCAGGCGGGCCGTGGCCGGGCCGGTGCGCAGGCTGATGACCGCCCGCTGGCTGCCGTCGGGCGCGGGGAGGATGACCCGCACCAGGCCCAGCTCCTCCTCGATCGGCCCCTCTGCCGACTGCAGCGGCATGCCGACCTTGGCCGCGCCCAGCCGTACCGTCTCCCAGTCCTCGGCGGCCGTCGCCATGGTGATCATCCGCCAGACGTCCTCGGCCTCGGTCTCCTCGGAGTCGATGACCTCCTTCAGGATCGCGGCGCCCTTGGCGTTGTCACCGGCCTGCTGTACGGCGCCGGCCCACAGCCGCCTCGCCTCGATGCCCGCACCACCGGCGGTCACCGCCGCCTCGGCCTCCGCGGCGGCCTGCTCCCAGCGCTCCCGCGCCCGGTGCAGGCGGCCCAGGGCCAGGTGGCGCTGCGCGGCGGGCAGCAGCTCGGCCAGCTGCTCCAGCCGCTCGTCCTGGCGGGCCTCGACCAGCAGGCCGGTGATGTAGCCGATGTCCTCCGGATCGGCCGTCGCGGCGTCGCCGGAGTCGACCAGCAGGGTCCAGTAGGTGTCGGCGCCCTGGCCGGGATAACCGAGGAAGCCCATCGTGGTGGTCTGCCGCCGGGTGGCCTCCAGGTCGCGCCCGGCCAGCGGGGCCAGCCAGCCCACCCAGCGCTCGGGGTCGGCGTTGAAGCCGTCGGCCGCGTCGAAGTAGGCGACCAGCTCGGCCTCGGGGCCGGGGGCCGGGAGCGCGGTGGCCGCGTCGCCCGCGGCACGCAGCTCGGCGACCCGTCCGGCGACGTCACCGGACTCGCGCAGCTCGCCGGCCGCGGACTCGGCGAGGTCGGCCAGCAGCCGGGTCTGCCAGACGCCCTGCCGGGCGACGGCCAGGTGACCGGCGATGATCGCGAGCTCGACCCGGGCGCGGTGGCCGCCCATCATGGCGAAGTAGTCGATCCACTGCTTGAGGACCCGGCCGAGCTGCCAGCTGTTGGTGATCTGCTCCGAGCCGGAGAGGAGGCGGATGGCCCGCGCCCACTCCACCCACACCCGCGGGTGGTCGGCCACGACGTCGAGGTCGGGCAGCGCCTCGACGGCCTCCGGCGTCCTGCCGAGGGTGGCGAGCGTGAACGCCCGCAGCACGCCCTCGCGGTGCGCCTTGGCCACCGGGTCGTCGGGCTTGAAGTCGGCCGCGGCGTCCAGCGCGGTCAGCGCGTCCTCCGGGCGCCCCGCGGCCAGCAGCGCGCGGGCCGAGGCGGCCCCCAGCTCCCAGCTCGCCTCGCGGCCGGCCTCGCGCAGCGCCGCCACGGCGGCCTCGGCGTGGGCGACGGCCTCCACCGGACGGCCGGCGTCGATCAGGGCGGCGACGTGCTGCTCGGCCACGGCGGCGAAGGCCGGGGAGGCGGGCGAGACGTCGAGGGCGCCCAGGGAGGAGAGCCGCTCGGCGGCGTAGCCGGGGCCGTCGGTGTTCGCCTGCGCGATGGCCAGCGCCAGGACGGCCCCGGGGGCCGACGGGCAGTCGCGGACGTCCTCGCGCCGGGCGAACTCGGCCAGCGCCTCGGCGTCGGCGAGGGCGACCGCGCCCTGGGCGCGGTTGCCGACCCGGCCGATCAGATGCCAGTAACGGGCGTAGAACTCGAGCCAGGGCAGCCCCATCGTTCCCGCCTGCTGGGCGATGGCCGGCGCGAGCACGTCGAGCTGCGCGTACCGGCCCTCCAGTGCCTGGGCGGGCACGTCGCCGATCGCCATTGCCAGACCGGTGTTCCCGGCTTCGTGCAGTTGCCGCTGGGTGTCGCCGACCCAGGACCAGATGTCCACGTCCATGGGACGTCAGTCTGCCAGGTCGGCGACCGTGCCCCAAACGACTTGACCATCTCGCCAGGTCCGATGCCCCGGCCGGTCCGCTCGTGTCCCTTTCGCCGTCCGGTCCGTCATCCGGTCCGCCGCCCGGCTCGTCATCCGGTCCATCGCCTGGCCCGCCGCCCGGGCCGCCGTCAGATGAGGATCTCGCCCGAGGCGACCAGCACCGCGGGTCCCGCGAGGTGGCTGGTGTGCTCGTCGAGGGTGACGGTGAGGGTGCCGCCGGGGACCTCCACCTCCCAGGTGCCGGTGCTCTCCCCCGCCAGCCGCGCGGCCGCCACCGCCGAGGCCACGGTGCCTGTCCCGCAGGACCGCGTCTCGCCCACCCCCCTCTCGTGGACCCGCATCACGATCCGGTGCGGACCCACCGCGTTGAGCAGCTCGACGTTCACCCCGTGCGGGAAGGCCTCCGGGTCGAACGCCGGCTGCCGCGTCAGGTCGAGCCCGGCCACCGGGTCGCCGATCACGCAGGCCAGGTGCGGGTTGCCCATGTCGACATGGACGCCCTCGTACTCGCGGCCCCCCACGACCGCCCGGCTCTCGCCCAGCACCCGGGGTGCCCCCATGTCCACGCTCACGTCGCCGCCGCGGGCCAGCCGTACCCGCCTGACCCCGCCACGGGTCGCCACGCCGAACTCGCCCTCGTCCATCAGGCCCGACTCGACCAGGTAGCGGGCGAAGACGCGTGTCCCGTTGCCGCACATCTCCGCGATGCCGCCGTCGGCGTTGCGGTAGTCCATGAACCACTCGGCCTCGCCGGCCTGGCCGGCCACCTCGGGGACGAGCTTCGTCCGCGTCACGCGCAGCACGCCGTCGGCGCCGATCCCGGCGCGCCGGTCGCACAGCGCCGCCACCCTCGCCGCCGTCAGCTCAAGCTCGCCGTCCGGGTCGGGGAGGATCACAAAGTCGTTCTCGGTGCCGTGGCCCTTCACGAATCGCATGTCCCAACTGTAGGCACGCCCCGGATCGGGGAGAGAATCGCGGGCGCGCCCCGGGACGGGCCCGGCCCGTCGCGGACACGCCCGGAGGTCGCCTCACGGGTGCGCCCCGGGCCGGGCCCGGCCGGCCGCGGGCGTGCCCGGGGTCGTCTCGCGGACGCGGCGCCCTCCGGTGGCCGTCGCGCGCCGCCTCCGCGGCACCTCCACGACGGCCGGTCACCTCGTGGGCGGAGCGTCCTCCACCACGGCCAGCGCGCGGTCGAGCAGGCCGGGATCCTCCTGCGGGAGCCACACCACCCGCGGGTCGCGGCGGAACCACGACTCCTGGCGGCGGACGAACCTGCGGGTCGCCCGGACCGTCTCGGCCTTCGCCTCCTCCTCGGTCCACTCGCCGGCGAGGAGACGCAGCACCTGGGCGTAGCCCAGCGCGCGGCTCGCCGTACGGCCCTCGGCCAGGCCGCGTCGCAGCAGCGACCGCACCTCGTCCACCAGTCCGGCCTCCCACATGCGCTCCACGCGCAGCGCCACCCGCTCGTCCAGCACGTCCCTCGGCACCTCGACGCCGATCTGCACGCTGTCGTAGACGGCGTCGTAGGAGGGCATCGTGGCCGAGAAGGGACGCCCGGAGATCTCGATGACCTCCAGCGCGCGGACGATCCTGCGGCCGTTGCCCGGCAGGATCGCCGCGGCCGCCTTCGGGTCGCTCCCGCGCAGCCGCTCGTACAGCGGGGCCGGGCCGAGGCGCTCCAGCTCGGCCGAAAGGCGTGCGCGGACCTCCGGATCGGTGCCGGGGAACTCCAGGTGGTCGAGGGCCGCCCGCACGTACAGCCCGGACCCGCCCGCCAGGATCGGCGCGGTCCCCTTCGCCCGCAGCTCCTCGATCAGCGGCCGGGCCGTCTTCTGGTACTCGGCCACGCTCGCGGTCTCGGTGACGTCCAAGACGTCGAGCAGGTGGTGGGGGACCCCTCGCCGCTCCGCCGGGGTCAGCTTCGCCGTACCGATGTCCATGCCCCGGTACAGCTGCATGGAGTCGGTGTTGATCACCTCGCCGCCCAGCCGGAGGGCGAGATCGACGGCGAGGTCCGACTTTCCGGCCGCCGTGGGTCCGACGACGGCGATGACTGGTAGCTGACGCACAGGACAAGTGTGTCAACCTCCGGGGTATGGGCGAGCCCCGTGGGTATGCATGCGGTTGACGTCACGTCACGTCACGTCGAACAGGGGGACGCAGCCATGTCGATCATGCAGAAACTCAAGGAGATGCTGCGGGGCAACCCGCGGGCCGGGGAGTTCGCCCAGAAGGGCATCGACAAGGCCGAGCAGATGGCCAGGCAGAAGAGCGGCGGCAAGTACGACGACAAGATCGACCTCGCCGCGCAGAAGGCGCGGGAGGCCGCCGAGAAGATGACCGCCCGGCCCGGCGAGCCCGGTCAGGCCGGGGGGTACGGCGAGGCGGGCACCGCCGCGGGATACGGCGAGCACGGCACGCCGCCCGGCCGGCCCGAGACCGACACCGACGCGCCGCCTGCCCCGGGCCGCCCCGGAGCGCCCCCGGCGCCCTAGCCGCCACCGGGAAGGCTCACCGGGCCCGTCCGGCCCGGCACCGGTTTCCGCCGGGGCGGCGCCGTCCGGCGAAGGTCTCCGGCCACGGCGTCAGGCACCCCGGAGGCCCGCCGTCTCCGGACGGTTCCGCTGTCCGGCACCCGTCTCCGGACGGTTCCGAGGTCCCGTCCGACGCCCTGTCCTGCCCGATTTCTGACCGGCCGACCGATTCATCCGACCGGAGCCGGTCAGCCCCAGTCGAGCATCGGCTGCAGGTAGCCCTCCAGGGTCAGCAGCCACCGCTTGGACTCCACGCCCTCACCGCCGCTGAAACCGCCCAGGCCGTTCCCGGCGACGACCCGGTGGCAGGGGACGATGACGGGGATCGGGTTGGCGCCCATGATCGAGCCGATGGCCCGCGCGGGGACGCCCGTCCCGCTGCGGGCGGCGAGCTCGCCGTAGGTCACGGCCTCGCCGTACCCGACCGTCTCGTACAGGGTGCCCAGCACCCTGCGCTGCACCGGCGTGGTCAGCCGCCAGTCCACCGGCGAGGAGAACGTCCGCAACTCCCCCGCGTAGTAGCGGGCCAGCTCGTCCAGCACCGGGGCCGTACGCGCGGGGTCGCTGGCCTCGGCCAGACCCAGTCGGAGCAGCAGCCGTTCCCGCAGCTCCCCGTCGCGGCCGCCGCTCCAGCCGACGCCCGCCACCCCGTCCTCGGTGACGGCGGCCAGCATGTCCCCCAGCGGGGTCGGGACGCTCCCGAACGCCACCGTTCCTACCATGTGCACCGTGTCCCTTCGCGAACTCGTCGTCCTCGGCACCTCAAGCGCGGTCCCCACCCGCCACCGTAACCACAACGGATATCTCCTGAGATGGGATGGTGAGGGGTTCCTGTTCGATCCGGGAGAGGGTACCCAGCGCCAGATGATCCGGGCCGGCGTCGGCTCCCACGACGTCACCTGGATCTGCGTCACCCACTTCCACGGCGATCACTGCCTGGGGGTGCCGGGCGTCGTCCAGCGCATCGCCAGGGACGGTGTGACCCACCGGGTCCGGGCGGCCTACCCGGCGAGCGGCGAGACCTACTGGCGGCGGCTGCGCCACGCCAGCGTCTTCGCCGACACCTCGGTGATCGACGAGTGCCCGCTCTCGGGCTCCGCGCCGGCCTTCGACGCCGGGCCGGTGACCCTGACCGCCCGGCCGCTCTCCCATCCCGTCGAGTCCTACGGCTACCGCCTCGACGAGCCGGACGGCCGGAGGATGCTCCCCGGGCGGCTCGCCGAGCGCGGCATCCGGGGCCCGGCGGTCGGCGAACTCCAGCGCGAGGGCTCGGTGCGCGCCCCTGACGGGTCGGTCGTGCTCCTCTCGGAGTGCAGCGAGCCCCGCCCCGGCCAGAGCGCGGCGTTCGTCATGGACACCGCGCTGTGCGACGGCGTCCTCGCGCTCGCCGAGGGCGTGGACCTGCTGGTGATCGAGTCCACGTTCCTGTCCTCGGAGTCGGACCTCGCCGCGCGGTACGGCCACCTGACCGCCGCCCAGGCCGGCCGGGTCGCCGCCGAGTCCGGGGTGCGCCGCCTGGTGCTGACCCACGTCTCCGAACGCTACGACGCCGCCGACGAGCCCCGGTTCACGGAGGAGGCGCGCCTGGCCTTCGACGGCGAAGTGGTGCTCGCCCACGACCTGATGCGTGTCGCGGTCCCGCGCCGCGACCAGCGATGACCGATGACCGATGGCCGATGACCGTCCTGGTTCCGCGTCGCGGCCACCGGCGCCCGCTCCGTTCCGCGTCGCGGCCACCGGCTTCCGCCCCGTTCCGCGAGCGACGGGGTCATCCCGTCCAGCGGGCGACGAAGTAGCCGACGCCGTAGGGGGCCGCGTGGTAGAGCACCTCGGAGTACGGCGCACCGCCCGCCCCGGCGAGGACCTGAAGGGCCGCGCGACCGGCCACCTGCGACTCCGCGGCCTCGCCCGGGTCGAGCGCCGCGAGTTCCCGGACGTCTCCCCGGGCCAGCGCGCCGACAATCGCGGCCTCGTACGGCTCGGCGCGGGGATCGAGGTAACCGGGGGACTTCTCCGTCAGGCGGGCCGAGCCGTCGGCCATGACGAGCAGCGCCACCCGGCCCGGTCCGTCCGCCAGCCGCGCGCCGAGCGCGGCGCACTCCGCCGGCGAGGCGTCGAACGGCACCGCGTGGAAGGACGAGGCGGCCATCCCCGCCCGGTCGAGCAGCCAGCGCCCGATCGTCAGGGACAGGGGCAGGACCGGCTCACCCTCACCGGCCCGGACGTCGACGCCCCAGGGCGCGAGGCTCCCCGCGGCGCCGGCCCCGTGCTCTCCGGCCAGGTCCGCTCCGCCGACCACCACGATCCGGTCGGGGCGGGCGTCGCGCAGCGCGTCCAGCGCGGCCGCGCAGGCCGCCCGGAGGTCGTCGAGCTCGGGGCCCGCGGCGCCGGCGAGTTCGGGGACCAGCAGCGGCGGGTGAGGACACACGGCGGCGGCGGCAAGCACCCGGCCAGACTAAGGGATCGGGTGCCGGCCGCCGCCGGTGGCCGCCGTCAGCCGTTGGGGCCGTTCGGGGGGACGGATCCGGGAGGGCCGTCCGAGCGGGGGTCGACGGAGCCGTCCTCGCCCGAGGACGACCCGGTGCCGCTCTGGTGCTCCTTGGCGGGCGCGGGCGAGCTTTTCTTACCGGTCGTGGTCTTACCGGTCGTGTCACCGTTCGAGGAGCGGGAGCCGCTCTGCGAGCCGCTTCCGGTGGCCGCGCCGTCGCCGCCACCCGCGGCGCGCTCCGTGCCCGGTCCGGCGTCTCCGACGGATCCGCCGGAATCACCGGATCCGTCGGACGCCTCGGATTCGCCGGATCCGTCCGAGGAGGCGTCTCCGGACTGCCGGCCGGACTCGCCGGAGGCCGGGTCCTGGCCGGCCTCCTGGCTGGTTCCGGTGCCGTTCGGCGCCGACGGGCCGGCGGGATCGTCGCCGCCGGCGACGGCGAAGACGATGCCGCCGCCCACGACGGCGGCCACCGCCACCCCTGCGACGGCGGAGGCGACGGTCATGGCCGGACCGCGCTTCCGCCTGCGGGTGGGGGCGGGCTTGCCGGTGGGCTCACCGGCGGGGAGGGGCTCACCGGCGGGGCCGGCGAGGATCTCGGTCTCTCCGAGCCGCCGGGGGTGGTCCGGCGAGAAGGGGATGGGGTCTCCGGACTGTCGGGGGTGGCCCGGAGACGAGGGGACGTGGTCTCCGGGCTGCTGAGGGTGACCCGGAGATGAGGGGACGCGCATTCGGAACAACTCCCTGCGGTTATCGGGGGGAAACCTCCACGGCTTCCGCGGGCGCCGGACCACACTAGCCACAGGAATGGTGTGATCGCACACTGATCACAACGAAATCACGACTTGTCATCGGTGGAGCCGACGACCGGGGACGACCCGGCGCGGCCCCCGAAATCCGCCCCGACCGGCGGCTCGGCGGGCGGTTCCGCACCGGGTGGGCGGAATCCGGGACGATCGTGTGAAGGACCGGAAAAGAACGGCGGAGGACTGGAAAAGACCGCCGGAGGACCATCACGGCCCGCCGCGCGGGACACGCCGCGGCGGGCCGTACGGAGAGGGACCGTACGGGAGAGCGGCGGTGGAGAGGGGCGATGGCCCGCCGCGCGGAGGCGCCGCGGCGGGCCGTACGGAAGGAGGTGGGCCGGATCGGCCCACGCGGTTCAGGGGCTGACGGAGCAGCCCGGCGTCTCCTGCGGGAGCGGGGCGGGCCGGCCGATCGCCGGCATGCCGAGCAGGACGCCCCCGCCCGAGGCGGCCGGGGCGGCCTGCCGGGCCTCCCAGGCGTCGCCCGCGCGGGTACGGCGCAGGCCCAGCATCGGGCCGTCGGCGACCAGGTGGTGCGGCGCCGCGTATGTGATCTCGACGGCGACCATGTCACCGGGGCGCGGCGTCCCGGCGGCGTCGCCGTCCCGGGAGCTCGGTGTGAAGTGCACCAGGCGGTTGTCGGGGGCGCGGCCGGACAGGCGGCGGGTCGCCTCGTCCTTGCGGCCCTCACCCTCGGCCACCAGCACCTCGATCGTCCGGCCGACCTGCTTCCCGTTCTCCTCCCAGGAGATCTCGGTCTGCAGGGCCACGAGGCGCTCGTAGCGCTCCTGCACGACCTCCTTGGGGACCTGGTCGTCCATGGTGGCGGCGGGCGTGCCGGGCCGGATGGAGTACTGGAAGGTGAAGGCGTTGGCGAAGCGCGAGGCGCGCACGACGTCGAGGGTGGCCTGGAAGTCCTCCTCGGTCTCGCCGGGGAAACCCACGATGATGTCGGTGGAGATGGCGGCGTCCGGCATGGCCGCGCGGACCCGCTCGATGATGCCGAGGTAGCGCTCGGCGCGGTAGGAGCGGCGCATCGCCTTCAGGACGCGGTCGGAGCCCGACTGCAGCGGCATGTGGAGCTGGTGCATCACGTTGGGCGTCTCGGCCATCGCGGCGATGACGTCGTCGGTGAAGGCGGCCGGGTGCGGGCTTGTGAAGCGGACCCGCTCCAGCCCCTCCACGTCGCCGCAGGCGCGCAGCAGCTTGCCGAAGGCGAAGCGGTCGCCGAACTCCACGCCGTAGGTGTTGACGTTCTGGCCGAGGAGCGTGACCTCCAGGACCCCCTGGCCCACCAGGGTGCGCACCTCGGCCAGGACGTCGCCGGGGCGGCGGTCCTTCTCCTTGCCGCGCAGCGACGGCACGATGCAGAACGTGCAGGTGTTGTTGCAGCCGACCGAGACCGACACCCAGGCGGCGTAGGCGGACTCCCGCTTGGTGGGCAGCGTGCTGGGGAAGGTCTCCAGCGACTCCTTGATCTCGACCTGCGCCTCCTGCTGGACGCGGGCCCGCTCCAGCAGCACCGGCAGCGAACCGATGTTGTGGGTGCCGAACACCACGTCCACCCAGGGCGCCCTGCGAACGATCTCCCCCTGGTCCTTCTGGGCCAGGCAGCCGCCCACGGCGATCTGCATGCCGGGCCTGCCCGCCTTCGTGGGACGCAGGTGGCCGAGGTTGCCGTAAAGCCGGTTGTCGGCGTTCTCCCGGACGGCGCAGGTGTTGAACACGACCACGTCGGCCGTCTCCCCCTCGGGCGCCGGGACGTATCCGGCGTCTTCGAGAAGGCCCGACAGGCGCTCGGAGTCGTGCACGTTCATCTGGCACCCGTAGGTACGGACCTCGTACGTGCGGGTGCTCTCCACGGTGGCAGTCATCTCAACAGACAAGGGTAGGCGCTCCGCGCGGCCTCCCGGTACGGCCGCCACCCCCCGCACTTTCGGTAAGGGAAAACAAACGGAGAGTAATGATCCTTGTTAGGGTGGGGCCCGAAGCCGCGTGCGAGAATAAGACTCGACCGACAGAGCATTTGGGGCGGTGAGCCGTATGGCGATGCTCGTGCAGACCTCGGAGGCGCCGGTGAAGGCCAACAAGCCTCACAGGAAGAAGGCGGCGCCGAAGCGGAACGGCCTCTGGTCCACCCCCGGGGAGCTCAGTGTCGATGAGTGGTTCGAGCTCAACTCACGCGACGACGGCAGTCGTTACGAGCTCATCGACGGGAGCCTCATCGTGTCCCCTGCCCCACCGTTCAGGCACCAGCGCCTCGGAGACCGGCTACAGACCTACCTGGAGTCCGTCGCACCGGAGGACATGGTCGCGGTCACCGCGACCGGCCTGATCCTGGATCGCAAGCCGGGTGTCATCCCCGATGTGATGCTGGTGGAGAAGAAGCCCTTCAGCGAAGGAGCCGAGGTCGCCCAGCCCGAATGGGTCCACCTGGTCGTGGAGATCGTCTCCAGGTCCACCACGGCGACCGACCGCAGGCTGAAGCCTTCCAAGTACGCCGAGGCGGGCATCCCCCACTTCTGGCGGATCGAGATGCTCCCCTTCCAGGGACAGGGCAACGAGCGACTGCCGATCGTGTTCACCTACGAGCTCGACGAGGACGGCGGCTACCGGCTCGTCCACCGGGTCGCCGCCGGAGGGGTGGCCGAGCTGACCGAACCGTGCAAACTGACACTCGACCCGGCGGGTCTCGCGCGGATCTGACACTCCGGAGCGGCTCTGACACGAATTCATCCCTATTTCATCGCATATCTCCAGGTCGTGACCTGATCGGTACCGCAGGGTTAGCCCGAGGTGCCCTTCACGGCTTTACGTTGTGCTCCATGACGGAGAACGGGGACGCGACTCCTCTTGTCGTGCTCAAGGACGTGAACAAGCATTTCGGCAGCCTGCACGTCCTGCGCGACATCAACCTGACCATCTCCCGCGGCGAGGTCGTGGTCGTCATCGGCCCCTCGGGCAGCGGCAAGTCGACCCTGTGTCGGGCGATCAACCGGCTGGAGACCATCGACGGAGGGACGATCACCTTCGACGGGCAGCCGCTCGCGGCCGAGGGCAAGGCCCTGGCCCGGCTCCGGTCGGAGGTCGGCATGGTGTTCCAGTCCTTCAACCTGTTCGCGCACAAGACGATCCTCGAGAACGTCACACTGGGGCCGATCAAGGTGAGGGGCACCGCCAGGGCCGAGGCCGAGCGCCGGGGCATGGAGCTGCTGGACCGGGTCGGGATCGGCGCGCAGGCGTCGAAGTACCCCGCCCAGCTCTCCGGCGGCCAGCAGCAGCGGGTGGCCATCGCCCGGGCCCTGGCCATGGACCCGAAGATGATCCTCTTCGACGAGCCGACGTCCGCGCTGGACCCGGAGATGGTCCAGGAGGTGCTCGACGTCATGGTGGGGCTCGCCGCCGAAGGCATGACGATGGCGGTCGTGACGCACGAGATGGGCTTCGCCCGCCGCGCGGCCGACCGGGTGGTGTTCATGGCCGACGGGCAGATCGTCGAGGAGAACACCCCCGACGAGTTCTTCACCGCTCCCCGGACCGATCGCGCCAAGGACTTCCTCTCCAAGATCCTCACCCACTGAGGCTCTCGGGCCGGCTGCACATTTCCAGGAAAAAGGGGTAACGAAAACATGCGACTACTACGTGCCGGTGCGGCGCTGGCGGCCGTCGGCGCGCTCACTCTGGGTCTGGCCGCCTGCGGGGGCGACGACGGCGGGGACGGCGGCAGCGCCGCCTACTCGACGGTCGTGGACAAGGTCAAGGGCGCCAAGAAGATCGTCGTCGGCACCAAGTGGGACCAGCCGGGCATGGGCCTGAAGAAGGGCGCCGAGCCGGAGGGGTTCGACGTCGACGTCGCCAAGTACATCGTCAAGGAGCTGGGCGGCGGCCAGGACGTGGACATCACGTGGAAGGAGTCCGCCTCCTCCAACCGTGAGGCGTTCCTCGCCAACGGCACGGTGGACATGATCGTGGCGACCTACTCCATCACCGACAGCCGCAAGCCGAAGGTGACCTTCGGCGGGCCGTACATCGTCGCCCACCAGGACGTCATGGTCCGCGCCGACGACACCAAGGTCACCAAGCCGACGGACCTCGCGGGCAAGCGGATCTGCCAGGTGGCCGGCTCCAACTCCTACAAGCGGATCACCGACCCGCCGCCGGAGGGTGAGCTCGACCTGGACGCCCAGCTCGTCGGCGCGGCGACCTACTCCGAGTGCGTGGCCAAGCTCCAGGGCAGCAACCTGGACGCCGTCACCACCGACAACCTGATCCTCGCCGGGTTCGCCGCGCAGGCGCCCGACAAGTTCAAGGTCCTCGGCCAGCCGTTCACCGACGAGAAGTACGGCGTCGGCCTGAAGAAGGGCGACACCAAGACCTGCGAGGCCATCAACACGGCCATCACCAAGATGTACCAGGACGGCACGGCCAAGCAGCTGCTGGACAAGTGGTTCGGCAAGACCCAGGGTCTGGAGCTGCCCACCGAGGCGCCGAAGTTCGAGCCCTGCGCCTGACGCCACGACCGGTCTCGTAGGAGCGGCGGCCGGTGACCCGACCTCGGGCCACCGGCCGCTGCCGTCCCCCGATGGAGCACGATGGACGATCTGATCAAATACGCGCCGGACCTGCTGGCGGGCTTCCTGAAGAACGTGCAGCTCTCCCTGGTCTGCGCTGTCCTGTCCCTGATCCTGGGCACGATCCTGGTGTCGATGCGGGTCGCGCCGGTCCCGGTCCTGCGGGCCGTCGGCACCACCTACGTCAACATCGTGCGGAACACCCCGCTCACACTGGTCCTGGCGTTCTCCGCGCTGGGCCTCAGCGACACCCTGGGGCTCACCTTCTCGGACGAGCCGAGCAGCAACGGGTTCTGGCTGGTGACGCTGGGCCTGTCGGCCTACACGGCGACGTTCGTCTGCGAGGCGCTGCGCTCGGGGATCAACACGGTGCCGCTGGGGCAGGCGGAGGCGGCCCGCGCGATCGGGCTGACGTTCTTCCAGTCACTGAGGATGATCATCCTTCCGCAGGCGTTCCGCGTGGTCATCGCCCCGCTGGGCAGCGTGATGATCGCAATGATCAAGAACACCACGGTCGCGGTGGCGGCCGGTTACCTGGCGGAGTCAGCGTTCGTCATGAAGGACACCTTCGACGAGACCGGCGTGTCGATCCCCATCTTCATCGGGCTCGTCATCGCGTTCATGGTGGTCACCCTGCCGATCGGCTTCCTCACCGGCTGGCTCGCCAACCGTCTGGCGGTGGCCCGATGAGCCGATCCGAGGCGTCGGTCCTGTTCGACACGCCGGGACCCCGCGCGCGGCTGCGCAACAACGTCCTGACGCTGGTGGCGGCGGTCGCCGTGGTCGCCGTCCTCTACGTCGTCTACGCCAGGTTCGACGCCAAGGGCCAGTGGGACGGGCAGATCTGGGAGCCGTTCGTCCGGCTCGACACCTGGACCGTCTACATCATCCCCGGCCTGCTCGGCACGCTGAAGGCGGCGGGTCTCGCCGCGATCCTCGCACTGGTCTTCGGCGCGATCTTCGGCCTGGCCAGGCTGTCGGACCACGCGTGGCTCCGGGTGCCCGCCGGCGTGGTCGTCGAGGTCTTCCGGGCGATCCCGCTGTTGCTGCTGATCTTCTTCATCTTCTACCTGGCGCCCAGTGCGTTCGGCGGCGGCGACTACACGCTGATCGCGCTGGTGACGGGTCTGACCCTGTACAACGGGTCGGTGCTGGCCGAGATCGTCCGGGCGGGCATCCGCGCCGTCCCCAAGGGACAGTCGGAGGCCGCCTACGCGATCGGGCTGCGCAAGGGCGGGGTCATGCGGCTGATCCTGCTCCCCCAGGCCGTCACCGCGATGATGCCGGCGATCGTGAGCCAGCTCGTGGTGCTGCTCAAGGACACCGCCCTCGGTTACATCATCGCCTACGTCGACCTGCTGAACATGGGCTTCAAGATCATCCCTGCGGTCAACTTCGGGTCGCTGATCCCGGCCGCCATCGTCATCGGGATCATCTACGTGGGCCTGAACATGACGCTCAGCGCCGTGGCCACCTGGCTGGAGCGGCGCAGCCGCCGCAGCCGCAAGTCCGCGGCCGGGCCGATCGAGCCGCCGGGTGCGGTCGGCGTGGCCGTCGGCAGCGGTGCCACTCCCGTCTGAGCCGCGATCCCCTTCCGGCCGCCCGCCGTCCCGTGCGGGCGGCCGGACCTGTTCCGGTGCGGCCATGGCGCGTGTCATACCGGCGACACGCGCCGGGTTATCGGGCAGGATGACCTCATGTCCCCCGAGCAGGCCGTCCTGCCGTACGCCGCCTGGCCTTCGCCGGTGTCCACCGCCGAGGTGGCCCGGTCCGGGCTGCGCCCGGCGTATCCGACGGTGTCCGGCGAGCAGGTGTGGTGGACCGAGGACCGCCCCGCCGAGGGCGGACGGACCACGATCATGCGGCGCGACCCCGACGGCACGCTCCACGAGCTGCTGGCCTCGCCGTGGAACGCCCGTACCCGTGTCCACGAGTACGGCGGGCGCGCCTACGCGGTCGTCCCGGGCGGCGGCGTGGTGTTCGCCAATCTCGCCGACCAGCGTCTTCACCTGCTGCTCCCGGGCGGCGCGCCCCGGCCGATCACGCCGGAGCCCGGCCGGGACGCGGGGCTCCGCTACGCGGACATGAGCGTCCGCGACGGCCGGGTCTGGTGCGTCCGGGAGCGGCACCACGACGGGCGGGTGAGCCGTTCGATCGTCTCCGTCCCGCTGGACGGCTCCGCCGAACCGCGCGAGCACGTCGGCGGGAGCGACTTCTACGCCTACCCGGAGCTCTCCCCCGACGGAGAGCACCTGGCCTACATCTGCTGGGACCACCCGCGCATGCCGTGGAACGGTACAGAGCTGCGGATCACCCGCCTGGCCGACGGCCGTTCACGAACGCTCTGCGGCGGGCCCGCCGAGTCGGTTCTGGCCCCCCGCTGGTGCGGCGACCGCGCCCTGTACCTCGTCTCCGACCGGTCGGGCTGGTGGAACCTCTACCGGGTCGCACTGGACGGCGCCGCCCCGGAGGCGCTCCACCCGGCGGAGGAGGAGTTCGCCGGACCGCTGTGGCAGCTCGGCGCCCACCCCTACGCCGTGCTGGACGACGGGCGGATCGCGGTCCTGCACGGGCGGGGAGACCTGCGGCTGGGCGTCCTCGACCCGGCCGGCGGCACGCTGACCGACCTGGACGTGCCCTACTCCGGCTGGGCCCCGGTCCTCGACCGCGACGGGCGCTCACTCGTCGGGATCGGCTACGGCCCTGCGACGCCCCGCTCGCTCGTGCGCCTGGACCTGCCGTCCGGACGCACCGAGGAGCTCCGGCACGACACCGAGGAGCCTCCGGAGAGCGCCTACCTCCCGGCCGCACGGAGCGTGGAGATCGAGGGCCGGTCCGGCCGGGCGGTGCACGCGTTCGTCCACCCGCCGTCGAACCCGCGTTGCCGCGGGGAGGGCCCCCCTCCCTACATCGTGTCCGTCCACGGCGGCCCCACCTCGCACAGCACGAGCGAGCCCGACCTGTGGAAGGCGTTCTTCACCAGCCGGGGCATCGGCGTGCTCGACGTCAACTACGGCGGCTCCACCGGGTACGGCCGCGCCTACCGCGACCGGCTGCACGGCGAGTGGGGGGTGGTGGACGTCGAGGACGTGGTCGCCGCCGCCGGGTGGCTGGCGGCTCAGGGTCTGGCCGATCCCGCGCGGATCGCGATCCGGGGCGGCAGCGCGGGCGGCTGGACCGTCATGGCGGCCTGCTGCGCCTCCGACGCGTTCGCCGGCGGCGTCTCCTACTACGGGGTGAGCGCGCTCGGCCCGCTCGTCGCCGCCACCCACGACTTCGAGTCCCGCTACGTCGAGTGGCTGGTCGGCCCGGAGGACCCCGTCCTGTACGGCTCCCGCGAACCGCTCGCCCGGGTCGCCGGGGTGAGCTGCCCGATGCTGCTCCTGCAGGGGCTCTCCGACCCGGTTGTGCCGCCCGCCCAGTCGCAGGCGTTCGCCGACGCGCTCGCCGAGCGCGGTGTCCCGTGCACCTACATGACCTTCGAGGGCGAGGCCCACGGTTTCCGCCGCGTGGAGACCCGCAGCGCGGCCCTGGCCACCGAGCTCGCCTTCTACCAGCAGATCTTCCGCGGCTGAGAGCCCGGCCCGGTCCGTCCCGGCCGTCCCACGGACCGGCCACGGGTCCCGCCCCCGGAGAGGGCATCCGGTGGGCCGGAGGGCACGGACCGGCCGGAACCGTACGGGCGGCAGGGCGGACCGGACGGGCCAGGCGGACAGACCTGGCAGACCTGGCAGACCTGGCAGACGGGACAGGCGGGTCGGGCGGGTTCAGCGGGCGAACTCGGTGGCGCGGGACTCCCGCACGACCGTGATGCGGATCTGCCCCGGGTAGGTGAGCTCCTCCTCCACCTGCTTGGCCACGTCGCGGGCGATCACCTGGGCCTGGATGTCGTCCACACCGTCGGGTTTCACCATGACGCGGACCTCCCGGCCGGCCTGCATGGCGAAGACCTTCTCGACGCCGTCATAGGAGGTGGCGATCTCCTCCAGCCGCTCCAGCCGCTTGACGTACGCCTCCAGCGACTCGCGCCGGGCGCCCGGCCGGCCGCCGCTGATGGCGTCGGCCGCCTGGGTCAGCACCGCCTCGACGGTCTTGACCTCCACCTCGTTGTGATGGGCCTCGATGGCGTGGACGACGTCCTCGTGCTCGCCGTATCTCCTGGCGATCTCCGCACCGATGAGCGCGTGGCTGCCCTCGACCTCGTGGGTGAGGGCCTTGCCGATGTCGTGCAGGACGGTGCAGCGCTTGAGCAGCGTCGGGTCGAGCCGGAGCTCGGCGGCCATGATCCCGGCGATGTGGGCCGACTCGATGAGATGGCCCAGCACGTTCTGGCCATAGGAGGTGCGGTAGCGGAGCTGGCCGAGCAGGGTGACCAGCTCCGGGTGCATGTCGGTGAGGCCCAGCTCCACCAGGGCGTCCTCACCGGCCCGCACGCACAGCTCCCTGACCTCCGCCCTGCTGCGCTCGTGCGCCTCCTCGATCCGCTGGGGATGGATGCGCCCGTCGAGCACGAGCTTCTCCAGCGTCAGCCGGGCGGTCTCACGGCGGACCGGGTCGAAGCACGACAGGAGGACCGCCTCGGGCGTGTCGTCGATGATGAGGTTGACCCCGGTCGTCGTCTCGAAGGCGCGGATGTTGCGGCCCTCGCGGCCGATGATGCGGCCCTTCATCTCGTCGCCCGGCAGGTGCAGGACGCTGACGACGGACTCGGCGGTCTGCTCGGTGGCCACCCGCTGGACCGCCAGTGTGACGATCTTGGTGGCGCGCTTCTCGCCCTCCTTGCGGGCGTCGCTCTCGATCTGCCGGACGATCAGGGCGGCCTCGCGCTTGGCCTGGTTCTCGATCTCGCGCACCAGCTCGGTCTTGGCCTCGTCACCGGTGAGACCGGCGACCCGCTCCAGAACGGCCCTGCGCTCATCGGCGACGCGGTCGAGCTCCTCCCGGCGGGCGGCCAGCTCGGTCTCGGTCTCGGCGAGCTTGCGGGCCCGCTCGGCCTGGCGTCTCGCCTCCTCGTCCAGGCGCTGCTCCCGCTCGGCCAGCCGGTTCTCCCGCCGCTCCAGGTCCGAGCGGAGCTCCTTGATCTCGTACTTCAGGCCCCGGCTCTCCGCCTCGGCCTCCTTGCGCAGCTCCGCGGCGGCCTCGACGGCCAGCTCGGACCTGCGCAGGATCTCCCCCGCGTCGCTCTCCGCCTTGGCCCGGATGTCGGCGGCCTCCCGCCGGGCGGCCTCCAGCTCGGTCTGGACCTCGGCCAGCTGCGCGGGAGAAGGGCCTATCGGCCCGCCGCCGGTACGGCGCAGCAACACGATCAACGCGACTATCGTCACCACCGAAAGAACCGCGACGGCCCCGGTCAGTATGACGACCACAATCGGATCCATGCGCGCCCCGCCCTCCTCGCGTCGCGGATATCAAGCATGCGAGGGGTCACACGCACGGCACGGAGAAGTCAGGCGGTGTCGTCACCACGGCAGGTGCCGACCGAGGGTCCACTCCACACCGGCTGATCACGCCGGCGCGTCGTCCGCCCTCATCCGCCGCTTTGTTCGCCCGTAATCAACCGTTATGACAATCCGCACTGCGCGGAGTAACTCCTCACTGTCGTCGAGGCTAAGCGTCAAACAGGTAACGGGCAAGCAAAGGCGCACTACGAACCGGCCGGCATCGCGAAGGCGGCGTTCCGGAGCGGCATCGCGGAGGCGACGCCCGGACCGGAGTGCTACCGGAATCGTCCGCGGCGCTCCGGCCTTCAGGCCGGGGAGCGCGTCAGTCGAAGGGGTGGTCGAGGTCGTCGGCGAACGCGGCGCCTTCCGGCTCCTCGTTCTCCAGGGCTTCGCGGACCACGCGGAACGCCAGCCCCGGACCGTACCCCTTGCGGGCGAGCATGCCCGCCAGCCTGCGGGTCCGGACGGCACGGTCCAGCCCCCGGGTGGCGGAGAGCTTGCGCGCCACCAGCCTGCGAGCGGTCTCCTCCTCCTGCTCGGGGTCGAGCTGCTCCACGGCCTCCTTCACCGTGTCCTCGTCGACCCCGCGGTGCCGGAGCTCCGAGGCGAGCGCCCTGCGGGCCAGCCCCCGCCCGGTGTGGCGCGAGCTCACCCAGGCGGCGGCGAACGCCTCGTCATCGATGAGCCCGACCTCGGAGAACCGTTCGAGCACGGCCTCGGCCGCCTCGTCGGGCACGTCGCGCTTGCGCAACGCCTCGGCGAGTTGCGCCCGGGTGCGCGGCCCCATGGTCAGCAACCGCAGGCAGATGGCGCGAGCCACCGCCTGCGGGTCGGCGTCGGGGCCCTGGCTCGCCGGGGAGCCCTCGACCGGCCCGTCCGGGAGACGCCCGTCGGGGGCGCTCCGGGAACGCCTCCCTCCGCGCCGGCCCTCGCGTCTTCCCCCCTTCCGGGAGGAACCCGAGGGCTCGGGCACGTCGGGCCAGGCGCCCCAGTCCCGCGGCCCGGCCTGGCCGGCCGGACCGGAGTCGGATCCCGTCGGTCCTGTCGTCGAGTCAGGTCCCGTCGTCATCGGCCGGTCCCGGATCAGGCGTCACCCGGCTTGGGGGTCGCCTTGGAACCCCGGCCGGACGCGGCGGGAGCGGGAGCGGCGGGAGCGGAAGCGGCGGGCGGCGGGGTGGCCGGACTGTCGAGGCGCGGGCCGATGCCGAGCTTCTCCTTGATCTTCTTCTCGATCTCGTTGGCCATGTCCGGGTGGTTCCGCAGGAAGTTGCGGGCGTTCTCCTTGCCCTGGCCCAGCTGGTCGCCCTCGTAGGTGTACCAGGCGCCGGACTTGCGGACGAAGCCGTGCTCGACACCCATGTCGATCAGACCGCCCTCACGGGAGATGCCGACGCCGTAGAGGATGTCGAAGTCGGCCACGCGGAAGGGCGGGGCCATCTTGTTCTTGACGACCTTCACCCGGGTGCGGTTGCCGACCGCCTCCGTGCCGTCCTTGAGCGTCTCGATGCGGCGGATGTCGAGACGGACCGAGGCGTAGAACTTCAGCGCCTTTCCACCGGTCGTGGTCTCGGGCGAGCCGAACATGACGCCGATCTTCTCGCGGAGCTGGTTGATGAAGATCGCCGTGGTGCCGCTGCTGTTGAGCGCGCCGGCGATCTTGCGCAGGGCCTGGGACATCAGGCGCGCCTGGAGACCGACGTGGCTGTCGCCCATCTCGCCCTCGATCTCGGCCTTGGGCACCAGGGCCGCGACCGAGTCGATGACCAGCAGGTCGACCGCGCCGGACCGGATCAGCATGTCGGCGATCTCCAGCGCCTGCTCACCGGTGTCGGGCTGGGAGACGAGGAGCGCGTCGGTGTCGACGCCCAGCTTCTTCGCGTAATCCGGGTCGAGGGCGTGCTCGGCGTCGATGAACGCCGCGATGCCGCCGCCCTTCTGGGCGTTGGCCACCGCGTGCAGGGCGACCGTGGTCTTACCCGAGGACTCGGGACCGTAGATCTCGATGATGCGGCCGCGCGGGAACCCGCCGATGCCGAGAGCGACGTCGAGTGCGATGGAGCTGGTCGGGATCACTTCGATGGGCGCCCGCGCCTCGTCGCCGAGACGCATGACGGAGCCCTTGCCGAACTGCCGCTCGATCTGGGCGAGAGCGGTCTCGAGCGCCTTCTCGCGGTCGTTAGCTGCCATGGGAGCCCCCCTGGAGGGTCACGGGATGAATCGGTTGCCAGAAAGCTACGGGGTGCGACCGACATTTTCTGGAAGAGCACGCCATCGGTGGCGGCGTGTCCAATATAGCCGAACGATTGTTCGACGGAGGCTCGACGCTCCCATCCGTCCCCGGCGCCCCGCGTCGCGGGACGGATGGACCGCATGGCACGGGCCGGCCGCACGGCACGGACCGGCGGGACGGCGGATCGGCGCGCACGGCGGGTCGGCGTGGACGACGGGATGTCGCGGACGACGGCATGGCGGATCGGCCGCGCGGCATGGACCGGCGGGACGGTGCGGACGGCGGATCGGCGCGCGCCGGCGCTCAGCGCAGGGCGGCGGCGACGTCGGACACCCCGCACACGGCCCGCCAGACGTCCTTGGCGGCGATGCCGTCCGCCAGCGCCTGGTTCACCGTCCTGCCGTCCAGGCCGGCGATGACGTAGTCGCGGGCCCACGACTCGGCGTAGGCGTCACCGAAGTGGAGTCTCATCCGGTTCCAGAAATCCGACAGGCGCATGCCTCCAGTCTGACCCCTCCCCGCGGTGCTCATGACCGGACGCGCCCGGTGTCCGCCGGGCGGCCACGCCGCCCGGCACGGGCCGGGACGGGCCGGGACGGACCCGGGACCTGCGCCGCGGGCCCACGGTGGACCCAGCAGTGAGCCCGACGGCGGGCCCGGGGTGGGCCCGCAGCGGGCCACCCCGGGCCGCGGTCACGCCGTCGTGGCGATGATCTCCTCCACGATTTCCATCGTCGTGCCGGGATGCAGGAACGCGAACCTTCCGACCGTCTCGCCCTCCCATCCGGTCGGCGTGACGAACCCGACCTGCCCGGCGAGCAGCCGCTCGGACCACTCGTAGTAGTCCCGCCCGGTCCAGCCGGCGCGGCGGAAGAGCACCGCCGACAGTTCGGGCTCGCGGATCAGCTCCAGGTGTCCGGTGCGGCCGATCAGCGCGGCGGTCTCGCGGGCCAGCCACAGCCCCCTCTCGACGGCCTCGGTGTAGGCGTCGGTGCCGTTGACCGCGAGGGAGAACCAGAGCGGCAGGCCGCGGGCGCGCCTGGTCAGGTGATAGGCGTAGTCGGTGGGGTTCCACTCGTCGCCCTCCACGTGCAGGACATCGAGATAGGAGGCGTCCTGGGTGTGCACGGCGCGGGCCAGGCGGGGCTCGCGGTAGAGCAGGGCCGCGCAGTCGAAGGGCGCGAACAGCCACTTGTGCGGGTCGACGACGAAGGAGTCGGCGTGCTCGATCCCCTCGTAGCGGTGGCGCACGGAGGGCGCGAACAGCCCCGCGCCGCCGTACGCGCCGTCCACGTGGAACCACATGCCGCGCTCGCGGGCGACCTCCGAGACCCCGGCGAGGTCGTCGATGATCCCGGCGTTGGTGGTTCCGCAGGTGGCCACGACGGCGATCACGTCGGAGGGGTCGGGGTCGGCCGCCAGGGCCGCGCGCAGCGCCTCTCCGGTGAGGCGGTGGTCGGCGGACGGCACGACGAGGGCGTCCACGCCGATGATCCGCAGCGTGTTGGAGACGGAGGAGTGCGCCTGGTCGCTGACGGCGACGCGCAGGCGGCCCCCGGGGCGGCGGTGCCGGGCGGTGTCCCTGGCCACGACGAGCGCGGACAGGTTGGCGGCCGAGCCGCCGGAGACGAAGCAGCCGCCCGCGCCGGCCGGCATGCCGGCCCTGTCGGCGATCAGCCTGAGCACCTGGTTCTCCGCGGCGATCGCGCCGGAGGCCTCCAGCCAGGAGATGCCCTGCAGCGACGCGCAGGAGACCACCATGTCGAACAGCAGGGCGGCCTTGGTGGGGGCGGCCGGGATGAACGACAGGAAGCGGGGACTGTCGGCGGAGATGACCGCCGGGGCCAGCTGGGTCGCGTAGACGTCCAGGACCTTTCCGGCGTCGGTGCCGCCGGGCGTGATGAGCCCGGCGAGGGCCGCGTCGAGTTTGTCCTTCACGCCGGGGTTGTCGAGGGGGACGGGGTCGAGTGAGAGCCGCTCCTTCATGTAGGAGAAGACCAGGTCCGTCAGCCGCTCGTCGTAACTGTGCACGCGAGAATTATGCGGATAAAAGGTTTAAAACGGATAACAAGGACCTCAGATCATGTTCAAGGTAGATTCTGTCGATATCCCCCCGCACCGTGTGACGTCCCGCGGGCGGACGGTTCTGTCGGTGGCGAAGGGCAGTATGGATCCGTGACCGGCTCAGCGCTCGACCACTTCAGCCCGGTGACCAGGGAATGGTTCGCCGGCGCCTTCGCCATGCCCACCGCCGCCCAGGAGGGGGCGTGGGCCTCGATCGCCCGCGGGGACAACACCCTCGTCGTCGCGCCCACCGGCTCCGGCAAGACGCTGGCGGCGTTCCTGTGGTCGCTCGACCGGCTGGCCGCCGAGCGCGCGGCGGAGGCGGCGGAGACGGCCGCTGTCTCCGGGGCGGACGGCGGGCCCGGCTCCGCCCCGTCCGGCGGGACCGAGCGGGTCGTCCGGAAGTCCGGCGACCGGCGGGACCCTCGCGGCTCCGGCGGTCCCCGCGGGCGCGCCGGAGAGGACGGCGAGGCCGCCCGGCGCTGCCGGGTGCTCTACGTGTCGCCGCTCAAGGCGCTGGCGGTCGACGTCGAGCGCAACCTCCGGGCGCCGCTGACCGGGCTGCGGCAGACCGCCCGGCGGCTCGGACTGCCGGTGCCGGAGATCTCCGTGGCGATCCGGTCGGGCGACACCTCGCCGGAGGAGCGGCGCCGGTTCGCGGCCAGGCCCGCCGACATCCTCATCACGACCCCCGAGTCGCTGTTCCTGCTGCTGACCAGCCAGGCCCGCGAGGCGTTGCGCGGGGTGGAGACGGTCATCGTCGACGAGGTGCACGCGGTGGCGGGCACCAAGCGCGGCGCCCACCTGGCCCTCAGCCTGGAGCGGCTCGACGCCCTCCTGCCCGCCCCCGCGCAGCGCGTCGGGCTGTCGGCGACCGTGCGCCCGGTGAGCGAGGTCGCCGAGTTCCTCGGCGGTCCCCGTCCGGCCGTCGTGGTGCAGCCCCCCTCGGAGAAGGAGATCGAGATCGAGGTCGTCGTCCCCGTCGAGGACATGACCGAGCTCGACTCCGCCCCGCCGCGGTCGCCGTCCGGTGACGGCGGCGCTCCCGGCCACGGCGCTCTGGGTGACGGTGCTCCCGGTGACGGCGACCTCGGCGACGACCGCTGGCTCACCGAGCCGCCCACCCGGCGGTCCATCTGGCCGCACGTCGAGGAGCGGCTGTTCGACCTGATCGGCGCCCACCGCTCGACGATCGTGTTCGCCAACTCCCGCAGGCTGGCCGAACGGCTCTGCACCCGGCTCAACGAGCTGGCCTGGGAACGACGGCCCGGCACCGGGGACGCCGACGCCGCCGGGGACGGCGGGGACGACGGAACGCCCTGGAAGGGGACCCCTACGGAGCCCGTCCACTGGGCCGACGGGTTCCCCACCCCGCCCGGCTCCGCCCCGGCCGGCCCCACGCCGGGCGTCGCCTCCACGCCGCCGACGGCCTCGTCCGCCACCCCGGCGGAGATGATGGCGCAGGCGGGCGCGTCCAGGGGCGTGATCCCGGAGATCGTCCGGGCCCATCACGGGTCGGTGTCGAAGCAGGAGCGCGCGGCGATCGAGGACGCCCTCAAGTCCGGGCGGCTGCCCGCCGTCGTCGCGACCTCCAGCCTGGAGCTCGGCATCGACATGGGCGCGGTCGACCTGGTCGCCTGCGTGGAGTCGCCGCCGAGCGTCTCCAGCGGCCTGCAGCGGATCGGCCGGGCCGGTCACCGGGTGGGGGCGGTCTCCCGTGGCGTGATCTTCCCCAAGTACCGCGGTGACCTGGTGCAGACGGCCGTGGTGGCCGAGCGGATGCGCGCCGGGGAGATCGAGGAGCTGCGCTGTCCCCGTAACCCGCTCGACGTGCTCGCCCAGCAGATCGTGGCGATGACCGCGCTCGACGAGTGGACGGTGGACGACCTGGAGACCCTGGTACGGCGGGCCGCGCCGTACCGCACGCTGCCCCGCGGCGCCCTGGAGGCGGCGCTCGACATGCTCGCCGGGCGCTATCCGAGCGAGGAGTTCGCCGAGCTGCGCCCGCGGATCGTCTGGGACCGCGTCACGGGTGTCCTGCGGGGCAGGCCCGGGGCCCAGCGGCTGGCCGTGACCAACGGCGGCACGATCCCCGACCGGGGGCTGTTCGGCGTCTTCCTGGCCGGGGAGAAGTCCTCGCGGGTGGGCGAGCTGGACGAGGAGATGGTCTACGAGTCGCGGGTGGGCGACGTGTTCGTGCTGGGCGCGACGTCCTGGCGGATCGAGGACATCACTGCCGACCGGGTCCTGGTCTCCCCCGCGCCCGGCCGACCGGGCAAGCTGCCGTTCTGGCACGGCGACAGCGCGGGGCGCCCGGCCGAGCTGGGCCGGGCGATCGGCGCCTTCCTCCGCGAGGTGTCCGCCTCCGGGGACGGCGCGGCGGAGCGGATCCGGGCGGCCGGGTTCGACGGGTTCGCCGCGGCCAACCTGCTGTCCTACCTCGCCGAGCAGCGGGAGGCCACGGGATACGTCCCCGACGACCGGACGCTGGTGGTCGAGCGGTTCCACGACGAGCTGGGCGACTGGCGCGTCGTGCTGCACTCGCCGTACGGCGCGCGGGTGCACGCGCCGTGGGCCCTGGCGATCGGGCGGCGGCTGCGCGAGCGTTACGGCGTCGACGTCCAGGCGATCCACTCCGACGACGGGATCGTGCTGCGCATCCCGGACACGCTCTCCGACCCCCCGTCCGACGTCGCGGTCTTCGACGCCGAGGAGATCGAGCGGATCGTCACCGAGGAGCTCGGCGGCTCGGCGCTGTTCGCCGCGCGCTTCCGGGAGTGCGCGGGGCGGTCCCTGCTGCTGCCGCGCCGCACGCCCGGCAGACGCACCCCGCTGTGGCAGCAGCGGCAGCGGGCCTCGCACCTGCTGGCCGTGGCGAGCCGCTACGGCTCGTTCCCGGTCGTGCTGGAGACGATGCGCGAGTGCCTGCAGGACGTCTTCGACGTGCCGGGCCTGATCCGGCTCATGCGCGACATCGCGGCGCGGCGGGTGCGGCTGGTCGAGGTGGAGACCTCGCAGGCGTCGCCGTTCGCCGCGTCGCTGCTGTTCAACTACGTCGGCGCGTTCATGTACGAGGGCGACGCCCCGCTGGCCGAGCGCCGTGCCCAGGCGCTGGCGCTGGACACGACCCTGCTGGCCGAGCTGCTGGGTCAGGCCGACCTGCGCGAGCTGCTCGACCCCGACGTCATCGCCGACACCGAGCGCGAGCTGGCACGGCTCGACCGGCCGCTGCGCGACGCCGAGGACCTCGCCGACCTGCTGCGCTCGCACGGTCCGCTGCTCGCCGAGGACGTCAGCCTGCGCGAGGGCGACCCGGCGTGGCTGACCGGCCTGGAGGAGTCCAGGCGGGCGATCAGGGTACGGATCGCCGGTCAGGAGCGGTGGGCGGCGATCGAGGACGCCTCCCGGCTGCGCGACGCGCTCGGCGTGCCGCTGCCGGTCGGCGTGCCGCAGGCGTTCCTGGAGCCGGTGGACGACCCGCTGGGCGACCTGGTCGCCCGGCACGCCCGCACCCGCGCCCCGTTCGCGGCGGCGACGGCCGCGGTGCGGTTCGGCCTGGGGCAGGCGGTCGTCACCGACGCGCTGCGCCGCCTGGCCGCGACGGGCCGGGTGGTGAGCGGGGAGTTCCGGCCCGGTGGCCGGGGCGAGGAGTGGTGCGACGCCGGGGTGCTGCGGCTGCTGCGCCGCAGGTCGCTGGCCCGGCTCCGCAAGGAGGTCGAGCCGGTCTCCCCCGAGACGCTCGCGGCCTTCGCCCCCGCCTGGCACGGCGTCACCGGCGCCTCCCGGAAGGGCAGGCCGCCGATCGACGCGCTGGTGGGCGCGATCGAGCAGCTCCAGGGCGCGGCGGTGCCCGCCTCCGCGCTGGAGACGCTGGTCCTGCCCTCCCGGGTGCCGGGATACGACCCGTCGCTGCTGGACGAGCTGACCTCCTCGGGCGAGGTCGTCTGGGCCGGGCAGGGTTCGCTGCCGGGCGCGGACGGCTGGGTGGCGCTGTACTTCGCCGACACCGCGCCCCTGCTGATGCCCGAGCCGCTGGAGATCAGCATGACCCCGCTGCACGAGGCGGTCCTGTCCGCCCTCGGCGGCGGAGGCGCGCTGTTCTTCCGCGAGCTGGGCGTCCGCGCCGGCGCGCTCCTCGTGTCCGGTCCGCCCCCGGACGACACGGTGCTCGCGGCCGCGGTGTGGGACCTCGTGTGGGCGGGCCGGATCACCGGTGACACGCTGGCGCCGCTGCGCGCCACGCTCGGCACCGGCCGCCCGGCGCACCGCCCGGCCACCACCCGCAGGCGGCGGCCGGTGCTGCCGAGCCGCAGCGGCCCGCCGACCGTGAGCGGGCGCTGGTGGTTGCTGCCCGAGCCCGCGGGGGACGCCACCCAGCGGGCGCACGCCCAGGCCGAGACGCTGCTGGAACGGCACGGCGTGGTGACCCGGGGCGCGGTGGCCGCCGAGCGGCTGCCCGGCGGGTTCGCCGCCGTCTACCAGGTCCTGCGCGCGTTCGAGGAGAGCGGCCGCTGCCGCCGGGGCTACTTCGTCGAAGGTCTGGGCGGGGCGCAGTTCGCCCTGCCGGGTGCCGTGGACCGCATGCGCGCCGCGGCGGAGCCGCCCCGGCCCGTCGAACCGGCCCCCGACCTCTGGAGCACCCGGAAGCCCGCGGCGGACACGCCGCGGGCGGTGGTGCTGGCCGCCGCCGACCCCGCCAACCCGTACGGCGCCGCCCTGCCGTGGCCCGCCCATCCCGGGGAGGTGTCCCACAAGCCGGGCCGCAAGGCGGGTTCCCTGGTGGTGCTCGTCGACGGGCACCTGGTGCTCTACGTCGAGCGCGGCGGCAAGACCCTGCTGTCCTTCACCGACGGCGAGCGACTGCGGCCCGCCGTGGACGCGCTGGCTCTGGCCGTACGCGACGGCGCCCTCGGCAAGCTGACCGTGGAGCGCGCGGACGGTTCGGCCATCGGCGACTCCCCCCTGGCCGGCGCGCTGGAGGCCGCCGGGTTCCACCCGACCCCGCGCGGTCTGCGCCTGCGGGCCTGACCGCGGCGACCGTCGTACGGCCCCGAGGGCACGCGGCACCGGCCATGGTCTCGGATTCGGGCTTCACGTCGGTGGAACCCGCCGGGCCGTCCTGGGAACACCCGCTTGCGGCCCCGGAACGGAGCCGGGGCCGGGCCGGGACCAGGGGGCCGGGGCCGGGGCCGGTCAGACGGTTTCGGAGAAGACCTGCTCGCGGGCCTGGCCGAGGGCCGAGACCAGGGCCCCGCGCAGCACGGGGTTGCCCTCGACCCGCGAGACCACGACCCGCGGCCGGCTCGGGCAGATCCTGGCCACGGCCTCCTCGACCCTGGCCGCCAGCGTGGAGCCGCCTGCCCGGCCGACGTCGCCGCTGAGCACGACCAGGCCGGGGTCCAGCACCACCGATACCGCCGCCACGCCGACCGCCAGCCGGCCGGCCAGCTCGACGAGGAAGTCCTCCGCCCCCTCCTCGACGGCCGCGCGGACGTGGTCGCCCAGAGACGCGGACACGTCGGAGAGAGCGACCTCATGCGAGCCGTTCGCGGAACCCCACGCGCCGACACCGCCGACGCCGCCGATCCCGGCCCTTGGGACGCGCCCTGAAACCGGCCCTGCGACCGGCCCGGAGATCGATGCGGGGCCGGAGGCGGTGCCGTACGCGCCGGCCGGGCGGGAGCCGACGCCGACACCGACGCCGAGGTCAAGGCCGAGACCTATGCCGTGCGCGCCGGCCAGGCCGCGCACGGCGTCCCCGCCGACCAGGCGCTGGAAGGAGCCGGACTGCGGCTCGTGCACGTCCGTGGGGAGCGGTTCCCCCGGCACCGGGAGCCAGCCGATCTCGCCCGCGCCGCCGGTGAAGCCCCGGTGCAGCCGCCCGCCGAGCATCACCCCGAGTCCCTGTCCGACCCCGGACCAGACGAGCACGAAGTCGTCCAGGCCCGAGGCGGCGCCGTGGGCGTGTTCGGCGAGCGCGGCGAGGTTGACGTCGTTCTCTATCCGCACGGGGACGTCGAGGGCGTCGCGGAGCCCGGCGAGCACGCCCACGTGCCAGGACGGCAGGTCGAAGGAGAAGCGGACGTCGCCGGTGCCCGGATCGACGACGCCGCGGGTGCCGATCACGAAGGCGCGCAGCCGGGAGCGGGTGATGCCGCCCGACGCGCAGACCGCCTCGACGGCGTCGCAGACGAGGCGGACCGGGTCGTCGTGACCGTTGGGGTCCACCGACACCTCGGCGACGGTCTCGCCGGTGATGTCGGCCACCGCCGCGCTGACGCGGTCCGGCTGGACGTCCAGCCCGGCGGCGTACGCGCACGACGGCACGAGGCCGTAGAGGGCCGCGTTGGGGCCGCGCCCGCCCGCCTGCTCGCCGACCACCGTGACGAGTTCGAGTTCCTCCAGGCGGGCCAGCAGCTGCCCCGCGGTGACCTTGGACAGGCCGGTCCGCTCTCCCAGCTCGGCCCGGGTCAGCGGCCCGCCGGACAGCAGCAGTTCCAGCGCCGCCCGGTCGTTGAGCTGGCGCAGCAGCCGGGGTGTTCCCGGGCGTCTGGGCAAGGTCGGCTCCCCCCGTCACGATCCGCTAACGATCGTTTCTTTTAAGAAAGTTTATTGTTAGTTTAACCATGGCCGGCCCGCAGGCGACAGTCCCGCGGGCTACAGGACGCCCACTCCGCCCGGAGCGAGCTCGGGTCGCGGGGACCCGAGCCGACAGCCCGAAGAGCGTCACCCCCGTTGAAATGCCGGAAAGGGAGAACTCCAGTGAAGTTCGCGAGAATCGCCACCACGACGGCCGCCACCGCAGCCCTCGCGCTGGGACTGGCCGCGTGCGGCGGCTCTGATTCGTCCGATGGCGCCGCCACCTCCGGGGCGTCGGCGCCGGCCGCCTCCGGCCCCAAGTACGCCGGCCAGACGCTCACCGTGTGGCGGCTCGGCGACAGCAACCCGGCCGCCCAGAAGTACATGGACGAGCTGAACGCGGCCTTCGAGAAGGAGTCCGGCGCCAAGGTCAACCTTGAGTGGATCCCCTGGCCCCAGGTGAACGACAAGTTCACCGCCGCCGCCGCGGGCGGCGCCGGCCCGGACGTCACCGAGATCGGCAACGACCAGGTGCCGCTCTGGCAGAGCCAGGAGGCGCTGTCCCCGGTCAGCGAGATCGTGAAGTCCGGCGACCAGGCGGGGATCCCGAAGAACCTCCTCGGCCTGGAGACCATCGACGGCGAGGTCTACGCCATCCCGTGGGGCGCGGGCTCCCGCGCGGTGCTCTACCGCAAGGACTGGTTCGCGGACCTCGGCATCGAGGTGCCGAAGACCTGGGACGAGGTCGTCGCCGCGGCCAAGAAGATCCAGGCCAAGAAGGGCAAGGACGTCGACGGCTTCGCCTTCAACGGCGGCTCCGACGCCAACCACCTGCTCGCCGCGTTCGCCTGGTCCGAGGGCGGCGAGTACGCCGTCAAGGAGGGCGACAAGTGGGTCGGCAAGCTGACCGACCCCACGTTCAAGAACGGCTTCGCCACCTACACGAGCCTGGTCACCGACGGCCTGTCCGGCAAGTCGCGCCTCACGCAGAACACGGTGGACATCCGCAAGCGGTTCGCCAACGACAAGGTCGGCATGTACCTGACCGCCGGCTGGGACCTGCCGGGCATCGAGGAGGACAGCAAGGGCAAGCTGAAGGGCGACAAGCTGGGCTTCTTCCCGCTTCCCGCCAAGTCCGGCGGTGAGGCCCCGTCCTTCTTCGGCGGCAACGACATCGCCGTCTGGGACGGCGCGAAGAACAAGGACCTGGCGGCCGACTACCTCAGGCTGGCCACGAACAAGGAGTGGGCCGGCCGCTACGCCGCCGACGGCGGTCTGCTGCCGATCTATCCCGAGGCCCTCGCGAAGCTGAAGGACGACCCGGCGCAGGCCCCGTTCGCCGCCGCCTTCGCCAAGGCCAAGGCGTTCCCCGCCGACCCCAACTGGACCGAGGCCAACGAGACCAAGGCCGTGCTGCAGAACGCCGCCCGGTCGGTCATCGAGGGCAAGGCCACCGCCGACGACGCCCTGGCCAAGGCCAACGGGGAACTCGAAGAGATCCTGAACCAGTAGCCCTATGACGAACACGTCCACGGTCGCCCGGGGCGGGGGGGCCACCCCCGCCCCGGGGCGGCGCCGCCACGCACCGCAACGTCCCGCCAAGGCCCGCGGGCTCTCCCCCCGGGCCGTCCCCTACGTCCTGCTCGCGCCCGGCCTGCTGGTGATCGCCGGCCTGCTGCTCTACCCGCTGGGACAGATGATCTTCATCTCCTTCCAGAAGGTGGGGATCCCCCAGATCAACGGGAAGAAGCCGGCGACCTGGGAGGGCTGGGACAACTACGCCAGGGTCCTCGACAACGAGGTCTTCTGGTCCTCCCTCCGCAACACCGTCGTGTTCGCGGCCGTCACGGTGACGCTGACGCTGGTCCTCGGGACCGCGGTCGGCACCCTGCTCAACCGGCTGAGCAAGAGGATGTCCACCTTCGTGGTCATCGGCATCATGTCGGCCTGGGCCGTGCCGCCGGTCGCCCAGGGCGTCATCTGGCGGTGGCTCTTCGACGCCGACGCCGGGATGATCAACTGGGCGCTGAACCTCCTGCCCGACTGGCTGTCGGAGCTGCTGTTCGACCGGTCCGACTGGACCGGCGAGCCGTGGCTGAACGACGCGTTCACCATCTACCTCGTGCTGGTCGTCTGCGTCCTCTGGTCGTCGTTCCCGTTCGTCGCGGTGTCGGTGCTGGCCGGTCTCAAGGGCATCCCCACCGAGCTCTACGAGGCCGCCCGGGTCGACGGCGCCACCCCCTGGCGGATCTTCAGGAAGGTCACCTTCCCGCTGCTCAAGCCGGTCTTCTCGGTGCTGACGATCCTGTCCATCATCTGGGACTTCAAGGTCTTCAGCCAGCTGTACGTGCTGATGAACGGGCCGACCAACCGCGAGGCGTTCAACCTGTCGATGTTCTCCTTCGCCGAGGCGTTCCGCAGCCCGCCGAAGATGGGCGTCGGGGCGGCGATCGCGGTGATCCTGACGCTGATCCTGCTCGTCGTCACCGCCGTCTACATCCGGCAGCTCGTCAAGACGGAGGACCTGCGATGACCCCGCTCGCCCGCAAGCGCCTCACGAGGATCGCGCTGAACACGGCCGGTCTGCTGGTCTTCCTGTTCGCGGTGTTCCCCGTCTACTGGATGGTCTCGACCTCCTTCAAGGCCAACGACCAGATCTTCACCACCGACTTCATCCCGTTCCCCACCCATTTCACCTTCGAGCACGTGGACCGGGTGCTCAGCGAGGGCGTGGCCGGCAACTCCATCTGGCTCTACATGCGCAACAGCGCGATCGTCGCCCTGGGCACCGTCCTCATCGGCGCCGCACTCGCGCTGCTGGCGGCCACCGCCATCGCCCGCTTCGCGTTCCGGGGCCGTACGGGCTTCCTGGTCCTGCTGCTCATCGTGCAGATGATCCCGGCGGAGGCGCTGCTCATCCCGCTCTTCCTCAACGTCAAGCGGCTCGGCCTGTACGACCAGCTGCTGGGTCTGATCGTCATCAACGTCGGCCTGACGCTGCCGTTCGGCATCTGGATGCTGCGCACGTTCGTCGCCGCGGTGCCCAGGTCGCTGGAGGAGGCCGCCTGGATCGACGGCGCCAGCCGGATGACGACCTTCTGGCGGGTGCTGTTCCCGCTGGTGGCCCCCGGCCTGGTGGCGACGAGCATCTTCTCGTTCATCACCGCGTGGAACGAGCTGATCTTCGCGCTCATCCTGATGTCGGACTCCTCGGGCTACACGATGCCCGTCGCGCTGCAGTTCTTCTTCGGCCAGCGCGGCACCGACTGGGGCGCCATCATGGCCGGTTCCACGATGATGACGATCCCCGTCGTCGTCTTCTTCCTCCTGGTGCAGCGGCGCATGGTCACCGGCCTCGTCGCGGGCGCCGTCAAGGGCTGACCCCGGCACCGGTACGGCCCGGCGCCCACGCGGTGCGGGCCGTACGGGACGCCGCCGGCGACCGATCCCCCGGTCCTCACGGTCCTCACGGTCCTCACGGTCCACTCGGTCCGCACCGTCCGCGCGGTCCGCGCCGTCGGACCCCGCCCCCCGATCCCCTCCGCCGGGCGACCCGTCCCGGCGACTCCCCAGGTAAGGAGCGTTCCAGCGCCATGTCCGAGCTCACCGCAGGTCCCGCCGACCGGGGCCTGTACCGTCTCGCGGCCGGCACGCTGCTCGCCGCCTTCCAGGGCGTCACCGCCCCAGAGTGGATCGTGCGGGAACTTGCGGCCGGCCTCGGCGGCGTCACCCTGTTCGGCTTCAACGTCGCGGGCCCCGACCGGTTGACGGCCCTCACCGCGCGACTGCGCGAGGCGGGTGAGCCGGTCGTCTCACTGGACGAGGAGGGCGGCGACGTCACCCGCCTCGACTACCACGAGGGCAGCCCCTACCCCGGCAACGCCGCCCTGGGCGCCGTCGACGACGTCGAGCTGACCCGGCGCGTGCACCGGGCGATCGGCGACGACCTGGCCCGCTGCGGGATCAACCTCGACATGGCCCCGTCCGCGGACGTCAACAGCGCCGACGACAACCCGGTGATCGGCACCCGCTCGTTCGGGCCGGATCCCGCGCTGGTGGCCCGGCACACCGTCGCCGCGGTGCGGGGCCTGCAGTCCGCCGGGGTGGCCGCCTGCGTCAAGCACTTCCCCGGCCACGGCGCCACCCACCAGGACTCCCACCTGGAGGTGCCGCTCGTCGACGCCTCCCTGGAGCTGCTGCGCGAGCGCGAGCTGGTGCCCTTCCGGGCCGCGATCGACGCCGGGACCAAGTCGATCATGACCGCGCACGTCCGCGTCCCCGCGCTGACCGGCGCGCTTCCCGCCACGCTGTCACCGGCCGCGCTGACCGGCCTGCTCCGCGGCGAGCTGGGCTACGACGGGGTGGTCGTCTCCGACGCCCTCGACATGCGCGCCGTCACCGACGCCTACGGCCTGGTGGACGGCGCCGTGCTGTCCCTGGCCGCCGGGGCCGACCTGTTGTGCCTCGGTCCGCTGCCGACCGAGGAGGACGTCCGCCGGATCATCGCCGGGATCCTCGCCGCGGTGCGGGACGGCCGGCTGCCCGGTGAGCGCCTGGAGGAGGCGGCCGAGCGGGTGGCGCGGTTGCGCGCCTGGTTCGCCGCGTCCCGGGCGGACGCGAGGACGGCGGCCGCGGCGGGCATGGACGGGGAGCGGGTGGTCGGCCTGGCCGCGGCCCGCCGGGCGGTCAGGCTCACCGGGACCGCGGCCCCGCTCGTCGATCCGCTGGTGGTGGAGATGGAGACCCCGCCGACCATCGCGGTCGGGGACGTGCCGTGGGGGTTCGGCCCGCTGCTGCCCCGGGCGGAGGTCGTTCGGGTCCGGCCGGAGGACGCCGACGTGCCCGCTCTGCTGGCGCGCGCCGAGGGCCGCTCCCTGGTCGTGGTGGTCAAGGACGCCCACCGCCACACCGTCGGCCGGTCGGTGGTCTCGGCGCTGCTGGCCGTCCGCCCGGACGCGACGGTGGTGGAGATGGGCCTGCCGGTCTGGCGGCCCGAGGGCGTGACCTACCTCGCCACGTACGGCGCGGCGCGGGCCAACGCCCAGGCCGCCGCCGAACTGCTCGGCGTCTGACGGCCCCGGCGGAACGGCACAGCCGTACGGGCGGCCGGTGCGGGGCGGCCTTGCGGAGGACGCTAAGGGGCGTTACGGGGCGATGCGGAGCGTACGGGGGTTCGGGCGCGGTGCGGGGCGGCCATGCGGAGACCGGGGCGGCGCGGGCCGTGCGGAGGCTCAGGCGGCGCGGGCGGTTCAGGACGCGAAGAGCTCCTCGCGTGCCTGCTCCAGCCCCGCCAGCACGGCGCCCCTCAGCACCGGGTCGCCCTCGACCTCGCCGGAGACCACGCGGGGCCGCACCGGGCACATCCGGGCCACGGCCTCCTCGATCCTGAAGGTCAGCTCGCCACCGCCGGCCCGGCTGACCTCGCCGGCGAGCACCACGAGCCCGGGATCCAGCACGACGCACACCGACGCCACGCCCAGCGCCAGCCGCCTGGCGACCTCGTCCAGCAGCGGCCGGCCGCGCTCCCCCGCCTCCACGGCCGCAGCCACGCACTCGGCCGCGCCGCGCCCGGTGAAACCGTGCGCCCGGGCCAGCTCGGTCACCGCCTCGTCGGTGACCAGCGACTGCAACCCCCCGGCGAGGGACGGCATGCGCCCGGGGACCTCCCGCACGTCCTCGGCGAGCGGAACGCCCGGCACCGGCAGGTATCCGATCTCCCCGGCGCTGCCGGAACGGCCGCGGTGCAGCCGGCCGCCGAGGACGACGCCGAGGCCGATGCCGCGGTCCACCCAGAGCAGCACGAAGTCGTCGGCCCGCCGCGCCGCGCCCAGGGCGTGCTCGGCGATGGCCACCAGGTTCACGTCGTTCTCGATCCTGACGTCGCGACGCAGGTCGCGGGCGAGCCGCTCGTGGATGCCCTCGCGCCAGTCCGGCAGGTCGAAGGAGAACCGGACGTCCCCGGTGCGGGGATCGACGACGCCGGGGGTGCCGATCACCACGGCCCGCAGCCTCGCCAGGGCGACCTTGGCGGACCGGCACGCCTTGACGATCGCGCTGTGCACGAGGGCGACCGGGTCGTCGTGCCCGTCGGGGGCGACCGTCACCTCGGCCACGATATCGCCGCTGATATCGGCGACGGCGGTGGTGACGAATTCCGGCCCCACGGCCAGGCCCACGACATAGGCAGAAGACGGAATAACTCCATAAAGGGCGGCATTCGGCCCTCTCCCGCCCGCCTGCTCCCCGGTCACCTCGACCAGTCCGCGTCCTTCGAGCCGGGCCAGCGTCTGGGACGCCGTCACCTTGGAAAGCCCGGTCATCTCACCGATCTGCCCCCGGGTCAGGGGACCGGAGTCGAGCAGGAGCTCCAGGGCGGCCCGGTCGTTGATCTCCCGCAGAAGCCTGGGAACGCCAGGACGTCGCTCCATACGCATGCTCTCTTGTCCGCCGTTTCCCCGTCGCTTTTGCATTCAGGCGAGAAGCGTTCGCATTAGTCAATAAAGGTTCCTGACAGCTTAGCCGCGCGGGAGCCGCCGCGGGTTCCCGCGGGCCACCGCGCCGTACCTTCCCCGGGGCCTCGCGGACGGCCACGACGTGCCTTCGCGGGTGCTCACGGACGGCCGCGCCGTACCCGCGCCGCATCCGCCGCGCCTCCCCGGAGATTCGCGGCCCGCGCGTCACGGGCCGTCCGCGGACCGCGACACGCCCGGCGGCACGGCACCCCCTCTGCCACGACCCGCCCGGCACGAACCATCACAGAGTGTGACGGAAACCCTCGCGGGGCGGACCCGCCGACGGTCACAGAGGCGACATGTTCGGCTCTTCCGATCCCTCGCGCCTAAGCAGTCAATAGCAGGCGGGATAATCGTCTACATGCGCCTATCTGCTCGTGTCGACTATGCCCTTCGTGCCGCCGCCGAACTCGCCGCCGCCGGCGACGGACCGACCACGGTGGGCGAGCTGGCCAAGGAGCAGGACATGCCGCCGAAGTATCTGGAGAACATCCTGCTGCAGATGCGCCGGGCCGGCCTGGTCCGCGGCCAGCGCGGCCCCGAGGGCGGCTACGTGCTGGCCCGCCCCGCGCGGGAGATCACCCTGGCCGACGTGATCCGCGCGGTGGACGGCCCGCTGGCCAACGTCCGGGGCGAGCGGCCCGAGCACGTCGGCTACCGCGGTCCCGCCGAGTCGCTGCAGAAGGTCTGGATCGCGCTGCGCGCCAGCGAGCGGGCCATCCTGGAGGAGGTCACGCTCGACAGCGTCGCCACCGGCGTGCTCCCCGAGCGGGTCATGACCCTCGCCGCCGACCCCTCCGCCTGGGACTGAGCCGGTCCCGTGCCCGAAGGCGACGTCGTCTACCGCACCGCGCGGCGGCTGGGCCGGGCGCTCGACGGCCGGGTCCTGGTCAGGTCCGACTTCCGCGTCCCGCGGTACGCCACCGCCGACCTGACCGGCAGGCGCGTCCTTGAGACCGTCTCACGCGGCAAGCACCTGCTCACCCGGGTGGAGGGGGGCCTGACCGTCCACACCCACCTGCGGATGGAGGGGAGCTGGCGGATATCGCCCGCCGGCCGGCCCGTCCCGCCGGGTGACGTGGTCCGCCTCGTGCTGGCGAACACCGAGTGGCAGGCGGCGGGGGTACGGCTCGGCATGCTGGACCTGGTGGCGACCGCCGAGGAGCACCGGCTCGTCGGGCATCTGGGCCCCGACCCGCTGGGGCCCGGCTGGGACGCGGCGGAGGCCGCGCGGCGGCTCGTGCGTGATCCCCGGGCGACCATCGGCGAGGCGCTGCTCGACCAGCGCAACCTCGCGGGGCTCGGCACCATCTACCGGGCCGAGACGCTCTTCCTCGCGGGGGTCTCGCCGTGGCGGCCGGTGGGTGAGATCGAAGATGTGGAAAGGATCGCCGCGCTCGCGCGGCGGCTGCTGCACGCCAACCGTGACCGGGTGACCAGGGCGACGACGGGCGACCCGCGTCCGGGGCGGGACACGTGGGTGTACGGCAGGGCAGGAAGGTCATGCCTGCGCTGCGGACATCGGATCAGTCGGGGCGAGATGGGGGCACAGCCGCAGGAACGGCTGATCTTCTGGTGCCGTCACTGCCAGCCGGGAGAACCGGCCGGCTAGGCGGCGACCATGTCGTTGACCTCGGGGAACACATCCTCGGGAAGCGAGCCGGGCACGGTCTCGGCGATCGGCAGGCGCTCCCGCTCGGGAACGTCACCGGCGAGCACCGGGGCGTGCTGAAGCTCGGCCAGGGCGAACTGGTCGGAGACCTCGCGGAGCACCTGCGACAGCGGCACACCGAGGGCGCCGCAGATCGACGCGAGCAGTTCCGAGGACGCCTCCTTCTGACCACGCTCCACCTCGGAGAGATATCCGAGGGAGACACGGGCCAACGTGGAAACCTCACGCAGGGTGCGACTCTGCCGCACCCGCAGTCGCCGCAGCACGTCACCGAGCAGCTGACGCAGCAGGACCATCTGTCGCTCCCTCCCCAGCGCGGGAGCCTGGGCGACCCCCCGCGCGATCGGTTCGTGCCGCCCGTTCTTGCGCGACCCTTGGTGCATACTCCTCGCCGTCATCATCGCTTGACCTTTACATCACTCACGGTTCCACCGTACCTGCATCCACCGATGCGACGGCAGACCACGGGGAGCATGTTCGCTGGGGACGTAACGCGGTAATCACCCGGAATGTTCCCCCACGCTCGTCTCCAGGACTCTCCGCAGAAGGTCCACTGCCTCGATCACCGTCGACCGCCGGATCTCGTCACGCGTTCCGGCGAGGTTCAGATCTTCATGCCATACCCGCCCGTCCGAACCGCTAACGGCCAAATGTACGGTGCCGACCGGTTTTCCGTCCTGCGGATCGGGTCCGGCCACCCCGGTCGCGGCCAGCCCGTAGGAGGCTCCGGTGAGCCGGCGGACGCCGTCCGCCATCGCCGCGGCGACGGCCGGGTGAACCGCCCCCTCCCGTGCCAGCAGGTCGGCCGGGACACCCAGGAGGCGGTGCTTGAGCTCGGTGGCGTAGGAGATGACCCCGCCGGCGAAGGCGGCCGACGCGCCGGCCGGGGCGGTGAGGGCCGCGCCGATCAGCCCGGCGGTCAGCGACTCGGCCACCGCCGCCGTCTCCCCCCGGCGGACGAGCAGGGACAGCACCTCGGCGGCGGGCGGGACGCGGCCCATCAGGCCTTCCTCGCCTGCTTCGCCACCTGCCGCAGCTTGACCGCGCGGACGACGTAGTCGATCCCCGTCCCCACGGTCACGACGACCGCGGCGCCCATCACGACCCAGCGGAACACCTCCGGCATTCCCGGCCACATGTAGAGGGCGATCGCGGCGATCTGCAGGACGGTCTTCACCTTCCCGCCGTAGCTGGCCGGGATGACCCCGTGCCGGATCACCGCGAACCGCAGGAGGGTCACGCCCAGCTCCCGGCCGAGGATCACGCCGGTGACCCACCACGGCAGCTCGTTCAGGACCGACAGGCTGATCAGCGCGGCGCCGGTCAGCGCCTTGTCCGCGATCGGATCGGCGATCTTCCCGAAGTCGGTGACCAGGCCGTAGCGGCGGGCCAGCTCGCCGTCCAGCAGGTCGGTGAGCGAGGCCACCAGGAAGACCACCAGCGCGGTGATCCGCCAGCCGTACCCCTCCAGGAAGAGGCACGCCACGAAGAAAGGGACCATCGCCAGACGGAGCACCGTGACGACGTTGGCGATGTTCCAGGCGCTCGGCCTGGAGTCCATGGATGCCGAGGTCGATCCGGTTCCGGTCTCTGGCGGGTTGGTCATACGCTCTCCCGGCCGGGCGGCGCGCTCACGGAGCGGCCTTGATTCGGGCGATCAGGTCGACCCCCTCGGAGTCGACGACGACGGCCCGCACGATCTGCCCCGGCACCAGGCCGATGCCCTGGACCGTGACGGAGCCGTCCACCTCGGGTCCCTGGTGGGCCGCCCGCCCTTCGTAACCGCCGTCGCCGAGGTCCTCCTCGACGAGGACGTCCACCTCGGCGCCGATGCGCTCCTCCGCCCGCTGGGCCATGAGCTCGTCGGCCAGCTCGGTGAGCGCGGCCACCCTGGCGTCGACGATTTCCTGGTCGAGCTTGCCGGGCAGGGACGCCGCCTCGGTGCCCTCCTCGTCGGAGTAGCCGAAGACGCCGATGACGTCGAGCCTGGCCTCCTGCAGGAAGTCGACCAGCTCGCCGAACTCCTCCTCGGTCTCGCCGGGGAAGCCGACGATGAAGTTGGACCGCACGCCCGCCTCCGGGGCGCCCGCGCGGATGGTCTCCAGCAGGTCGAGGAAGCGCCGGGGGTCTCCGAAGCGGCGCATCCTGCGCAGCACCGTGCCGCTGGCGTGCTGGAAGGACAGGTCGAAGTAAGGCGCCACGCCCTCGGTCGAGGAGATCGTCTCCAGCAGGCCCGGCCGGAGCTCGGCGGGCTGGAGGTAGCTGACCCGCACCCGCTCGATCCCCTCGACGGCGGCCAGGGCCGGCAGCAGCCTCTCCAGGGCCCTCAGGTCGCCGAGGTCCTTGCCGTAGGAGGTGGAGTTCTCGCTGACCAGGACGAGCTCTCTGACGCCCTCACCGGCCAGCCAGGCCGCCTCGGCGAGGATCTCCTCCGGCTTCCGCGACACGTAGGCGCCGCGGAAGGCGGGGATGGCGCAGAAGGTGCACCGCCGGTCGCAGCCGGAGGCCAGCTTCAGCGAGGCCACCGGCCCGCCCCCCAGCCGCTTGCGCAGCGGGCGGGGGCCGCTGGCCGGGGCCAGGCCCTCGGGCAGGTCGCCGTGGCCGGGGATGTGGGTCTTGGGGGCGGCGGCGCGCTCGACCGGCGAGATCGGCAGCAGCGTCCTGCGGTCGCGCGGGCTGTGCGGGACGAGCGGCCTGTCGGCCAGCACGTCGTCCAGCCGCGCGCCGATCTGGGTGTAGTCGTCGAAGGAGATGACGGCCGACGCCTCCGGCAGCGCGTCGGCGAGCTGGTCGCCGTAACGTTCGGCCATGCAGCCCGCGGCGACCACCTTGGCGCCGGAGTCGGCCGCGGCGAGCAGCGTGTCGATGGAGTCCTTTTTCGCTGAGTCGATGAAGCCGCAGGTGTTGACGACGATGACGTCGGGGTCGTCGTCGCCCACCTGCCAGCCGGCAGCCTCAAGACGCGCGGCGAGCTCTTCGGAGTCGACCTCGTTGCGCGCGCAGCCCAGTGTGATCAGCGATGCGGTTCGGCGGGATGACATGGTGAACACTACGGTATCGGGAGTTGGCCACCATCGGCGCACTCCCCCTCCCCCAGGCTCCCCTCCCCGGCCGTTCCGGCCCTCCGGGAGGCTCTTCCCGGCCCTCCCGGAACCCCGCGCGGTCAGGACTTGGAAGCCTTGTAGGAGTGTTTGAGCACCTCGCCCTCGGAGCCCGGGACACCGAGGTCCACGCCGTTCATCCGGACCGAGAAGGCCCCCGCGTCACCGAAGGTGACCTTCAGCGCCTTCTGCGCCCGCCACACGGACGCCTGACCGGCCGTCATCCGGCCGGAGAAGAGCCGGTGCCCGGCCGCGTCCTTGATGTCGAGCCAGGACGGGCGTTTCGCGGTGATCTGGAGGACCACCTCGCCCCGCTTCGGGGCGAGCGCCGCGCCGGCCCGGCGAGGGCCGCCGGCCAGCGGCCGCGCGTGCGCCGAGTGCGGCGCGGCCGACTTCTTGGCCGGGCGGATGTCGGCGGTCGGGGTCTCCTCCCCGCCCATCATCTTCGCCACGCCGAACACCACGATGATGGCCAGCGCCACCGCCATGGCCATCGTCCAGTTGGGCGAGCGCCGCTCCCGGATGTTGATCGGCTTGTCGGCCTGGAAGACGCTGGCCGCCCGCACCGGCAGCGGGACGCCCCCGTGCAGCTCGTCGTACTCGTGCACCATGGCCTCGGGGTCCAGCCCGAGGACCTTGGAGATGTTGCGTATGTGACCCCGCGCGTAGAAGTCGCCCCCGCAGTGCGAGAAGTCGTCGCGTTCCATCGCGTGGATCAGCGCCTCGCGCACGCGTGTGCGCGCGCTCAGCTGCCCGACGGTCATGCCCGTCGTCCGGCGCGCCTCTGCCAGACTGCCGCCAATGCTCATGCCGCACGCCCCCCCAGCCCATGACGTTGCGTAGTGAGTCCCATTCAATCAGTAATCAGGGGGACTGGGTACGCCGGGGGGGTCATCACCCTCTCAAGTCGGCCGGGAGAGACGGCGCGCCGTACGGCGACGGCGGCGGCGAGGCGCGGTCGTCACCCTCTCAGATCGGCCAGGAGACCCGGCAGGTCGTCGGGTTTGACCAGCACCTCCCTCGCCTTCGACCCCTCGCTCGGCCCGACGACGTTGCGGCTCTCCAGCAGGTCCATCAGCCGGCCCGCCTTGGCGAAGCCCACCCGCAGCTTGCGCTGGAGCATGGAGGTGGAGCCGAACTGGGTGGTGACGATCAGCTCGGCCGCCTGGATCATCAGTTCGAGGTCGTCGCCGATGTCCTCGTCGATCTCCTTCTTGGCGGTGGCGGCGGCGGTGACGTCCTCGCGGTACTCGGCCTGCATCTGGGCCTTGCAGTGCGCGACTATCTCGACGATCTCCTTCTCGGAGACGAAGGCGTTCTGCAGTCGCATGGGCTTGCTCGCGCCCATCGGCAGGAACAGCGCGTCGCCCTGGCCGACCAGCTTCTCCGCGCCGGGCTGGTCGAGGATGACCCGGCTGTCGGCGAGGCTGGAGGTGGCGAACGCCAGCCGGGACGGCACGTTCGCCTTGATCAGGCCGGTGACGACGTCCACCGACGGCCGCTGGGTGGCGATCACCAGGTGGATGCCCGCGGCGCGGGCGAGCTGGGTGATGCGGACGATGGAGTCCTCGACGTCGCGCGGGGCGACCATCATCAGGTCGGCGAGCTCGTCCACGATCACCAGCAGGTACGGGTAGGGCTGGTAGACCCGCTCGCTGCCGGGCGGCGGCACGAGCTTGCCCGCGCGCACCGCCTTGTTGAAGTCGTCGACGTGCCGGAAGCCGCTGGCGGCCAGGTCGTCGTAGCGGCGGTCCATCTCCCCCACCACCCACTCCAGGGCCTCGGCGGCCTTCTTGGGGTTGGTGATGATCGGCGTGATGAGGTGCGGGATGCCCTCGTAGACGCTCAGCTCGACCCGCTTGGGGTCGACCAGGACCATCCGCACCTCGTCAGGGGTGGCGCGCATCAGGACCGAGGAGATGAGGCCGTTGACGCAGACCGACTTCCCGGCGCCGGTGGCGCCCGCGATGAGCAGGTGCGGCATCTTGGCGAGGTTGGCCACGATCGTGCGGCCCTCCACGTCCTTGCCCAGGCCGACGATCATGGGGTGCTGGTCGGCCTGGGCGACCTGGGAGCGCAGGATGTCGCCCAGCGACACGAGGTCCTTGTCGGTGTTGGGGATCTCCACCCCGATCGCCGACTTGCCGGGAATGGGGCTCAGGATGCGGACGTCGGCCGACTTGACCGCGTAGGCGATGTTCTTGGTGAGCGCGGTGACCTTCTCGACCTTGACCGCCGGGCCCAGCTCGATCTCGTAGCGCGTCACCGTCGGCCCGCGGGTGAACCCGATCACCTGGGCGTCGATGGCGAACTGCTCCAGGACGCTGGTCAGCGCGTTCACCACGACGGTGTTGGCCTTGGTCTGCGGCTTGGGCGCGCTGCCCGGGCGCAGGAGCTGGCTGTCGGGCAGGGCGTAGGGGCCCGACTGCGAGGAGAGCAGGAGCTGCTCGACCTTGCGCGGCGCCGGGGTCGGCGCGGGCGGCTCGGGCGGCGCCGGAGGCTCGGGGCTGGGCACGGGCGGCTCGTCCACCAGCCCCGGCACGATCTCCGGTGAGTGCTCGGCGGCCCGCTCGCCCGCCTCGGTGAGCAGCGGCGTGTCGTACGGCCGGACGCCCTCGGGCCCCTCCGGGCCCTCCTCCTCCCCGTTCCCACGGCCGCCGCGGGGCTTCTTGGGCGTCGTGCGCCTGCGCGGCTCGCGGGTCCGGGCCGGGAGGTCCCGGTTGAAGAGCATGTGCCGGATCTCAGCCAGCCGTTCCGGGACCCGGTGCACCGGGGTGGCGGTGATCACCAGGACGCCGAAGCCCGCCAGGATCAGCAGCAGGGGGACGGTGATGAAGGCGGGCAGGATGCTCGCCGGAGGCGCGGAGACGATGAACCCGATCATGCCGCCCGCGGCGGCGACCTTGTCCATGCCGTCGGCGCCGCCCCCCGACGGGTACGGCGTGCCGTGCGCCACGTGCACGATGCCGAGCAATCCGGCCACGAGGGCGGACCAGCCGATGCCCATCCGGCCGGTGTCGGCGTTCTCGTCCGGGTGCCGCAGCAGCCGCCAGGCCAGCAGCGCCACCAGGATCGGCGCCAGCCAGGCGAGCGAGCCGAACGCCCCGCGCATGAAGCCGTTGACGATCTCGGAGAACGTGCCGGTGGTGTCCCGCCAGATCAGCGCCGCCAGCACGATCGCCCCGGAGAAGACGGCCAGCCCGAGCCCGTCGCGGCGGTGGACGGGGTCGAGTTCGCGGGCGTTCTGGCCCATGGCCCGCGCGGTGCTGCCGACGGCCCCGGCGAGCACCATCCAGATGCCCATGAGCAGCTTGCCGAACATGATGAAGACCCAGCTGATCGGGTCGGGCTGCAGGGGCGCGGGCCTTCGGGCGGCGGGCTTCGCCCGGGCGGCGGCCGCCCGCCTGGCGGGGGCCGTACGGGAGGGAGCGGACCTCGCCCGGCCGGGTCCCCCCTTGGCCGGGGGCTTGCCTGAAGGTCGGGACGTACGGGTGGCCATGGTAGCGAGGCTAACGAGCCGGGACGCGGATCGCTCGGCGGCGCGCCGGGGAGGGCCGAAGAAGCCGGCGAGGCGGGAGAGAGCTGAGAGGCCGGAGAGAGCGGCGGGCGCCGGGCGGACGGTGGCGTCACCGTCCGCCCGGCGCCGGAGGGGATCAGGAGTAGGAGATGTCGGAGGAGGAGTAGAGGCAGTTCACCCCGTCGGCGCCGCTGCCGATGTGGCTCGGCTCACCGCTGGTCACGCCCTTGTACTTGTCGCAGATCACGACTTTGCGGCTGGAGTCGTTGACGATGCGGATCGAGGAGAACCGGGCGGTGTCGCCGTAGTTGGTGTTGATGCCGGCGATCACCTTGCCCGGGGTCGTCGCCACCACGTTGGAGATGACCACGTTGCGCTGGTACTGCTTGGAGCAGTTGCCGCAGGAGCGGTAGAGCTTGCCGAAGTTCTCGACCCGGAAGTTCTTGATGTACATCGTGCCGGGGCCGTTGTGCTGGAAGACCTTGTCGCTGGCGGACCTGGCGCCGCCGCCGTCGATGGTCATCGTCTGGGAGGCGGAGGTGCCCTTGAAGGTGGCGGCGTCCTCGCCGACGTCCTCCCACCAGACGTTCCTGAGCGTGCAGGTGCCCGTGCAGTGGATGCCGTCGGCCGCGGGCGCGCCGAGGATCACGTTCTGCAGGGTGGCGCCGTCGGCCAGCTTGAAGATCGGGTCCTGGCTCTCACTCTGCCCGTCGGTGCCGAGGGCGCCGGTGCCGTAGTAGCGCTTCATGCCGCCGTCCATCGAACCGCTGACGTTGATGGTGGAGCCGACGGCCTGCTGGCCGTTCGGCGACGGCCAGGAGCCGGACGGCGGCGGGGTCGTCGGGCCGGTGGTGGGGGTCGCCGTGGGGGTGGGGCCGGGGCCGGAGCCGGCGGCCTTGAGGGTCCACTGCTTGCTCGCCGCCGAGTCGCAGGAGTTCTGCTTGACCGTGCTCCCCTCGGCGTTGAGGCACTTGGCGCTGCCGATGTTGACGACCCGGTAGTTCGAGCCGCCGGCGGTCAGGTCCCAGCTTTGGAAAGCGCTTCCCGAGCATCCCTGCTGAAGAACGAGTTTGCCCGCCGAGGTGCTGGCGTCCTGGATGCCGGCGCACCTGCCGCTGTGCGAGGCGACCAGCTTCTGGCCGCCGGAGGCGGAGGAGAGCTGCCAGGTCTGACTGGCGGCCCCGTTGCACGAGGACTGGGTCAGCGCCGCGCCGTCGGACGTCGAGGCGCCCGTCACGTCGAGGCAGAGGCCGCTTGCGGAGTTCACCAGCGTGTAGGACCCGGAGGCCGGCGCGGCGGAGGCGGGGAGTTGCAACCCCACCACCGCGCCGGCCGCGAGCAGCGCCGCGGCACCCGCCGTGACGCAGGCCCGCAGCCTGCTTTTCGTCGACACGATCGTCTCCCTTGTGAGCCTGGCTCTCGCGAGCCTGTCAGGTGGGCTGAAGGTAGTTTCACAAGATAGGACGACTTCCCGTGAAATGGAACAGTCGGAACCGGCCGATCTTTGGGACCAAAGGAAAGCGCATTCCGTCCTATGTATTGACATGATGTTTCATGTAGCAGAACATCCTCACCAACGAGGCGTTGGGAGGAGACTTCATGTCCGCACTCGACTGGTCCGTTCTGGGCGCGTACTTCCTGGTCATGGTGGGCATCGGCGTGTGGTCGAGGAGCCGGATCAGAAACGTGATCGACTTCTTCACCGCCGGAGGCCGGATCCCCTGGTGGCTGTCCGGCATCTCCCACCACATGTCGGGCTACAGCGCGGTCATGTTCGTGGCGTTCGCCGCGGTGGCCTACGCCTACGGCCTGGCCATGTACGTCTGGTGGGCGCTGACGATCGGCATCGGCGTCGGCATCGGCGCGTTCCTGTGGGCGGCCAGATGGAACCGGCTGCGCTCCAGACACGGCGTCGTCTCGCCGCTGGAGTACCTCGCCCGTCGTTACGACCTGCCCACCCAGCAGGTCCTCGCCTACAGCGGCGCGCTGCTGAAGGTCGTCGACATCGCGGCCAAGTGGGTGGCGATCGCCATCCTGCTCCGGGGCTTCACCGGGATGCCGATCTTCTGGGGCATCACGATCACCGGCGTCGTCACCCTCGTCTACATCACCGCCGGCGGCCTGTGGGCCGACGTGCTGACCGACTTCGGGCAGTTCGTCATCCAGGGCTTCGCGGGTGTCGCCATGTTCGTCGCGATCATGAGCCACCTGGACGGCGTGTCGACCCTGTGGACGATGTGGGACAAACTGCCCCCGGGACACGGCGACCCGTTCGCCGGGCCGTACACCACGACGTTCTTCCTCGCCCTGCTGTTCATCAAGACCTTCGAGTACAACGGCGGCATGTGGAACCTGGCCCAGCGCTACATGGCCTCGCCCTCGGGCTCGGCGGCCAGGCGGTCGGCGCTGCTGTCCAGCGCGCTGTGGCTCGTCTGGCCGCTGGTGCTGTTCGTCCCGATGTTCGCGGCGCCCCTCATCGTGCCGGGCCTGGCCAACCCCGAGGAGGCCTACGTACGGCTGGCCCAGACCCTGCTGCCGCAGGGCGTGATCGGCCTGGTGCTCGCCGGCTTCTTCTCCCACACCATGGCCATGGTCGCCTCCGACGCCAACGTGATCTCCTCCGTGATCACCAGGGACATCGCCCCGGCGATCGTCCGCAGGGTGCGCGACCTGTCGGCGCGGGCCGAGCTGACCTTCGCCCGGGTGACCACGTTCACCTTCGTGCTGATCAGCATGACGATCGCGATCGCGACCCAGGGCGAGGGCGTGGTGCTGAAGATCGTCGTGGACCTGGTCGCGGCCACGATGGGGCCGATCTCCATCCCGCTGATGCTGGGCATGCTCCCCTGGTTCAGGCGGAGCGGCCCCACCGCGGCGATCGTCTCCTGGGCGGCGGGCCTGGGCGTCTGGGCGTACGTCAAGTGGGTGGTCGAGTCCAAGGACACCGCGATGGTGGTCGGGGTGCCGCTGGTCACCTCGCTGGTCCTCTACGTGGCGGTCGGACTGCTGAAGCCGGAGAACCGGGCCGACCGCGACGCCCTGGTCGACTCCCTGGGCGACGACACCGAACCGGAGCGGACGGCCGCCGCGGGCGTCTGACCGCGACCCGGGAGGGGCCCTCCCCCGCCCCGGGAACCGGCCGGACCGGTCCGGCGCCGGAGGCCGGACGGGCCGCCACGCGGAAGGGAGGGGCCCGCCGCCGTCCGGCGCGTCCGGGCGGCGGCGGGCCCCCGTCCGTGCCTACCTGTCGGACTCCAGGACACCGCCGTTGGCGACGTCGGACTTCTCGATCTCCGTGAAGACGATGCGCACCGCCTCCGGGCGGACCTTGAGGATGTCCACGGCGGACCGGGTCACCGCACTGACGAATTCCCTGCGCTGGTCGAGGGTACGGCCGGAGAGCAGTTCGACGGTGATGTTCGGCATGCTGAACCTCCACTCCACAGTTATTTCGTTACATGAGAACATATCCCGCTACATGAAACAAGATGGAGTCGTGGGAGCACACCGCACCGCCGTACCGGCGGGACGGAGACCGGTGAGACGCACCCGCCGGGACGGGGTCCGGCCGCGCGGAGCAGGAAGCGGGGAAGCGGTCAGCCGGCCCGGAGAGGGTCGGGGGCGCCGAGCGCCTGCGAGACCTCCCGGGCGGCGCTCATCACCTCGGGGGCGAGCCGCTCGACCTCCTCGCGGCCGAGGTCCATCGCGAGGGCGGAGATGGAGATGCCGCCGAGCACCCGGCCCGTGTGGTCGAAGACCGGGGCGCCGACGCACAGCACGCCGGGGAGGTTCTCCTCGTCGTCCAGGGCGTACCCGCGGGCGCGAACCACCGCGAGGTGGGCCAGCAGGTCGTCCGCGGTCACCAGGGTGTGGGGCGTCCGCCCCGGCAGCCCCGCGCGGGCGCAGATCTCCCGGACCTCCTCCTCGGGGAGCTGCGCCAGGACGGCCTTGCCGATGGCGGTGCAGTGCAGGAACAGGCTCATGCCGATCCGCGAGGGCATCTGGTACGGCCGGCGGCCCTCCAGCTTGTCGACGTAGACCGCCTCGTCCCCGTTGCGGACGGCGAAGTGCGTGGTGTAGCCGGTGCGCTCGTGCAGCGCCCGCAGCGCCCCGGACGCCTGGCGGGCCGGGTCGAAGCGGTTCATGACCCGGCCGGCCAGGGTGAGGATCCGGGGGCCCGGCTCGTAGCCCCCGGAACCGTCGGACCGCGCGAAGCCCCATTCGACGAGCGACTGGAGGATCCGGTGGACCGTCGACTTCGACACACCCGTCACCGCGGCGATGTCGGTCACGCGGTGGTGCTCGGCGATCGCCTCCAGCACCGCCAGCGCCTTGTCAATAGAACTGCCTTCCCTGACCACGCTGCGAGCCTACTGGTCAGCGTGCCAACCAGCCCCCGTCCACCGCCAGCAGATGGCCGTTGACGTAGTCGGACGCGGAGGAGGCGAGGAAGACCGCGGCGCCCACGAGATCCTCCGGCGTACCCCAGCGGCCCGCCGGGATGCGCCCGGCGATCTCGGCCTCCCGCACCGGGTCCTCGCGCAGCCGCCGGGTGTTCTCCGTCGCGATGTAGCCGGGGGCGATCGCGTTGACCTGCACGCCGGAGGCGGCCCACTCGCAGGCCAGCGCCCGGGTCAGCCCGGCGACGGCGTGCTTGGACGCCGTGTAGCCGGGGACGTTGACGCCGCCCTGGAACGACAGCATCGAGGCGATCATGATGATCTTCCCCGAGCGCCGGGCCAGCATCCCCGCGCCGACCGCCCGGCTGAGCAGGAAGACCGCATCGAGGTTGACGTCGAGCACGTCACGGAAGTCGGCGTAGGAGTGCCGGTCCGCCGGAGCCCGGCGGATGATCCCGGCGTTGTTGACCAGCACGTCGACCGGACCGAGACGTTCGGCCGCCGCCGGGATCCGCCCGGGGTCGGACAGGTCGAGGATCCAGCGCGTCGCCCGGCGACCGGTTTCGCGGACCTCGGCCTCGACCTCGTCCAGGTCGTCGTCGCGCCCGTGCAGCACCAGGTCGGCGCCGGCGGCGGCCAGGCCCACCGCGACCGCCCGGCCGATCCCGGTCCGGGCGCCGGTGACGAGCGCGGTCCTGCCCTCCAGCGAGAACATCAGCGCATCTCGCCGATCGCGACCTGCTCCACGTCGTCGTACGCCTGGTTCTCCCCGCCCATCGCCCAGACGAAGGAGTAGCTGTGCGTGCCGAATCCGCAGTGCACCGACCAGGACGGCGAGATCACCGCCTGGCGGTCGGCGACCACGAGGCTGCGGGTCTCGTCGGGGCGTCCCATCAGGTGGATCACCCGCTGGTCGGCGGGCAGGTCGAAGTAGAGGTAGACCTCGGTCCTGCGCTCATGGGTGTGGCAGGGCATGGTGTTCCACATGCTGCCGGGCGCGAGCACGGTCACGCCGAGCACGAGCTGGCAGCTCCGGATGCCCTTGGCGTGGACGTACTTGTAGATCGTGCGCTCGTTGGAACCCTCGGGAGCGCCCAGCCGTACGGGCTCGGCGTCCTCCAGGGTGGCCTTCGCCGTGGGGAGGGAGGCGTGCGCGGGGGTGGAGACGAGATAGAACGGACCTCCCTCGAACGTCACCTCCCGCGTCCCCATCCCGGCGTACAGGCACTCCTTCGCGGCCAGCCCGTACGGCGTGCCGTCCACCGTCACCGTGCCCGCCTCGCCCACGTTGACCACGCCCAGTTCACGGCGCTCCAGGAAGTATCCGGCCCGCAGCCCGTCGGGGCAGGGCAGCTCCAGCGGCCCGTCACCGGGCAGCGCGCCGCCGACGACGATGCGGTCGTGGTGCGAGTGGACCAGGCGGACCTCTCCGGGCACGAAGAGCTGCTCGGCCAGGAAGCGGCGGCGCAGCCATTCGGTGGTCGCGCCGGGGATCTGGTCGGGCGCCGTGGCGTGCCGTACCTCCATCGACCCTCCATGTTCTCTGTTGATCAGATTTGTTCTATTACATGGAATTAAAGCCTGTTACATAGAACATGTCGAGCGTACGGCGCAGCCCCTGGCGGGCTTGCCCCTGACGCGCGGGTCAGGGGTTAACGTCGCGACGCCGCACACCCCCCGGCCTCCCGCATTCCCCCACTCCACAGAGGAACATCGCATGCCCACTCCGCCGCGCGTCTCCCGCGAAGTCCGGCTGACCACCCTGCCCGACGGCCTGCCGGGACCGGAGCACTTCGAGATCGCCGAGACCCCGCTGCCGACACCCGGGGACGGCCAGGTCCTGGTCAGGAACCGCTTCTTCCACGTGTTCGCCGCGCTGCGCACCCTCATCGGCGGGGGCGTGGACGGTGCGCCGTTCCCGCCGCTGCGCCCCGGCGACACCCTGTTCGGGGCGGCCGTCGGCGAGGTCGTCTCGGCCCCCGGGGGCAGCGGGCTGCGCCCCGGCGACCTGGTCTCGCACTGGCTCGGGTGGCGCGAGTACGCGGCCGTGGACGTCACAGACTGCACCCCGCTGGACGGTTCCCTGCCCGATCCGGCCGCCCACCTGGCGCATGGCCGGCTGGCCTACACCGCGCTGACCAGGGACGCCGAGATCCGGCCCGGCGACACGGTCTTCGTCTCGGGCGGCGGCGGGGCGGTCGGCTCGATGGCCGGGCAGATCGCCCGGCTGCTCGGCGCTGGCCGGGTGATCGGCAGCACCGGTTCACCGGAGAAGGCCGGGCGGCTGGTCTCCGAGCTCGGTTACGACGCGGCCGTGGTCCGCGGCGCGGGCCCGATCGGCGAGCAGCTCGCGCGGGTCGCGCCCGACGGCGTCGACGTGCTGCTGGACAACGTCGGCGGCGAGCAGCTGCGGGCCGCGGTGGCGGCGGCCCGGCCCGGGGCGCGGTTCGTCCTGGTCGGAGCGCTGTCCGGCCAGCTGTCGCCGCACGGTTCCGGCACCGAGGCGCCGGTCGGGCTGGACTCCTACCGGCTCATCCTCAGGCAGGTCACGATCCGCGGCTTCGGCGGCGCGGACGGCCCCGATGAACTCTCACGATGGAACGAGCGCTTCGGCGGCTGGCTGCGCTCCGGCGATCTCACCTTCCCGCACGTGCGGGTCCGCGGCATCGAGAACGCCCCGCGGGCGCTGCACGATGTGTTCCACGGCCGCCACCTCGGCACCGTTATCGTGGAGCTCTAGGCTCCGCCGGTCGGGGCCGCGGAACACGAGGACCCGGGTGCCGGAGGGCTGATGAGGATCGGCGACGCGGCGGCCGCGGCGGGGACCACCCCGCGCGCGCTGCGCTTCTACGAGCAGCGGGGGCTGCTGCCCCCGCCGCCGCGCACGGCGTCCGGGCAGCGGGAGTACGGCCCCCGCGAGGTGGCCCGGATACGGATCGTCCGCGAGCTGCTGTCCCTCGGGCTGACCGTCGAGGACGTGCGGAGCCGAGCCGATCGCCTCCACCTCCTGGAGGGCGACGACCCGCCGTACGACGCCCCCGGGTGCGCCGAGGGCAGGGGGGTCGTCGGGCGCCGGCTCGCGGCGCTCGACGAGGAGATCGCCCGCCTGACCCGGCTGCGCGAGCGGCTCGCCACCCGGACCGGCGTCCAGGACACCGTGGCCCCGTAGCCCCTTCGGCGGCATGCCCTCGTACCGCGTGCCCTCACAGCCTCACGATCCGGCGGAAAGGGGTTCCCGCCGCACGGCGAGAACCCCTCCGGAACGCGGGAACGGGCCCGTCAGACCTCGATGATCACGGGGACGATCATCGGGCGGCGGCGGTAGGTGTCGCTCACCCACCGGCCGACGGTCCTGCGAACCACCCGGCGGATCTGCTGGGCGTCGGCCACCCCGTCGGCCGCGTTGCTCTCCAGCGCCCGCTCGATCTGGGGCAGGATCTCGTCGAACGCGTCCGGGTCGATGCCGGATCCCCGGGCGTGGATCTCCGGGCCGCCGGCCAGCTTGCCGGTGGCGGAGTCGACGACGATGACGATGGAGACGAAGCCCTCCTCACCCAGGATCCGCCGGTCCTTCAGCGCGAAGTCGGTGACGTCGCCCACGGAAGTGCCGTCCACGTAGACGTACCCGGCGGAGACCGCACCGGCGAGCCGGGCGCGGCCGTCGACGAGGTCCACCACGACGCCGTCCTCGGCGATCACGATGTGGTCGCGCGGCACCCCGGTCAGCGCGGCCAGCTCGGCGTGCGCCCGCATGTGCCGCCACTCGCCGTGCACCGGCATGAAGTTGGACGGCCGGGTCACGTTGAGCAGGTACAGCAGCTCACCGGCGGCGGCGTGCCCGGAGACGTGCACCTTCGCGTTGCCCTTGTGCACCACGCGGGCGCCCCACCGGGTCAGGCCGTTGATCACCTTGTTGACGGCGGTCTCGTTGCCCGGCACCAGCGAGGACGCCATCAGCACGGTGTCGCCCTCGGCGATCCGGATCGGGTGGTCGCGGTTGGCCATGCGCGACAGCGCGGCCATCGGCTCACCCTGGGAGCCGGTGCAGATCAGCACCAGGTCCTCCGGCGGGAGTGCCTCGACGTCCCTGGAGTCGATGATCAGCTCCGGCGGCACCTTCAGGTAGCCCAGGTCGCGGGCGATGCCCATGTTGCGGATCATCGAGCGGCCGACCAGCGCGACCTTGCGGCCGTGGTTGGCCGCGGCGTCCATCACCTGCTGGACCCGGTGCACGTGGGAGGCGAAGCTCGCCACGATCACCCGCTTCTGCGCGGTGCGGATCACCTCGTCGATGACCGGCGCGATCTCCCGCTCACTGGTGACGAACCCCGGCACCTCGGCGTTGGTCGAGTCGGACATCAGCAGGTCCACGCCCTCGGCCCCGAGCCTGGCGAAACCTCCCAGGTCGGTCAGGCGGCCGTCCATCGGCAGCTGGTCCATCCGGAAGTCGCCGGTGTGCAGCACCAGTCCGGCCGGCGTCCTGATCGCGACGGCGAGCGCGTCCGGGATCGAGTGGTTGACCGCGAAGAACTCGGTCTCGAACGGTCCGAACCGGTGCCGCTCGCCCTCGACGACCTCGACCTTGGACGGCTGGATGCGGTGCTCGGTGAGCTTGGCCTCCACCAGTGCCAGCGTCAGCCTCGACCCCACGATCGGGATGTCACGCCGCTCGCGCAGCAGGTACGGCACCGCGCCGATGTGGTCCTCGTGACCGTGGGTCAGCACCAGCGCCTCGACGTCGCCCATCCGGTCACGGATGTACTCGAAGTCGGGAAGGATCAGGTCGATGCCGGGCTGCTCGGGCTCGGGGAACAGCACCCCGCAGTCGACGATCAGCAGGCGCCCGTCGTACTCGAAGACCGCCATGTTGCGGCCGATCTCCCCGAGGCCGCCCAGCGCGACGATGCGCAGCCCGCCCTCGGCGAGCGGCGGCGGTGTCCCGAGATCCGGGTGCGGATGGCTCATCCGGTCACCCCTTCCCCGCGCGCCGCGGACCTCGACCGGGCGCCGTGCTCCCGGCGCTCCTCGCGTTCCCTGTGTGCTCTGCGTTCTCTGAGGCTCAAACTTCCATTCCTCCCCACTGCGGCCACCTGCGGCCGCCACGTTTCCTTCTCATGCGATCCCGTCGGGCAGCTTCACGCCGCCCGCGATCAAGTCTTCTCGCAGCCGCGCGAGCTGCGGCTCCGTGGCCTCCGCCAGAGGCGGCCGCACGGCTCCGGCCGAGCGGCCCAGCAGGGCCAGCGCCGCCTTCGCCATGATCGCCCCACCGGCCTGCGTCATGATCCCGGAGACGACCGGGAGCAGCCTGCGGTGTACGGCGAGCGCGCCCGAGACGTCGCCCGCGCGGTACCGCTCCATCATGGCGGCGATGTCCGCGCCCACCACGTGCCCCACCACGCTGACGCAGCCCGCGGCGCCGACCGACAGCCACGGCAGGTTGAGCGCGTCGTCACCCGAGTAGAACACCAGGTCCGTCCCGGCCATCACCTGCGAGGCGGCGAACAGGTCGGCCTTGGCGTCCTTGACCGCGACGATCCGCTCGTGGGCGGCCAGCCGCAGGAGGGTCTCGGTCGCGATCGGCACGCCGGCGCGTCCCGGGATGTCGTACAGCATGACCGGCAGGCCGGTGGCGTCGGCGACGGCGGTGAAGTGGCGGTAGAGCCCCTCCTGCGGCGGCTTGCTGTAGTACGGGGTGACCACCAGCAGGCCGTGCGCCCCCGCCCGCTCGGCGGCCCTGGCCAGCTCGACGCTGTGACGGGTGTCGTTGCTGCCCGCTCCGGCGACGACCACGGCGCGGTCGCCGACCGTCTCGACGACGGCGCGCAGGAGACGCTCCTTCTCCTCGTCGGAGGTCGTGGGCGACTCACCCGTGGTGCCGCTCACGACGAGACCGTCGTTGCGCTGCTCGTCCACCAGATAGGCGGCCAGGCGCCGGACCCCTTCGTAGTCGACCGAGCCGTCCTCGGCGAACGGCGTGACCATCGCGGTCAGCATGCGCCCGAAGGGCGCGTCGGAGGTTGTCGTCGGCGCTGTCATAGACCGAACGGTACCCGGACTCCCTCAAAACGGTTGACCCCGCCACCCCGTCCGCGCTACTCGCGAGGACGGGCCGGTGAGGACGGATCTGCCCACGGCGCCCCGCCGCAGGCGACGGGCACGGGCGCGGCGACCGCCGGAGCGGGCCGTTCCCGTTCCCGGGCCGTCTTCCCCCTCGGCTCCCGGGGCACACCCCACACTACTCGACGCCTCTCCGGGGCGGCGGTCAGGAGAGGCCATACCCACCCGGTTTCTCAACTCTTGCTGCCAAAAACAAGCAAAAAATGCCATACGGGGCCGACGACCGGGCGCCGATACTCACCGGGCAAGCGAGAGACCGCCGATATGTGCTCGGGGGTACACACATCGACGGTCTCTTCCGTTGAATCGGGGCCGCTTACCCGGGCGTTACACGGTCTCTGAGATATTTTCTGGCGCTTTCGGCGTGGGCAAAGTTGGGGCTCCAAACAGCGGCGATCACCCTCCGTGTCGTCGCGGATGCGACAGGATGAGGCGACGCCCGCCGACCCCTGGGATGGACATCGTGGCAACCTCCGATCCTGTCTACCTGCGCGTCGTCGCCGACATCCGCCGTCAGATCGTCGACGGCTCCCTGCTCCCCGGCGCGCCCGTCCCCTCCCGCGCCCAGCTCACCCGCAAGTACGGCGTGGGCGAGACCGCCGCCCGGCACGCGCTGCGCGTGCTCGCAGCCGAGGGCCTGATCGTCGGCCGCGTCGGCTCCGGCCACTACGTGCGGGCACAGCCGGTACTGCTGCCCCTGCACCGCTGGCGCCTCCACGACCATCACGTCCCCTTCGCCGCCGACGCCGGCCCCGACGACGTGCGCGTCACCTGCGACCGCCGGTCCGAGCCGGCCACGGCCACCCCCGACATCGCCCAGCGGCTGCGCCTGGGCGGCTACGCCCCGGTGACCCGCACCCACTACGTCTTCCGCGGCGACGGCAGGCCGATCCAGCTCTCCACCTCCTACGAGCCCGCCGGGCTCGGCGAACCCGTTCCGGGTCCCGGCCTCGGCTCCGGTCCCGGCTCCGGTCCCGTTCCCGGCCTCGGTCCCGGCTTCGGGCCCGGCTTCGGGCCCGGCTTCGGGCCCGGTCCCGACGAGCATCACCGCGGACCGGCCGCCCGCCTCGCCGCCCTCGGCATCAAGGTCACCGAGATAGTGGAGCAGGTCCGCACGCGCGTTCCCCAGCCCGCCGAGAGCGACACGCTCGCCCTGCCCGCGGGCGTCCACGTCCTGCACGTGGAGCGCACCCACTGGGCCGGCGACCGCCCGGTCGAGACCAGCGACATCGTCATCCCGGGCGACCGCTTCCGCCTGATCTACACCCACCCGGTCCAGTCCTAGGTTCGCTCCGCGGGCCGTACGGGCGTACGGGCCGTCGCGTGATCCCGTACGCCGAAACCGGGCTCCCGACGCGGTGGGGCCGCGGGATCCCGCGGCTTCCGTGATCCCCACCGCGACCGCGCCGGAATGTCGGCGGCCCCTGGTACAACCGACCTGGTTTCCCGAGCCGGAGGTGCCTCGCGTGCGCGTCAAGGACATGCCCCCCAGCGACCAGCCCCGCGAGCGGCTCCTGTCGAACGGCGCGACCGCGCTGGCCGACCGGGAGCTTCTCGCGCTGCTGATCGGCTCGGGGAGCCGGGGCACCAACGCGGTGGAGCTCGCCTCCCATCTGATCGCGCACTGCGGCGACCTGCGCGGTCTGGCCCGCTCCGACGCCCACCGCCTGATGTCCGTCCCCGGCATCGGCCCCGCCAAGGCCGCCCGGGTGATCGCCGCCTTCCACCTGGTGCGCCAGGCGCAGTCGGAGCCGGAACGGCGGCGGATCACCTGCTCGGGAGACCTCGCCTCGGTCGCCGCCCCGCTGCTGCGCGGCCTCGGCCGTGAGCGCGTGGTCGTCGTGGTCTGTGACGCCGGGGGCGCGGTGACCCGCCGGGCGGTCGTCAGCGAGGGCGGTGGAGACCACGTCCCGGTGTCCGTCCGCGAGATCGTCAGCACGGTCCTGACCTCCGGCGGCGTCTCCTTCGGCCTCGCCCACAACCACCCCGGCGGCTCCCTCGACGCCAGCCCCGACGACCTGGAGCTCACCGCGCGCCTGCACGAGGCGGCCGAGACCGTCGGCCTCCGCTTCCTGGACCACGTGATCGTCACCGACGCCGCCTGGCGCCGTGTCGGCCTCGACGGCGCGTTCTGACGGTCTCTCCGATGCGGTTCGGGGTGAGGGCGCCGTGCCACCCGGACGGCACGGCGCCCCGCCCCGGCCCCGTCCGCGGACCCCTCCCCCGCCGTGGCCGGCCAGGCGTCTCCTCACACCGTTGTGAGGAGACGCCCGACCGATCCTCACCACGGCGGGAACCCGCGGAACAGGACCGGCCCCGGCGAGCCGATGGAACGTGGGAAGCGGCTCGCCGGACGACCGGGGCCCGGCGGGCGGCATGGGGTCGCCCGCCGGGGATCCTTGTGGTCCCGCATCGGCCCTCCACCGATGCGGGACCGCCTCCCGTCTCAGGCGCCATGGCCCCCCAAGAGACGGGTGGTCGGTATGCCCGGCGGCGGGGCACCCCTGCACATCCCGCCGCCGGGCACGCTTTTCTGCCGTCACCGCGCGACTTTCCGCCGTCACCGCGCGGCGCCGGTCAGCAGGCGGCGCCAGAGCTCCTGCGTCCGGCTCGCGATCTCCCACGGTGACTCGTGGACGATCGTCACGCCGTTCCGCCGCTCCGTCCGCCGTACGAACATCAGCCCTCCCGCCTGACACAGCTCGTAGAACGTGGCCTGGCAGTCGCAGGTGTGCTCCTTCACCCGCACCCGCGAGGTCCTCGGCCGCTCCGGCCGCCAGCCGACCAGCCCGTGCTCAGGCCAGAGAGGGCCCATGTGAACGCTGTGGTGCCGCTCCTGACTCGCCATCACCCAAAGCTTCCGTCCGGCCACCCTGTGACTATAGGTCCTCTCGTCCATCCAGGTCTACTTGCACGTATCTTCCACGGCGAATAGACGTCTGATTTGTGGGTATACGTGCTTGTTGGTCTAGCATTTGATCGTGCTTGATCGAGACGGCCCCATACCGATCTACAAGCAGATCGCCGAGGCGATCCGCGATCGGATCACCATCGGGGACATCACCCCCGGCGAGGCCATGCCCAGCGAGGCGGAGCTGGAAAGCGAGTACGGCATCGCCCGCACGACCGCGCGCCGAGTCGCCCGGGAACTGCGTGAGCAGGGACTCGTCTACACGGTCCAGGGCGAGGGCACCTTCGTCGGCGAGCCCGACGTACCGCGTGCGCCCCGCAAGACGCCCCGTTACCAGCGAATAGCCGAAGAAGTCGCCGAACGCATCCGGCGGGGTGACTTCCCACCGAACCGCGCCATCCCCAGCGAGAAGACGCTCATGGCCCAGTACGACGTCGCCAAGGCCACCGTTCGGAACGCCGTGGCCTACCTCCGCGAGCAGGGATGGGTCTTCACCGTGTCACATCGAGGAACGTACGTCTCCTCCAAGGAGAAGTGGCCCGACACGACGCGAAACCCGTGAGACATACCGGGTTACGAGGGGCGACCCGCCGTAACCGGCGCATGCCCTCTCCAGTGCCCGCCAGGACAGACACCGGGACGACCTCCCGGGTCGTGATCGGGTCGACGTCCGCGCGATGAGACCCGCGGGAACGTTTCGCGGCCTGGCGATCATCTTCGGGCCGCATGGGTGGGCCGGAACCAAGCGTTTTCACCACATGACCAGCCGGACAGCGCGCCGCCATATATCTTCCGGATGTGCTCGACCATGACGGGGACACCCACCTCTACCTCCAGATCGCCGAAATCATCCGGAAGCGGATCTCCGCCGAAAGGTTGTCTCCCGGAGAGCATGTCGCCAGCGAGGCCGACATCAAGAGGGAGTTCGGCGTCGCCAGGACGACCGCCAGGCGAGCATTACGACTGCTGCGCGAGGAAGGGCTGGTCTACGCCCTCCAGGGGGAAGGCACATTCGTGGGGCCGCCCGGCATTGGAGTCAGGCAACCAAGTAAGACGCCGATGTACCGGCAGATCGCGGAAGACGTGATCGAACGCATCCGCAGCGGAGCCATCCGGCCACGTCGCCCCATCCCCAGTGAGATGACCCTGACCCAGGAGTACGACGTGGCTCGGGAAACTGCCCGCCGGGCCGTCGCCCTCCTCCGCGAACAGGGATGGATCTACACCGTGCCGCAGCGCGGAAGCTATGTCTCCCCCGAGGAGAAGTGGCCCGGCGCGGCGGCCGGGCGCTGAGCCCCGGAGCCTCCGGGCCCCCGAGCGCCGCGCTCTCCGAGCTATCCCGGCGACTTGGCGGCGACGACGTCGAACGGGTTGATCGCCGGGGCCTTCTCGAAGAGGTCCGGGGCCTGCTCCGACAGTGCCCGGATCAGCTCGCCCGACATGTGGGCGGTGCGGGCCTCCTCGTCGGGGAACGCGCCGAAGATCGCGTACAGGGTGGAGCCCAGGCGCATGGCGAACCAGTCCGTGGTCCCCGGCTCCTTCTCGACGAGCTGGAGTGCCTCGGTCAGGAAGCTCTCCGCCGCCTCCTCCTTGCCCGGCTTGACTTCCAGCAGGGTGAGCAATCCCAGGGTGACCATCTCGCCTCCCGCTCGTTCCGGCGAAGGTCCTTCGCCTCTGAGCTTCTCCGAGATGGGGCCACGGCTACACCGCCCGACCTTCCGGGACCGTCACACATAAACCCGCGACCGTCTCCGCCGGGTCATGGCGGTGCCCGCAGTCATAAAACTCGCGGAACGACGCCGCTCTCACCGCTCCCACTTCCCGGGTTCCGCCCTGCCGTACTCGACCAGCAGTTCCAGGGCGCGTCGCTGACCGGCACCCAGGTCGGCCAGCATGAGCTGACCGAACCGCGCGTTGGCCGCCATCGCGGCGGTCGGCTCGGCGGGGGCGTCCGCGGGCAGCAGGCCGGGCAGCATCGCGTACAGCTCGCGGGCGATCTCCTCCACGCGCGGGTCGTCGGCGCCGACGCCGGCGAGGGCGCCCAGTCTCTCCCCCCAGGCGCGCTGCGGCGAGTCATCGCGCATGCCCGCGAGGTAGGACTCGGCGTCGAACTCGGGCAGCGCGGCGGCCGCCGCCCTGAGGGCGTCGATGTCCGGGCGCGCCAGGTCGAGCGTCTGGACGGCCGCGGCGAGCTCGGCGGGCAGGGTCGGGTCGTGCCCGTGTTCGAGGAGACGCGCGATCACGGCGCGGCGGTCCTTGATCACCGTCTCGCGGGCGGCCAGCTCGGCGTCCAGCTCGGTCAGCACCTCGCGCATGTCCGCCGCCCCGGCGTCGTCCAGCGCGTCGGCGACCTCGCTCAGGCTCAGGCCCAGGGAGGTGAGCCTGCGGATCTGCAGCAGGCGGCTCAACGCGCCGAGGCCGTACTCGCGGTAGCCGCCGGGGGTGCGCGAGGGCTCGGGCAGCAGGCCGATCCGGTGGTAGTGGCGGATGGTCCGCGTCGTGACGTCGGCGAGCCGGGCGAGTTCGCTTATCTGCATCATCATGACCGCCAGTGAAGCCGCTGACCTTACGACAAGGTCAAGCCGACGGCGGTCACGCGCCGGCGCGTGACCTCAGGGCCGCCAGGGCGCGGTCGGCGTGGGCGCGCATGTTCGTCTCGCTGTGCACGACCTCCAGCACGCGGCGGTCCGTGTCGATGACGAAGGTCATCCGGCGGGTCAGGAACGGCCCGGCCGCGAAGGCGCGGCGGGCGCCCAGCGCGCGGGCGACGACGCCGTCAGGATCGGACAGTAGGGGGAAGCCCAGCTCGTAGGTGTCGGTGAACCTCTTCTGCCGGGCGACGCCGTCGCGGCTGATCCCGACCGGATGGGCCCCCAGCGCGGCGAAGTCACCGGCCAGGTCGCGGAAGTGGCAGCTCTCGGCCGTGCAGCCGGAGGTCATGGCCGCCGGGTAGAAGAACAGCACCACCGGCCCCTTCTCCAGCAGGTCGCTGAGCCGCCGCGCCGTACCGGTCTCGTCGGGGAGTTCGAAGTCCTCGACCACGTCTCCGACCGCGGGCCCACCGCTCATGCCATGTCCTTCCCTCGCGCCGGCATCCCGTCCCGTCCCGGGTGGGGCGGCGGCCGGTGCTCCGGCCCCCATTGTGGAGGGGGCGACGGCTCGTGGGACAGGGCCCCCGCGGCCGGCCGTACGGATCTCCCCACCGTACGGCGGCCGCGGCCGCCCCGGCGGGGCGGCGTGCTAGCGTCGCCGCCCATGACGGAGAACGTGTACGTGGGCAATGCCGGCGTGGACGCCCCCGGTGACCGCGGCTGGCTGCTCGGGCACTTCAAGCCGGTCGGCGACGTACGGCACAGCGAGGACGTGGAGATCAAGTGGGGCGTGCACCCGCGCGGCGACGAGCGGGCGGAGTGGGTGCGGGGCGAGAAGCGCACCGCGCTGCTGGTGCTGATCAGCGGGCGGTTCCGGGTGGAGCTGCCGGGACGCAGCGTGGTGCTGTCCGAGCGGGGTGACTACGTGGTGTGGGGGCATGGCGTGGACCACTCCTGGTACGCCGAGGAGGAGTCGGTGGTGCTGACCGTGCGCTGGCCGTCCGTCCCCGGCTATGCCGTCGCCTGAGGACTTCCGATGGCCGCGGACGCCCTGCGGACCCGCCCGCGACTTCGTGCCGTTTCCGCACGTGGACGGACCTGTCCGCTCTATCCTGACCGCATGCCGTACGTCGAGGAACGCGTCTCCGCGGTGGAGACCGACATCAAAGAGATCAGATCCGACATCACCGAGATCAGGGGTGACATCACAGCGATCAGATCCGACATCGTCTCCATCAAGGACGAGCAGAAGAAGATGCGGAGCGACATCACGTCCATCAAGGACGAGCAGAAGAAGATGCGAAGCGACATCGTCTCCATCAAGGACGAGCAGAAGGAGATGCGGAGCGACATCACGTCCATCAAGAAGGGCCAGACCGCCATGGAGCTGAAGCTCAACCGCGCGGTCGGTGACATCGCCGAGCTGAAGGCCGGGCAGGTCGAGATCCGCGATCTCCTCGCCCGCGTCGTCGGCAGGCTCGAAGGCGTCAGCGGCTGACGTCCCCCGGTCCCGCTCGCCCGCCACCCTCCGGCGGGGAGCACGGCCCCGCTCTTCCGCGGAGAGCATGTATCACCCTCGATACCGGCATAACCGCAAATCCCGACGGAGGGGACCGTAACGCGCCGGGCGCCCGATGGCGGATGTCCGGTCAGAACACCGGGATGATGTCGTCCGGGTCGAGGAAGCCGACCTCGACGCCGTCGATGTCGAGCTCGGGGATCGCGGGGAACTCGATGCCCCAGCGCTGCACGATGGCCCGGATCTTGGCCATCGCCACCCGCCAGTTGTCGGCCTGCTCCTCGTAGGAGAGCACGCCCAGGCCCGCCTCGCGCGCGTGGTCCATCAGGACGCGGTGGTTGGCCAGGAAGTACGGCGGCAGCTCCCAGAAGCCGTCCGGCGGCTCCCACAGGATCATGGACAGGAACACGAACCCCGCCCGGAGCTGCCGGGTGATCAGCGTGCGGGTGTCGTCGGTGAGCCCGGGCCACTCGTTGTCGAGGATGGTCATGCAGATCTGCAGGTGGCGGGACTCGTCCCGGCCGATGCGGTGGAACATCTCGCTGAAGACCGGGTGGCGGGTGCCGCTCGCCATGCCGCGGAAGAGGGTGGAGGCCGCCATCTCCCCCATCATGAAGCTGGTGAACAGCACCGGCAGGGTGTACTTGCCGACGGCGCTGTTGTAGCCGGTCCAGTAGCGGCCGCCGTTGTGGTAGAGCCAGCCGATGTTGTTGTGGGCGGCCTTCTCCAGGTCGGTGACGGGGGTCCAGTCGAGCGGGCCGCCCGGCCAGAGCCTGGCGATGGTGCGCTGGCAGCACTCCTCGTGGTTCATCTCGTCACGGGTGATCGAGAAGAAGCACTTGCGGACCGGGTCCTCCTCGTGCTTCTCGAACGCCTGGATGGTGGCGCGGGCGAAGACCGCCGGGCCGGAGGCGTCGAAGTTGGCCAGCACGGAGAACCAGTACATGATCCCGAGACGCTGCTCGGTCGTGAAGGCGGCCGGGTCGAGGTCGTCCCAGGGCAGGTCGGCGGGGTTCCAGACCATGCGCTTGGACTTCTCGTAGATGGCCGCCAGCTTTTCGGTCTCCACCCGCCATTCCATCGGGTAGATGTTCGGTTGGGGAACCGCGGGGGCGGGCCAGAACCCACCCTCGGGAACCGTCAGGTCCGCCATGATGCCACCCCTTCGGCCGCCCGGTTGTGACAGGCACAGCTCACATCCTGCGCCCGGATGTCACAATCTTTCAAGAGCGTGCCCGTTGGGAGGCGGCGACACACGCGAGCACCGCGACGGCGGCCACGACCGTGACCGGCCCGAACCGCTCGCCCATCAGGAGCCAGGCCCACACCAGCGTCAGCATCGGCTGGGCGAGCTGGGTCTGGCCGGCGCGGGCGATCCCGCCCGCGGCCAGGCCGGCGTACCAGGGGATGAAGCCGAGGAACATGGAGAACAGTCCGACGTAGGCGAACCCCGCGAGCGACACCGCGTCCGGCCGCGATTCCGTCGTCAGTGCCAGTGCGACGGTCACCGGGACGGTGAGGGGCACGGCGACGACGAGGGCATGGGAGATGACGTGCGAACCGGGGATCTCCCGGGCGAGCCGGCCGCCCTCGGTGTAGCCGACGGCGGCCGACACGAGCGCGCCGACGAGCAGCAGGTCGGCTCCGGTGACGTGGCCGCCGCCCCGGCTGAGGGTGAAGGCGGTGATCGCCGCGGCGCCCAGGGCGCACGTCGCCCAGAAGAGCGGCCGGGGCCGCTCCCCGCCGCGTACGGCGGCGCAGGCGGCGGTGGCCGCGGGGAGCAGCCCGATGACCACCGCGGCGTGGGAGGTGCTCGCCCCGGCGGCGAGCGCCAGCCCGCTGAAGAGGGGGAAGCCGACCACGACGCCGGCCGCGATGAGCAGGTAGGGGCCGAGCAGGCGTCGGGGCGGCAGCAGGGGCGCCCGGGTGGCGAGGAGGAAGACCAGCGCCGCGGCGGCGGCGAGGGCGGCCCGGCCGGCGGCCACGAGGTAGGGGTCGAAGCCCCTCATCGCGAATGCCGTGGCCGGGAACGACATGGAGAACGTCAGGACGCCGAGTCCGGCGAGGACGGTGCCGCGCCACGCCGTGTCCGACGGGCCCTCACGGTGGGGCACCGCTACTCGATTCCGGACAATAGCGCTACTCTTATCCATCATGAATGACGATAGCAGTATCGTCCGGCTGGCAGCCAGCATCAGGGAGACCGCCGCCCGGATGCGCCCCGGCGACCGGCTGCCGTCGAGCCGCGAGCTGGTGCGGACCCACGGTGTGAGCCCGGTGACCGTGTCGCGGGCCCTGGGGCGGCTCGCCGCGGAGGGCAGGGTGATCATCAGGCCCGGCAGCGGCACCTACGTCGCCCCCGCCGTTCCCCGCCCGGACGACGCGGCGGACCTGTCCTGGCAGACGGTGGCCCTCGGCGACCGCGTGGTGGACGACGCCGCGGTGAGCGGCCTGCTCACCCCGCCGCCGGAGGGCGTCGTCCCCCTCACCGGCGGCTATCTCCCGGCGGCGCTGCTGCCGGAGCGGGCCCTGTCTGCGGCGGCCTCCCGCGCGGCGCGCCGTCCCGGCGTCTGGGAGACGCCGCCACTGAACGGCCTGGCCGAGCTGCGCGGATGGTTCGCCCGGGAGGCCGGCGGCGGCGTCACCGCGGCCGACGTCCTGGTGGCCGCCGGGGGCCAGGCCGCCCTGACCCACGCCTTCCGCGCGCTGGCCGCGCCGGGCACGGCCGTACTCGTCGAGACGCCCACCTACCCCGGCGCGCTCGCCGCCGCGCGGGCGGCCGGGCTGCGGGCCACGGCCGTGCCGGTGGACCGCGACGGGGTGCGGCCGGAGCTGCTGGCGGAGGCGTTCGCGGTGACGGGCGCGCGGATCTTCTACTGTCAGCCCACCCTGCACAACCCCACCGGCGCGACGCTGCCCCCGGACCGGCGGCACCAGGTGCTCGCGATCGCCCGGGCCGCCGGGGCGTTCGTCGTCGAGGACGACTACGCCAGATATCTGACGACCTCCCCGGCCCCGCCCCCGCTGGTCGCGCTGGACCCCCACGGCACCGTCGTGCACGTCAACTCGCTGACCAAGCCGCTGTCGGCGGGCATGCGGGTCGCGGGGGTCGTCGCCCGCGGACCGGCCGCCCTGCGGCTGCGTGCGAGCCAGGTCGTGGAGTCGTTCTTCGTGCCCAGGCTGCTCCAGGAGACGGCGCTGGAGCTCGTCGGCTCCCCCGCCTGGCCCCGCCACCTGGCGGCGCTGGGCGCCGAGCTGGCGGCCCGCAGGACCGCGCTGGTCACGGAGCTCACCGTCCACCTGCCGGCCGTCGACGTCCACCTCGTGCCCCGGGGCGGCCTCCACCTGTGGTTACGGCTGCCGCCCGGCACCGGCGAGGACGCGGTGGTGGAGGCGGCCCGGCGGGCGGGCGTCACGGTCAGTCCCGGCCGGGTCTATCACCCGGCCGAGCCTCCCGGGCCCCGCATCCGGGTGACCCACTCGGCCGCCGCCCACGTGGCGGAGCTGTCGGAGGGGGTGCGGCGGCTGGCGGCCGCCCTGGGAGTGCCACCGGAATACGGCAGGAACGGGCCGCGGGGTGAGATAGCTGCTGGTCAACCGCCGGTGAGCGCCCCGTAGGTGGTGGAACGGCCGACCTTGAGGGTGCGGGCGGCTTCGGCGACGGAGACGCCGTCGTCGACCAGCCCGCGCGGGGCGGCGAGTTCGGCGGTCCCGATGACGGTGGAGCGGCCCGATCTTCTTGCCGGGCAGCGTGTCGCCGTCGGCTTCGCGGCGTTTGACCGCTTCGATGCCCTCGGCCCGGCGTTCGGCGCGGAGCCCGGACTCGGCCGTGGCGGCCAGGGCGGTGAACGTGAACCGGCCTTCCCGGGTACCGAGGTCGAGGTTCTCGGGGTGGCCCCTGACCCACCGAACCCGGTTCGCCGTTCCACTCCTACCGGCGGGCCGAGTAGGCGCGGTACCAGTCAAGGGTGGCGGTGACGGCGGTGGCGTGCGGAGTCGCGGTGAACGGCCCGAACGTGGCGGTGAACTTCGAAGTGTCGCTCACGAACGGCCGGTCGCGCTGATACCACGTCTCGCCGAGGGCACGCACGGTCGGGTTGAACAGGCCGATCAGACGTTGCGCCGGACGGCCGAGCGCCGCCGTCCTGCAGGGCTTCCCCAGCGCGGCGATCACCAGATCGAGGAACTCCCGGCCCGTCACGGCCGGTGCCGCCGGCAGGTGCCAGACCTGGCCGTCGGCGCGCGTGTCGCGGCCGAGCCTCACCAGACCTCTGGCGATGTCGGGCAAGTAGCCGAGCGTATGGGGCTGGTCGAGCGCCCCGACCCAACGGATGGGCTTGCCGGCCAGCGCCGCCGCGAACACCGTCGCGCCGGCGACGGTGTTGACGCCGCCGGGACCGTAGTAGTCGGAAGCCCTGCCCAGCGCGACACGCAGCTCGCCGGATCGGTGGGCGGCAAGCAGGGACTCGGCCATCTGCGCGCGAACCCGGCCCTTGGGATTGCGGGCGGCGCAGGGCAGCGTCTCGGTCATGGGGGCGCCGACGGGTCCGTACATGTACAGGTTGTCGGCGAGCACGAGCTTGGCACCGGAGGCGGCGGCGCCCTGGCGCACCGCGTCGGTCATACGGGGGAACTCCTCCACCCATCGGTCATAGGCGGGCGCGGCGCAGTGGTAGACGACCTCGGCTCCGGCGCAAGCCGCCTCGGCCCCCTCCACGGTCGTGATGTCGGCGCGGTGGGCCTCCACCCCGGGCAGCGCCGGCACCCGTCCGCTGCGGTTGACGGCGCGGACGCGGCATCCCTGGGAGGCGAGCTCACGGACCACGGAAGCGCCAACGGCCCCTCCGGCGCCGAGGACGACATGCAGATCGGATAGAGCGGGCACGGTGACCTCCCTGTCGACAATTTGGAAACGCTGTTATGAAACATCGTTGCTATATACTTGTCAAATGGCACGCCCACGTACCCGCGACTACGACGAGTTGCGCCGAGACCTCCTGGACGCCGCCGGACGGTTGCTCGCCCAGGAGGGCCCACAGATGCTCAGCACCCGACGCCTGGCCCAGGAGGTCGGCACCTCCACCAAAGCCGTCTATAACCTCTTCGGCGACAAGGCCGGCCTGCTGCGCGCGATGTTCCTGGAGGGATTCGAGCGGCTCGCCGACGAGTTCGCCCGGGTGCCCGCCGACGGCGACCCGGAGGCCGGCCTGATGGCGCTCGGACTCGCCTACCGGGCCTCAGCCCTGGACAACCCGCATCTGTACCAGCTGATGTTCGGCCGCCCCATCGCCGACTTCCAGCCGGACCAAGCGACCCTGGACCAGATCCAAGGCACGTTCGACACGCTGGTACGGGCCGTCACGAGATGCGTCGACGCGGGCCGGTTCGCCCCCGCCGACCCCCGCGATATCGCCGTTCACCTCAACGCCTTGGTCCACGGCCTGGCCAGTCTTGAACTCCTCGGCTCGCTCGGCCCTCGCCCCCAGGCCGACCACCACTGGCATCTCGCCCTGGAGGCGGCTTTCCGCGGCCATCGCACCCCGGCCCCGTAGCCGGTCAGAGTCCAGCCGTGTGTCCCCATTCCTTCTGATCGGGGACGCACGGCTGGACTCTCCCATATGGGGAGACCCCACGCTGGGGGCATGGACGAGGAGCCGTTGCCGATCGGCCGGTTCGCCGGCGCCACTCACGTCGGCCCGTACGGCCAGATCGGGCCGACCGCGCATGCGCTGTTGTCCCGGTGCGCCGAGCGGCGCTGTCCCGTCCGCGGTCCGATCCGCGAGGCGTACGTGCCGGACCCGGCAACCACCCCGCCCGATCGGCTGATCACCCACCTGATGATTCCTTTGGAGGAGCCATGACACCGCGATTGGTCCACTGCGGCCCCGTCGCCTGCCTCAACGTCACCGGCCTGGGCGAGCCCGGCGGCGCCGAGCACGTCTCGGCCATCGGCGCCCTGTACGCTGTGGCCTCCGCCATGGGCGGTCCGGCCGGCCCCCTGGAAGGCCGCTGGTGGGTGGAGGACACCACCCTGCCGCCACTGGAGGTGCCGCGCGACCGATGGCGCTGGCACCTGCTGCTGCCGCTGCCCGACACACCCGAACCCGGGACGGTCGAGACGGCATGTGAGCAGGCCCGCACGTCCGGCGCCGCCGCCGACCGCGTCCAACTGGTCATCTTCACCGAGGGCGAATGCGTGGAACTGCTCCACGAGGGGCCCTACAGCGAAGAGAAAGCGTCACTCGACGTGATGGAGGCGTTCATGGCCGAGCACGGCCTGGTACGCAACGGCCTGCACCACGAGATCTACCTGACCGACTTCACCGATCCCGAACCCAGGACCCTTCTCAGGCAGCCGGTGGCACGCATCGCCGGGTGATCGGCCCGCCGCCGGCGCCGAGAGCGGGTGAAGCCGCCAGAGCCCGGGCGTCGCCCCTTCACAGACCACCCGGCAGGCATCGAAGATGACGCGGCCAAAGGCCGTGCGGGTGTCTACGGCGGACCGGACCGCGGACCGTCCCGGGCCCCGGATGGCGGCGGGACCGCCTCCGGGCCCGGCCCGGGTCGCCGTAGGACCGCCCCGGGCGGATCCGGGCCCGGCCGCGAGGCCGACCGCGGACCCGGTCGCGAGACCGCCGCAGGGAAGCCCGCGCCCCTGAACACCGCCGAACCGTCCATGGTGGAGTCGCACGGAATACAACCCTCTAATGCCATACAGTGGTTGCGAAGAGGTGATCGCCCCGATGAACGATCCTGCCGCCCTGGTCTGCGACTTCGTGAACACCTACGACGTCGAGAGCGGCGCCGACACGATCCCGTCCCCCGCGGCGCTGGCGGCCTGGCTCGCCGGGCGCGGGCTGGCCGCGCCGTCCGACACGGCCACCGCCGACGACCTCGCGCTGGCCGTCGCCCTGCGGGAGACCCTGCGCGAGGCGCTCCGCCGTAACCACGCCCCCCGCAACCGCGACGCCCACGGCCGCGGCGACGCCCGCGACCGCGATGACCTCCACGGCGTCCGCGACGCCGATGCCCCCGGCGGCCCCGGCGGCCCCGGCGGGCCGGCGGACGATGACGTGCCCGGCGACGGACGGTCCGGCCCTCCGTCGCGGGTGCTCGCCGGGCTCCCGCTGCGGGTGGTCCTGACGGCCGGCGAACCGGCCCTGGAGCCGGTCGCGGAGGGGACGCCCGCAGGGCTGGCGCGGATCGCGGCGGCGGTGATGGCCGCGCACGCGGCCGGGATGTGGTCCAGACTGAAGGTGTGCACCGAGAGCACCTGCCAGTGGGCGTTCGTCGACTCCTCGAAGAACCGCTCGCGGTCCTGGTGCTCCATGAGGGTGTGCGGCAACCGTACAAAGACTCGGGCATATCGGGCACGACGTCAGGCGGAGACCGGATCGCGTCATCTACGAGCCGGATTCCCCGATACGGTGTAGGTGCCTGTCTCACGGATCACCGCGCCTGATGCCCGCTCGCGCGGCCGGAGAACCGCGAGGCAGCGCGTCCTGAGGCGACGGCACGGCAGCAAAGGAGCGGGCCGAGATGGCAGACGTAGGCGTGCGGGTGGCTCGGCACGATGATGTCGCCGCGGTGACGAGCACCCAGATTCGCGCCTGGAAATACGGCTACCGGGACTTCCTTCCCGAGGGGCCGCTCGAGCAGATGACCAACGCGGCGGCCGAGGCGATGTGGCGGCGCCAGTGGGACGAGGCGATCGTCAGCCCGCCGTCCTCCCGCCACCGGGTCCTGGTGGCGGTCGAGCAGGTCGTCCTCGACACCGACGCGTTCCCCGCGCTCGGCCCCGGCGGGATCGAGGCCGCCGCGGCGATGCGGGGCGCCGAGCGTGTGGTGGGCCTGGCCTCCCACGCCCCCGCCGAGGACCCCGACCTGAACCCGGACACCACGGCGGAGATGCTCAGCTTCCTGGTGGACCCCGACTACGTCCGGCGCGGGCACGGCAGCCGCCTGCTCAACGCGACGGTCGACTACCTCCGCGACGACGGCTACCACACCATCGTGACGTGGGTCTTCGCCGACAACCACCGGGTCCTCGGGTTCCTGGAATCGGCGGGGTGGGGTGAGGACGGGGCCGAGCGGGTCCTTAACATGGGGCGGCCGGTGCGGATGGTCCGCCTGGCCACCGACATCAGCTGAACGCCGGCGCGCGCCGGCCCGGGGCCGCGATGCGCCCGGGACCGGCCGCGGGCCGGTGACAACGCTCGAGAGGAACCCCGCAGCCCATGGCCACCCCGAGCCAGTGGATCGCCGGAGCACGTCCGCGCACCCTTCCCGCCGCCGTCGTCCCCGTCGCCGTCGGCACCGGCGTCGCGATCGGGGACGGCGGGGCGGTGTGGTGGCGCGCCCTGCTCGCCCTGTTCGTGGCGCTCGCCCTGCAGATCGGGGTGAACTACTCCAACGACTACAGCGACGGCGTGCGCGGCACCGACGACCAGCGGGTCGGGCCGATGCGCCTGGTCGGCTCGGGGGCGGCGGCGCCCCGCCAGGTCCTCGCCGCGGCCCTGGGCTGCTTCGCCGCCGCCGCGGTGGCGGGCCTGGCGCTGGTCGTGGTCACCCGGGCGTGGTGGCTGCTGGCGGTGGGCGCGCTGGCGATCGCTGCGGCCTGGTTCTACACCGGCGGCTCGCGGCCCTACGGCTACCGCGCGCTCGGCGAGCTGTCGGTGTTCGTGTTCTTCGGCCTGGTGGCGACGGCGGGCACGACGTTCGTCCAGCTCGAACGGCTCTCCTGGACCGCCCTGGCGGCCTCCGTGCCGGTCGGCCTGCTGGCCTGCGCGATGCTGGTGGTCAACAACCTGCGTGACATCACCACCGACGGTCCGGCGGGCAAGCGCACCATGGCCGTGCTGCTGGGCGACCACCGTACCCGCGTCCTCTACACCCTCTGCCTCGTCCTGCCGCTGGCCGTCGCGCTCGTCATGGCGGTGTGGCGGCCGTTCACGGCGCTGGCCATCCTGTCCGCGCCGCTGGCGATCGCCCCGGTGCTGTTCGTCGGGCGCGGCGCAACCGGCCCGGCCCTGATCGCCACACTCCAGCAGACGGGCCGTTTCCAGCTCGCCTTCGGCCTGCTGTTCACCGTCGGCCTCGCCCTCTGACAAGGGCCGCCGAGCCGGTCCGGCCCTCCGTACGGGCCCGGCCCGGCGGCCCCGGCGGCCACCGGTGATCCTCACGGTCCGGCCGGTGCGCCGGGGTTCAGGCGGCCAGCGGGCGGCGCATCACCACGCGGGGCGCGAGCTCGATGCCCAGCTCGCGCTCATGCGCCACCAGCGCGGCCATCTCCGGCCCCCACTCCGCGGGATCCAGTACGGCGAAGCCGCGCCGGGCGTACCAGGGCGCGTTCCACGGCACGTCCCGGAACGTCGTCAGCGTCACCGCCGACGCGCCGACCGAGGCCGCGTGGTCGCAGACCGCCTCCAGCAGCCGCCCCCCGATGCCGCGCCGCCCGTGATCCGGGTGGACGGCGAGCTGGTCGAGGTGGACGCCGCCGTCCACCCAGCCGATCATGGCGAAGCCGACCGGCGGTGTGCCGGCCACCAGGACCCGCGACGGGTCGCCGGTCTCCGCGATCGTCGTGGGGTCGGGCGGGAAGATGATGCCCACCGCGGCGAACATCCCGTCGGCGGCGGTCTCCACCGCGGCCAGCCCGGGCAGCTCCCCCGCCTCGGCCCAGCGCGCCCCGCCCGGATCCGGGCGTCGATCTCCTGTCACGGGATCGGAGGATACCGGAGCATGCGCTTCCTCCCCAGGTGACCGGCATGCCGGGAAAGCCGCCGGAGGCCGATGACCCGGAGCATGGAAGGCCCGCCGGACAGCCGGGACGGGAGGGCCGGTGGAGGTCCGCGGCGCGGTGTCCGGAGCCCCCGTCCGGTGGGCTCCGCCGGACGAACCTCCTCAGGGCCCGCCGGATACCGCCGGACGGGCCCAGGACGGTCTCTCAGAGGTCGAGCAGGTGCTCCAGGCCCACGGTGAGCCCCGGCGTCTCCCCCACCCGGCGCACGCCCAGCAGGACGCCGGGGGTGAACGACGAGCGGTTCATGGTGTCGTGGCGGATGGTGAGGGTCTCGCCGTCCCCGCCCAGCAGCACCTCCTGGTGGGCGATCAGCCCGGCCAGCCGTACGGCGTGGACGCGGACCCCGTCCACCTCGGCGCCGCGCGCGCCCTCCAGCTCGGCGCTGGTGGCGTCGGGCATCGGCCCGGCCCCGGCCTTGCGCCGCGCCTCGGCGACCAGCTCCGCCGTACGGCGGGCGGTGCCGGAGGGCGCGTCGGCCTTGTTCGGGTGATGCAGCTCGACGATCTCGACGGAGTCGAAGTAGCGGGCGGCCTGCTGGGCGAAGTGCATCATCAGCACGGCCGCGATGCCGAAGTTGGGGGCGATCAGCGCGTTGACGCCGGGGCTGGCATCGAGCCAGCCGCGCACGGTGGACAGCCGCCCGGCGTCGAAGCCGGTGGTGCCGACCACCGGGTGGACGCCGTGGGCGATGCACCATTCGAGGTTGCCCATGACGACGTCGGGGTGGGTGAAGTCCACCACCACGTCGCAGCCGGTGAGCCCCTCGATCGGGTCGCCCTTGTCGAGGGGGGCGACCAGCTCCAGGTCACCGGCGGCCTCGACGGCCTTGCACACTTCCCTGCCGACGCGTCCGCGCGCGCCCAGAACTCCAACCCTGATCACGGCCACAGGCTATACCGTCGGCCGTCCCGCCCCCTCGCGAGCACCGCCCGGCGCGGCGGAGGAGCGGCTCGGGCGCCGGACGGCCAGGACACGGGACGGCCAGGACACGGGACGGCCAGGACACGGGACGGCCAGGACACGGGACGGCCAGGACACGGGACGGCCAGGACACGGGACGGCCCCGGCGCTCGGGAGCGCCGGGGCCGTCCGTGATGCCGTGAGACCGTGACCTCGAAGCCGGTCAGCCGGTCAGAGCCGCGCTGAAGTCCTTGCCCTCGTAGGGCCCGATCACCGCGAGGGTCATCGGGCGGCTGAGGACGTCACGGGCGACGGCGGTGATCTCCTCGGGGGTGACCGCGTCGATCCGGGCGAGGATCTCGTCCACCGACAGGTGCTCGTCGAAGACCAGCTCGCCCTTGCCGATCCTGGACATCCGGGAGCCGGTGTCCTCCAGGCCCAGCACCAGGCCGCCGCGCATCTGCCCCTTGCCCCGGCCGATCTCCTCTGAGGAGATGCCCTCGGCGGTGACCCGCAGGAGCTCCTCGCGGCAGATCTTCAGCACCTCGTCGATCTTCGACGGCAGGCAGCCGACGTAGACGCCGAACTGGCCGGTGTCGGCGTAGGAGGAGGTGTAGGAGTACGCCGAGTAGGCGAGCCCCCGCTTCTCCCGGATCTCCTGGAACAGCCGCGACGACATGCCGCCGCCGAGCGCCGCGTTCAGCACGCCGAGCGCGAAGCGGCGGTCGTCGGTGCGGACCAGGCCGGTCGTGCCGAGGACCAGGTTGGCCTGCTCGGTCGGCCGGTGCAGCACCCGGACGCCGGAGTGCGACTCGACGCCGGGGCCCGAGACGCGCGGGGGGACCGGCGCGGCGTCGCCGCCGAGGGCTCCGGCCCGCTCGTAGGCGGCGGCGACCAGTTCGACGACCCGCTCGTGGGTGACGTTGCCCGCCACCGCCACGACGGTGTGCGTGGGCAGGTAGTGCCGTCGGTAGTACTCGGCGATCCGGTCGCGGTCGATGGCGTTGATCGACTCGACCGTGCCGAGGATCGGCCGCCCGACGGGCGTGTCACCGTACAGCTCCGCGGAGAACTGCTCGTGCACCACGTCCGACGGGTCGTCGTCGTGCATGGCGATCTCCTCGAGGATCACGCCACGCTCGGCCTCGACGTCCTCGGGGGTGATGACCGAGGAGGTGACCACGTCGGAGAGGACGTCGATCGCCACCCGCAGGTCCTCGTCGAGGACCCGCGCGTAGTAGCAGGTGTACTCCTTGGAGGTGAAGGCGTTGATCTCACCGCCGATGCCCTCGATCGCCGCGGAGATCTCCAGCGCGTCCCGCGTGGGGGTGCCCTTGAACAGCAGGTGCTCAAGGAAGTGGGAGGCCCCCATGTGCTCGGGGGTCTCGTCCCTCGATCCGATGCCGACCCACATGCCGACCGCGACGGAACGCACGGTCGGCATGGACTCGGTCACCACCCGGAGCCCACCGGGGAGGACGGTGCGCCGCACCACCCCGGCGCCGTCCTTGCCGGGGTGCAGAGTGGTCGTGATCACGAGTTGCGGTCTTCCCCCCCGCGGCCGCCGCCGCCGTTGCCGCTGCGGGTACGGGTGCGGGTGCGGCGCGGCCGCTCCTCACCGGACTCGGCCGGGGCGGCGGACGCGACGGGAGCGGCGTCACCCGACTCCGGCGTGCCGGCCTCGCCCCTGGCCTCCGCCTCCCGCTCCACGACCTCGACCGGGACCAGGGACAGCTTGCCGCGCGAGTCGATCTCGGCGATCTCCACCTGGACCTTCTCGCCGACGTTCATGACGTCCTCGACGTTCTCGATGCGCTTGCCGCCGTGCAGCTTGCGGATCTGGGAGACGTGCAGCAGACCGTCCTTGCCCGGCATGAGGGAGATGAAGGCGCCGAAGGCGGCGATCTTGACGACCGTGCCCAGGTAGCGCTCCCCGACCTCCGGCATGTGCGGGTTGGCGATGGCGTTGATCGCCGACCGGGCCGCCTCGGCGGACGGGCCGTCGGTGGCGCCGATGTAGATCGTTCCGTCGTCCTCGATCGTGATCTCGGCGCCGGTGTCGTCCTGGATCTGGTTGATCATCTTGCCCTTCGGGCCGATGACCTCGCCGATCTTGTCGACCGGGACCTTGATCGTGATGATGCGCGGCGCGGTGGCGTTCATCTCCGCCGGGGAGTCGATCGCCTCCTGCATCACGTCGATGATGGCCAGACGCGCACCCTTGGCCTGCTTCAGCGCGGCGCCCAGGATCGAGGCGGGGATGCCGTCGAGCTTGGTGTCGAGCTGCAGCGCGGTGATGACGTCCTTGGTGCCGGCGACCTTGAAGTCCATGTCGCCCATGGCGTCCTCGGCCCCGAGGATGTCGGTCAGCGTGACGTACTGGTCGCCCTCGTTGATCAGGCCCATCGCGATGCCGGCGACGATGCCCTTGAGCGGGACGCCCGCGTCGAGCAGCGCCATCGTCGAGGCGCAGACCGAGCCCATGGAGGTCGAGCCGTTGGAGCCGAGCGCCTCGGAGACCTGGCGGATCGCGTAGGGGAACTCCTCGCGGGCCGGCAGGACCGGGATGAGCGCCCGCTCGGCGAGCGCGCCGTGGCCGATCTCGCGGCGCTTGGGCGAGCCCACCCGGCCGGTCTCGCCGGTGGAGTAGGGCGGGAAGTTGTAGTTGTGCATGTAGCGCTTGGTGCGCTCGGGGTTGAGCGTGTCGATCATCTGCTCCATGCGGAGCATGTTCAGCGTCGTGATGCCCATGATCTGGGTCTCGCCGCGCTCGAACAGGGCCGAGCCGTGCACCCGGGGCACGACGTGGACCTCGGCGTTGAGCTGGCGGATGTCCTTGACCCCACGGCCGTCGATGCGGACGCCCTCGTTGATGACCCGCTCGCGCATGAGCTTCTTGGTCACCGTGCGGAAGGCCGCGGAGATCTCCTTCTCGCGACCCTCGAAGTCGGCGCCCAGCTTCTCCAGCGCCAGGGCCTTGACGCGGTCGAGCTCGGCCTCGCGCTCCTGCTTGCCGGCGATGGTCAGCGCCGCGGCGAGCTCGCTGCGGATCGCGGTGGTCACCGCCTCCAGGACGTCGTCCTGGTAGTCGAGGAACAGCGGGTACTCGGCGGTCTCCTTCGCGGCGACCTTGGCGATCCTGGCCTGCGCGTCGCACAGCACCTTGATGAACGGCTTGGCCGCCTCGAGGCCCTGCGCCACGGTCTCCTCGGTCGGCGCGACGGCGCCGTCGGCGACGAGCTTGAGCGTGTCACGGGTGGACTCGGCCTCGACCATCATGATCGCGACGTCGCCGTCGTCCAGGACGCGGCCGGCGACCACCATGTCGAAGGTGGCGCGCTCCAGCTCCGGGTGGGTCGGGAACCCGACCCACTGGCCGTCGATCAGCGCGACGCGGACGCCGCCGATCGGGCCGGAGAAGGGCAGCCCGGCGAGCTGGGTGGACAGGGACGCGGCGTTGATCGCGACCACGTCGTACAGGTGGTCGGGGTGCAGCGCCAGGATGGTCGCCACGACCTGGATCTCGTTGCGCAGGCCCTTGACGAACGACGGGCGCAGCGGCCGGTCGATCAGGCGGCAGGTGAGGATGGCGTCCTCGGAGGGACGGCCCTCACGGCGGAAGAAGGAGCCGGGGATGCGGCCCGCGGCGTACATCCGCTCCTCGACGTCGACCGTCAGCGGGAAGAAGTCGAGGTTCTCCTTGGGATGCTTCGAGGCGGTGGTGGCCGAAAGGACCATCGTCTCGTCGTCGAGATAGACGACGGCGGAACCCGCCGCCTGGCGCGCCAGGCGCCCGGTCTCGAACCGGACGGTACGCGTGCCGAATGAGCCGTTGTCGATGACGGCTTCGCTGTTGTGGACACCCTCCACGGGGGACCTCCTTGTGGGATCGGTCGCCCGCGCCCGGTCAGGCACGCGTGTCGCGCCTGACCTCCTTTTGCCGGCCTCCCCGTGGTGCAGCGCCGGTCTTCGATCGAAGCGCCCGGTTCCGTACGGCTCTCGCCGTGATGACCGGGGGCCACTACCGAGGACCGGCCCTCCCACGCCGTGGGGCGCGCTTGCTGGCGGACGCGGGGCAGTTGTCTCGGCTGTTCAGTTTTGCGCATCGGACCGGTGCTCCTGTGGCGCGACGCGCCGGGCACCTTCCGATGTGGCCGGGGAGCGGCGCGTCGCGCCGCTCCCCGATCATTCTATCGCCGCAGGCCGAGCCGCTCGATGAGCGAACGGTAACGCTCGATGTCCTTGCTGGCGAGGTACTTGAGCAGACGGCGACGACGACCGACGAGCAGCAGCAGGCCGCGGCGGCTGTGGTGGTCGTGCTTGTGCACCTTCAGGTGCTCGGTGAGCTCGCTGATGCGCTTGCTGAGCAGCGCGATCTGCACCTCGGGGGAACCGGTGTCGGTCTCGCCCTTGGCGTACTCACCGATGATCTGCTTCTTTGCTGCGGTGTCGAGCGACACGTGTCTCCTTGAACCTCTACGGGCACGCGGGATCTCAGATGCCCGAGCGACCGTGCGTGCCTACAGTCGCCGTGGCGGCGTCAGCACCGGCGTGGCGGCGTCGCCGACCTCGCCAATTACAGAACTGACATGCCAGATTACCACCCGGCTCCAAGGTCTCGCACATCCGGTGCCGCGTACCCCGCGCGTCCGCCGTACTCCCGCGGACCGCTTTCACGCGGGCGGGAGCCCGGGAGACGGCTCAGAAGGAGCCGGGAGGGGTCCAGGTGCCGGTGAGGAGACGCGCCCGGTCGACGTCGGCGCGCATCTGCCCGATGAGCGCCTCGACCGAGTCGAACCTGAGGTTGTCGCGGAGCCGCGGCCCGAAGTCGACGGCCACGTGGGCGCCGTACAGCTCCAGGTCGTCGCGGTCGAGCGCGTACGCCTCGACGGTGCGGGGCACGCCCTCGAAGGTCGGGTTGGTGCCCACGGAGATCGCGGCGGGCCAGCGCTCGCCGTCGTAGGCGACGGGGAGGTTGCCGTTGGGGACGCACTGCAGCCAGCCGGCGTAGACGCCGTCCGCGGGGATCGCGGTGAAGGCGGGCGACTCGACGTTGGCCGTGGGGAAGCCGAGCTGCCGGCCCCGCTGGTAACCGCGGACCACCACGCCCTCGACCCGGTGCGGGCGGCCGAGCGCCACCGCGACGGCCTCGGTGTCGCCGGCGGCCAGCCCGTCCCGGATGAGGGTGGAGGAGATGATCTCCCCGTCGCTCACCAGCGGGACGGCCTCGGCCACGAAGTCGTACTTCTCGCCGAGCGTCTGCAGCGTCTCGATGTCACCGGCGGCCTTGTGGCCGAACCGGAAGTTCTCCCCGACCACGACGCCGCCGGCGTGCAGCCGGTCGACCAGGATGGTCTGCACGAACTCGTCCGGGCTCATCCGGGAGAACTCCAGGGTGAACGGCAGCACGCAGACCGCGTCCACGCCGAGCGCGGCCAGCAGCTCGGTGCGGTGCCGGGGCGTCGTCAGCCTCAACGGGTGCGTGCCCGGCCGCACCACCTCCTCCGGGTGGGGGTCGAAGGTGACCACGACCGAGGACATGCCGAGCTCGCGGGCCATCTCCACGGCGCGGGCCACCATCTTCTGGTGACCGCGGTGAACCCCGTCGAAGACGCCGATCGTGATGACGGACCTGCCCCAGTCCCCGGGCACGTCTTCCAATCCGTGCCAGCCTCGCACCGCAGCCTCTTCCCTCGTACCGGATCGACTTCCTAAAGCCTGCCACGTCCCGGGGGCTTTCCCGCAACCGGGGAGGCCGACGGAGATGACAGGTCACCTTACCCCGGACGCGGGAGCCGCCCTTCCGGGCACCGCCCCCGGGACGCGGGGACGCGCCGCCCTCAGGGCACGAAGACCGCCAGCGACCTGGTGAACCCGCCGCGCTCCTCGACCAGCGCCAGGAGCGTGCCGTCCGGGCCGAACACCCCGATCGGCCCCTCGCCGGCCCCCAGGGCGGGAAGCCGCCCGCCGTGCCCGACGACGGCCGCCTCCTCGGCGGTCACGTCCCGCCTCGGGAAGGCCGCCGCCACCGCCTCGGCCATCGGGGTGATCACGCAGTCCGCGGCGAGCTGCTCGATGGTCCGGGCCGTCGCCAGGCCGTAGGGGCCGACCCGGGTGCGGCGCAGGAACGTCAGGTGTCCCCCGGTGCCCAGCGCGGCGCCCAGGTCGCGGGCCAGGGCCCGGATGTAGGTGCCGCTGGAGCAGGTCACCGAGGCGTCGACGTCGACGACGTCGCCCTCGCGGCGGACGGCGGTGACCTCGAAGGCCGAAACGGTGACCGGCCGTCCGCTCAGTTCCACCTCCTCCCCCGCCCGGGCCCGCTTGTAGGCCCGCTCGCCGTTCACCTTGATGGCGCTGACCTGCGGCGGGACCTGCGTGATCCGGCCGGTCAGCGCGGCGACGCCCTTGGCGATCCCCTCGTCGGAGATGTGCGCGGCGGACGCCGTGGCGGTGACCTCGCCCTCCGCGTCGTCGGTGTTGGTGGACGCCCCGAGCCTGATCGTGGCGTCGTAGCCCTTCTCGGTGAGCGCGAGGTGCCCCAGCAGCCGGGTGGCCTTCTCCACGCCGACCACCAGCACCCCGGTGGCCATCGGGTCCAGCGTGCCGGCGTGTCCCACCCGGCGGGTGCCGGCGATGCCGCGGAGCTTGCCGACGACGTCGTGGGAGGTCCATCCGGCGGGCTTGTCCACCACGATCAGCCCGCTCGGCGGCGGGGTGCGCTTGGCGCGAGCCGTACTCATGTCGGGGTCGTCCTTCTGCGAGAGCCTCTGCGGGAGCTTCGGCGGGGTCCTTCCGGGCGCGGGTTCCTCCGGGCCGGGATTCTTACCGGCGGGGATTCCTCCGGGTCCGGTCTCTCCGGGTACGGGTTCCGGTGCGAGTTCTCGGTGCGGGTTCCGATGCGGTCCCTCCGGGCACGGGTTCCTCAGGCGGTGCGGGGTTCCTCAGGCGGCGCGGCGCAGCAGCGCGCGGAAGGCGGCCATCGTCTGCTCGACGGGCTGGTGGGAGGTGAAGCCCGCCGCCTTGGCGTGCCCTCCGCCGCCCAGAGTGGCGCAGACGCGGGAGAGGTCGATCCCACCCTTGGAGCGGGTGGAGACCTGCCAGGCTCCCTCGTCGTCCTCCTTGAGGATCACCGCCACGTCCGCGTCGTCGGTGCGGCGGACCACGTCGATGATGCCCTCCACCTCGTGGTACGGCAGGCCGTATGCCTCCCGGTCGTCGTGGGTGACGTACGTCCAGACCAGACCCAGGCCGTCGCCCGCCTCCGGTTCCAGGACCACCCGCTCCAGGGCGAGGCCGAGCACCCGGAGGTAGCCGAACGGGGAGCGGTCCCACAGCTCCCGGGCGATCTCCTCGGGGTTCAGGCCGGTGGCGATGAGCCGCCCGGCCATGGCGTGCACCTCGGAGGTGGTCGAGGAGTGCCGGAACGACCCGGTGTCGGTGACCAGCCCGGCGTAGAGGCAGGTCGCGATGTCCCGGTCGACCGGCAGGCCGAGCCGCCGGATCAGCTCCTCGGCGAGCACAGCGGTGGCCGCCGCGCCGGGGTCGACCAGGTTGAGCGTGCCGAAGCCGGTGTTGGACGGGTGGTGGTCGACCACCACCAGTTCGCGCGCCTTGCCCGCGACGCGGGCCAGCTCGCCCAGCCGGTCGGGGATGGGCGCGTCGAAGGAGATCATCAGCTCGGGCGCGGCGGGGTAGTCGTCGGGGTCGACGAGGAGATCCTGGCCCGGCAGGAAACGCAGCAGCCGGGGCACCGTGAAGCCGCGCTCCCCGAAGGAGGCCACGACCCGCTTGCCCACCGCCCGCAGCGCCAGCCCGACCGCCAGGGTCGAGCCGAGCGCGTCGCCGTCCGGGGAGATGTGGCAGGCCAGCGCGACCTCCTCCGCGGAGGAGATCAGCTCGACGGCCCGGTCCCAGTCACGACCGGGAACCGGGCCCTCGTCACGCGGCTGCGGCGTCACGTCGCCGAGCGTCCCGCGCGCTCGGACGGCTCGTCCTCGGCCTCGCCGGCCTCGTCCACGCCGTCCCTGTCCTCGGGCTTGCGGTAGGGGTCGGCCTCACCGGCGTGCCTCGCGCTCTCCGCCCGCCTGGCGATCTCGGCGTCCCTGGCCTTCGCCTCGGCGAACAGGCCGTCGAGGTGCCGGGCGTTGTCGGGGAGGGGGTCGTGGGTGAACAGCAGCGTCGGCGTGTGCCGCAGCCCGGTCTGGCGGCCCACCTCCGAGCGGATGAGCCCCTTGGCGCTCTCCAGAGCCGCCGCCGAGTCGGCCCGCTCGGCCTCGGAGCCGAACACGGTGTAGAACACCGTCGCCTCACTCAGGTCGTTGGTGACCCGCGTGTCGGTCACCGTCACGAAACCCAGCCGAGGGTCCTTGATCCGGCGCTCCAGCATCTCGGCGACGATCTGCTGGATCCGGTCGGCGATCTTACGTGCGCGCCCTGCGTCCATGTTCGCTCTCCCCCCTTCTCACAGTACGGCCGGGCGCAAGCGGGGGGCGGCCGGCCGTCTGCGGCTAGTCCTCGTTGTCGTTGTAGAGCCGCTGCCTGGCCGACAGCAACTCGATCTCCGGATGGAACGCGACCAGGCGCTCGCAGTCGTCCATGACCGCGCCGCAGTTCGCGGCGGTCGCCGAGACGACCGCGATCCCGATCTCCGTACGGCGGTGCAGGTCCAGATGGCCGGTCTCGGCGACGGCCACACCCGGGAACCGTCGCTGCACCTCGGCGATGATGGGTCGCACCACGGAGCGCTTCTGCTTCAGCGAGCGGACGTCGCCGAGCAGGATGTCCAGTGTGAGGGCACCTACATACATGTCGGATCACGCCACGAACGTCGTCGTGCCGCCGGCGGGAGCGGGACCGCCCGCCGGCCGGTGGCCCTCGCCCACGAGGGGCGGGGCCTTCCGGCCGACGGGCGGCCCGTCACCGGACCGGGACATCAGACGCGCGGCTTCTCCCGCATCTCGAACGTCTCGATGACGTCGTCGATCTTGATGTCGTTGTAGCCGACTCCGATACCGCACTCGAAGCCCTCGCGGACCTCGGTCGCGTCGTCCTTGAACCGGCGCAGCGAGGAGACCGTGAGGTTGTCGGAGATGACGACCCCGTTGCGGATGAGCCTCGCCTTGCTGTTCCGGACGATCGTGCCCGAGCGGACCAGCGTACCGGCGATGTTGCCGATCTTCGGCACCTTGAAGACCTCGCGGACTTCGGCGGTGCCCATCTGGACCTCTTCGAACTCGGGCTTGAGCATGCCCTTGAGGGCCGCCTCGATCTCCTCGATCGCCTGGTAGATGACCGAGTAGTAGCGGATGTCGACGCCCTCGCGCTCGGCCAGGTCGCGCGCCCGGACCTCCGGACGCACGTTGAAGCCGATGATGACGGCGTTGTCGTCGGCGACGGCCAGGTTGACGTCGTACTCCGTGATGGCGCCGACGGCGCGGTGGAGCACCCGCAGGCGCACCTCGTCACCGACGTCGATCTTGAGCAGGGCGTCCTCGAGAGCCTCGACCGAACCGGAGACGTCACCCTTGATGATGAGCTTGAGCTCGTCGACCTGGCCCTTCTCCATCTCGCTGAAGAGCTCTTCGAGGGTGCGGCGACGGCCGGACCTGGCCATGTCCGCGGTGCGCTTGCGCGCCGCCCGCTGCTGGGCGATCTGACGCGCCATGCGGTCGTCGGTGACGACGATGAAGTTGTCACCGGCGCCCGGCACCGCGGTCAGGCCGAGGACCTGGACCGGACGCGACGGACCGGCCTCGTCGATCGACATGCCGTTGTCGTCGAGCATCGCCCGGACGCGGCCGAAGGCCTCGCCACAGACGATCGAGTCGCCGACGTGGAGCGTGCCGCGCTGGACCAGCACGGTCGCGACCGGGCCGCGGCCCCTGTCGAGGTGCGCCTCGATGGCGACGCCCTGGGCGTCCATCGCGTCGTTGGCCCGCAGGTCGAGCTCGGCGTCCGCGGTGAGCAGGATGGCCTCGAGCAGGTTGTCGATGCCGGTCCCGTTCTTGGCGGAGATGTCGACGAACAGCGTGCTGCCGCCGTACTCCTCGGCCACCAGGCCGTACTCGGTGAGCTGGGCACGGACCTTGTTGGGGTCGGCGCCCTCCTTGTCGACCTTGTTGACCGCGACCACGACCGGAACCTCGGCCGCCTGGGCGTGGTTCAGCGCCTCGATGGTCTGCGGCTTCACACCGTCGTCGGCCGCGACCACCAGGACGGCGATGTCGGTGACCTTGGCACCGCGGGCACGCATGGCGGTGAACGCCTCGTGACCCGGGGTGTCGATGAAGGTGATCCTCCGGTCTTCGCCCTCGTGCTCGGCGGAGATCTGGTAGGCGCCGATGTGCTGGGTGATGCCACCGGCCTCCCGCGCCACCTCGTTGGTGTGCCGGATCGCGTCGAGCAGCTTGGTCTTACCGTGGTCGACGTGACCCATGACGGTCACCACCGGCGGACGCGCGACCAGGTCGCCCTCGTCGCCCTCGTCCTCGCCGAACTCGATGTCGAAGGACTCGAGGAGCTCGCGGTCCTCCTCCTCCGGGCTGACCACGAGCAGGTTGTAGTCCAGCTCGGCGGCCAGGAGCTGCAGCGTCTCCTCGTTGACCGACTGCGTGGCGGTCACCATCTCGCCCAGGTGCAGCATGATCTGCACCAGGGACGCCGGGTTCGCGCCGATCTTGTCGGCGAAGTCCGCCAGGGAGGCGCCGCGCGACAGCCGGATCGTCTGGCCGTTGCCGCGCTGGACCTGCACGCCGCCGATCGCCGGGGCCTGCATGTTGTCGAACTCCTGGCGCCTCTGGCGCTTGGACTTGCGACCGCGGGTCGGGCGTCCGCCCGGACGGCCGAAGGCGCCCGCCGTGCCGCCACCGCGGCCACGGCCACCGCCGCCACCGGGACGGCCGGCGAAACCGCCGCCACCGCCACCGGGACCGCCGGTGCCGACGCCGGGACGGCCACCGCCGCCACCGGGACGACCGGCGAAACCGCCGCCGCCCGGACGGCCACCGCCGCCACCGGGACGGCCCGCACCGCCACCGGGACGGCCACCGCCGCCACCGGGACGACCGGCACCGCCGCCGCCGGGACCGGCGGGCCGGCCCTGGGGCATCATCATCGGGCTGGGACGCGGACCGCCGGGACGCGGGCCAGCGACACCGCCGCCGCCACCCGGGCGCGGACCACCCGCGCCGGGGCCCGGACGGGGACCGGCGGCGCCGGCCGGGCCGGGGCGGGGCCCCGGACGCGGTCCGGCGCCGTCACGCTGCCCCTGCTCGCGGGGACCGCCGTCACGCGGGCCCGGACGCGGGCCGCGGTCGCCCGGACCGCCGTCACGGCCACCGGGACGCGGCGGACGGGCCTGGCCCATGCCGCTGGCGTTCGAGGAGAACGGGTTGTTGCCGGGACGCGGGCCACGCGGGCCCGGACGCGGGCCGGGCTTGGGACCGCCGGCGCCGGCGCCGGCGCCGGAACGCGGAGCCGAGGGTGCGCCGCCGGGACCGCCGGTGGGGCGGCCCTCCGGACGCGCGGCCTCGGGACGCGGGCCCTGGCTGGGACGCGGACCCGGACGCGGACCCGGCCGGGGGCCGGACGCCGGACGCGTGGCCTCGGGCCGGGGCGCCTCGAACCGCGGCGGCTGGACCGCCGAGGGCGGAGGCTGCTGCTGCTGAGGCTGGGAGACCTGCGGGGCCTCCGGAGCCTGCGGCGCCTCAGCCGCGGGGGCCGCGGGACGGGCCACGGGGCCGGGCCGCGGACCCGGCTTGGGAACGGGTCCCGGCCTGGGACCCGAGGATCGCGGCGCCGCGGGGGCGCCGGTTCCGGCCTGGCCATCGGCCGGCCGGGGTGCCGCCTGCGGCGGCCTGGACGGCCTGTTGCCGCCCCTGTCGGACGACCCCTTGACGGGACCGCCCAAAGCTTCGGTGAGCCGACGGACCACCGGCGCCTCGATGGTCGAGGACGCCGAACGCACGAACTCGCCCATCTCCTGGAGCTTGGCCATGACGACCTTGCTCTCAACGCCGAACTCCTTGGCGAGCTCGTATACCCGGACCTTCGCCACTGCACTCCCTTACTCGGCCCGGGAGGCACAGCCGCCGGACCGTCGTTACGTAGACGTACTCATCGCCGCATGCTCATCAGGCGCTCATAGCTATCTGACCAGCCCATCAACTCGGCGTCCTACATGACAGTTGGCAACCATTTCACCCGTTCCTTTCGGAGTGGAGCCCTTCCAGGTGAGCCCGTACCGGCGACGGGTCGAGCGGTCCCGCGGCGCGAAACGCCCGCGGAAACGCCCGCCGCCGCTCGGCGAGCTCCAGGCAGCTCAGGGAGGGGTGCAGTGAAGCACCACGCCCGTGCAGCCGTCTTCGCAGGTCGGGGACGATGACGCCCTCGACCGCCACCAGGCGGAGCAGCTCGGAGGAAACCGTGCGAACCCGGCACCCCACACACGTTCGCAGTGGGGTGGCCTGGTCACCATATTCCAGCTTACCGCGTGGGCGCATCTGCGGAACCGGCCGCCTCCCCCGTCTGGGTATCGGGCCGGATGTCGATGCGCCACCCGGTGAGGCGATTGGCCAACCGGGCGTTCTGCCCTTCCTTGCCGATCGCCAGGGAGAGCTGGTAGTCCGGCACGGTCACGCGAGCGGCACGCCCCTCGCTGTCGATCACCTCGACATGCGAAACACGCGAGGGCGACAGGGCATTCCCGACGAACTCGGCCGGATCCTCCGACCAGTCGATGATGTCGATCTTCTCGCCGTGGAGCTCGGCCATCACGTTGCGCACCCGCGAGCCCATCGGGCCGATGCAGGCGCCCTTGGCGTTGATCCCGGGCCGCCGGGAGCGGACCGCGATCTTCGTACGGTGGCCCGCCTCGCGGGCGATGGCCGCGATCTCGACGGTGCCGTCGGCGATCTCCGGCACCTCCAGGGCGAACAGCTTCTTCACCAGACCCGGGTGGGTGCGCGACAGGGTCACCGAGGGGCCCTTGGGGCCCTTCTTGACCTGCACGACGTAGCAGCGGAGGCGCTCGCCGTGGACGTACTCCTCGCCGGGCACCTGCTCGTTGTGCGGCAGGACGGCCTCGATCTTGCCGAGGTCGACCAGGACGACCCGCGGGTCCTTGCCCTGCTGGATCACCCCGGCCACCAGCTCGCCCTCGCGGCTGGCGAACTCGCCGAAGTTGATCTCGTCCTCGGCGTCCCGGAGCTGCTGCAGGATGACCTGCTTGGCGGTGGTCGCGGCGATGCGGCTGAAGTTGCCCGGGGTGTCGTCGTACTCCCGGACCACCTGGCCGCCGTCGTCCAGCTCGGCGGCGTAGATGGTCACGTGCCCGGTCTTGCGGTCGAGCTCGGCGCGGGCCTTGGCCGCCGCCCCCTCGCTCCGGAAGTAGGCGATCAGCAGCGCGTCCTCGATGGCCTTGACGACCAGGTCGAAGGAGATGTCCTTCTCCCGCTCCAGGCTGCGCAGGACGCTCATGTCGATGTCCACGAGGCTCCCCCTTAGCCCTCGTCGCCGTCTTCGCCGTCGTCTTCGGCGTCGTCGAACCGGCGGAACTCCACCTGCACCCGTCCTCGGGCCAGGTCCTCGTACCCGACGCGGCGCGGTGTCCCCGCCACGTCGAGCTCCACGCCGGTCTCGTCGGTGGCGACGATCCGGCCCTCCATGCTCGTGCCGTCCCGCAGGTCGGCCTTGACCAGCCGGCGCACCGCCCGGCGCCAGTGGCGCGGCTCGGTGAGCGGGCGGTCGACCCCGGGAGAGGAGACCTCCAGCACGTAAGGGGTGCTTCCCATCACGTCCCCGGCGTCCAGGGCCTCGGAGACGGCCTGGCTGACCTCGGCGACGTCGTCCAGGCTGACGCCGCCGTCGCGATCGACGACGACACGCAGCAGGCGCCGCTTGCCCGCCGGAGTGACCGTGACGTCCTCCAGGTCGAGCCCGGAGGCGAGGGCGACGGGTTCCAGAAGCTTCATCAGGCGGTCGCGGGATGTGGCGCTGCCCATGCCGACCTCCCATTTTCACGATCTACAGCCGGGCGGACCTCGCCCTTGCGGTTCACAAGCCTATCCACATCAGGGCGCGGAAGAAGCGCCACTCGGCGCGGCGAGCCAGCCCGAGAGGCGCGGTGAATGGTTTCCCAGCCCTTACGATGCTAGATGCGTCAGCAGCTCATCCGTACCCGGAGGTCGTCCGTGCGTTCCCTGTCCCGGCGTGACCTGCTGCGGGACACCGCCGCCGGGGCCGCCGCCGCGGCGGTCGCCGTGACGGCCGCCGGATGCGCCGAGGAGCCCGAGCACCAGCGCGCCGAGCCTCCCGACCCGGAGACCGTGCTGCTCAGGCAGCTGATCGCCGACAAGGAGCGGATCATCGGGCTGTACGCCTCGGCCTCCTCCGCCAAGCTCCTGCCCTTCAGGCGGCGGCACGAGGCCCACCTCGCCGAGCTGCGCCGGAGGCTTCCCCCCGCCGCCCGCGGCGCCGGGGCCTCCGCGACCCCGGCGCCCTCCGGAGACGCCGCCGCGCCGCCTGGGCCGTCTGAGCCCTCCGCTTCCGGGACGCCCGCGCCGGAGCCCCGCGCCTCCCTGCGGAGCCTGCGGACCGCCGAGCGGAAGGCCGCCGGCTCGCGCCCCCGGCAGGCCGAGGGCGCCTCACCCGCGCTGGCCCAGCTGGTCGCCTCCATCGGCGCCTGCGAGGCCGCCCACGCCGTGGCCCTGGGGAGGCCGCTGTGAGGGCCCGGGACACCGCGCGGAACGCGGGACCGGCCGGGGCCCCGGCGCTCACGGGACTCACGGGGGCCGCGGGGTTCACGGGAGCCGCGGGCGCGGTCGCGCCGGCCACCCCGGCCCCCGGAGCCGGCGGGGGGCTCGGCACGGCGCTGGCGGCCGAGCACGCCGCCGTCTACGCCTACGGGGTCCTCGCCGCGCGGGCCGAGGGCTCGCTGCGCTCCGTCATGACCGCCGCCTTCAACGCCCACCGCGCCCGCCGGGACCGGCTCCGCGCCATGATCATCGAGCGCGGCGGCACCCCGGCCGAGCCCGACGCGAGCTACCGGTTGCCCGCCGTCCCCTCCACCTCCGCCCAGTTGACGGACCTGGCCGTGTCGGTGGAGCGGGGGGTGACCGCCGCCTACATCGAGACCGTCGCGTCCGGTGACCCGGCCGTCCGGCGGATGGCCGCCCTGGCCGTGCAGGAGTGCGTGGTGCGGGCGTACGGCCTGCGCCCGGAGATCGAGACGTTCCCCGGCATGCCCGCCCCCGCGCCCTCCTCCCCCGCCGCCACCCCGACGCCGCCCCCGCCGTCCTGAATTCGTGCCCCCGTGCACGTGGCCCGGGGCCTCCGGGCGGCTCGGCATGGACGTCCGGCGCGGCCCGGGACCGCGAGACCCGTCCGGCGCGGACGTCCGGCGCGGTCCGGGATCGAGAGATCCGTTTGCCGTTCTCCAGACGGGTAGCTGAAAGGAGCAGACGGTCAAGGAGGAAGCAATGGGCTGGCAATACCGGAAGTCACTGAAGTTCGGTCCGTTCCATCTCAACCTGTCGCGCGGCGGCGTCGGGCACAGCTGGGGCAACCGGGCCTTCCGCGTCACGAAGACCGCCGACGGCAGGAAGACGGTGACCGTGCACCTCCCCGGCGGGTTCCACTGGCGCAAGACCCTCAGCGGCTCCCGCTGAACCGTGCCCGTCCGGGCGGTGCGCGACGTCCCGCGCACCGCCCGGACGCACGAGACGTCTCACATGTCGCCCGGACGGGCACACGGCGTCCTCCGCCACGCCCGGACGGGCACGACGTCCCACGCGTCGCCCGGACGGCCACGCGGGACCTCCCGCCGCCGGACGGGTCGCGGCGTTTCCCCCCTCTTCCCGGGGGCACAGTCGCCACGTGATGGATAAAACGGACATAGGGGATGACCGTGTCACGGTGACCCCGTGCGAGGACGGGCCGCTGCTGCTGCGGGGCCCGTTCGTCATCACCACCCAGGACGGAGCCGTCATCGACCCCGGCCGGTCCACGGTGGCGCTGTGCCGCTGCGGGCGCTCGGCGGCCAAGCCCTTCTGCGACGGCTCACACCGGCCCGCCCGCTTCCGCGCCCCGAGCGAGCCCGACCCGCCCGCCTGACGGCGCCCCGGCCGGCCCGGCGGCCCTGATCCGCCGGACCGAGTGCGCCGCCGTCCGCATCCGGCGGCCCGCGTACGGCACGCCGCCGAAGAACAGCCGCGCCGCGAGCGCCAGCCAGGCGCAGACCGCCCGCTCCAGCAGCCACACCGGCGCGAACAGCGCCGCGGAGAAGGGGAAGATCCGCCGCCCTCCGGCCCGGCGGCGGCCGGTCTCGGCGACCCCCACCGCCAGCCCGGCGCAGATGAGGACCGTCCCGTACCGGCGGCGCGACAGCGCGGCGGCCAGCGCGGGCAGCACGGACAGGAACGCCGCCAGCCGGACGGGCTGCGCGAGGTCGTCGTAGGCCTGCCGGACGCGCTGGGACCAGAACCGCGCCGGGTCGGGCGGCAGCCGGCGGACGTACAGACCCCGCGGACTGCACTCCCGCCCGCCGTGGACGCGGACCGTGCGGATGAGTTCGAGGTTCTCGAACAGCACGTCCCCGTCGTAGCCGCCCATCTCGTGGAAGACCGACCGGCGCACGCCGAAGGTGCCGGGGTAGTCGGCGCCGAAGGCACGGTTGAGGAGGGTCCGGGCGGTGTCCCAGCGGGCGTGCCAGGGCAGCGGGTCGAAGTGGTTCTGCGGCCTGACCAGATCGGCCCGCCCGAGCAGGACGCCGATCGCGGCCAGCTCGGCCTCGCCGTAGCGCACGTCGTCGTCGGCGATGACCACGCGCTCGGCACGGGCCCGGCGCATCCCGGTGATCACCCCGTTGACCTTGCCGTTGACGAAGGCGAGGTCGTCGTCGGGCCGGAGGTGCTCGGCGATCCCGGCCCAGACGGCGGCGTGCCGCTCGAAGACCGGAGACGGGGAGCCGTCGACGACGATGACCCGCGCGTGGCGGGCGAGCAGGCGTAGGTAGTCCGTCAGCTCCGCCAGGCCCGCCTCGTCACCGTCGTCCCAGCGCAGCGGCAGGACGTAGTCGAGGCCGGGGGCCTTCGCCGGGCCCGCGTCCGTCATCGGCCGCTCACCGCCAGCCCGGTCCCGTCACGCGCGGTCCCGTCACGCGCGGTCCCGTCACGCGCGGTCCCGTCACGCGCGGTCCCGTCACGCGCGGTCCCGTCACGCGCGGTTCTGCGCGGTCCGGCCTCGCGCAGTGAGGTGACCCCGCGCTCCCAGCTTCCCAGGAGGTGCTCGGCGAAGAGCCGGTCCAGGGCGAGGGCGCACGCCGCGCCGTACAGGACGTCGGCGGCCAGGCCGGGATGTTCTGCGGCGAACGCGCCGCACATGTCGTGCGCGGCGATCTGCTCGTGGACCGCGTCGGCCTGCACGTGCTCGTCGTAGAAACGGCAGGCCGCGTCGTCGCCCCCGAGGCGGCGGAGTCCCCGGGCGTACCTGCGGTTGGGGACCGAGGAGGTCATCTCGAAGGCGGCGAGGTGGCCCAGCAGCGCGCCCCGGTGCCGCCGGTGCAGCCCGAACAGCGAGATGACGTTGCCGGTCGCCAGCGTGACCGCCGGCACCCGGTCGAGGTGGGCGCCGTAGGAGTCGTCCAGGCCGAGCCCGCGCATCGTGGCCCCGAACAGCTCCGAGTGCATGCGCCCGGGGCGGCCCGCGCCGTACTCGTCGGCCTGGATCTCCACGAGGGCGGCCTTGGCCGCACCGCGCAGCCGCGGGATCGCCCAGGTATGCGGGTCGGCCTCCTTGAGGTGGTAGACGGAGCGGTGGACGACGAACTCGCGGAACCGCTCCAGGTCGGCCCGCCGTTCCAGGAACGCCGCCAGTGACGGGCCGCCGTCGGCGGCGGCCACCAGCCCGGCCAGCGCCCGGCGCATGCGCGCGGGCGTCCCCGCCGGTACGGCGGGCGGCCGCGGCACGGCCTCCGCGAGGCCCGCCTCGAACCGCCGTTCCAGCGTCCGCCGGACCGCCAGCAGCGACGGCTCCCACTCCCAGTCCTCGGCCACCTCGTCGAATCCCTGATAGTGCAGCTCGTAGCAGGCGAAGAGGGCGAGCTGGAGGTCCTCGTCCCCGAGGGGCGGTCCTCCCGCGGGCTCCGGCGCCGGGCCGAGGTCGTGCGGCGGCCGGGCCAGCCGGTCGAAGAGGAAGCCGGTGAGGGGCCCCCGAGGGGCGGGTAGCTGCATTTCTCGGAACTCCAGGGCGGTGCGGGTACGGCGGTGACGGGGCTCGGGGACGCGGCGGGTCCGGCTCAGCGCCGGTAGACCGACACGTGCCCCCGGCTGTCGCCGGTGAACGGAGTGGCCCGCCAGTCGGACCAGCGGTGTTCGAGCCGCATGCCCGCCAGGCGTGCCATGAGGTCGAGTTCGGCGGGCCAGGCGTAGCGGTGGTTGGCGGGCAGCAGCCGGATCCCGCCGGAGGTCAGGACGATCTTGGTGGTGTGCATCATCTGGTCGGCGGGCGACAGCCGGGCCGCCTCGGCCACCACCCCGTCCTCACGCAGCGACACCAGCCGCAGCGCCGTGCCGTGGTGGAACGCCCCCACGTCGGGCACCCACGCCTCGACCACGAACCGGCCGCCGGGCACGAGGTGGGCGGCGGCGTTGCGGAAGCAGTCGACCTGGGCGTCCTGCGAGGGCAGCGCGTAGATCGTGTTGTAGGCGAGGACGACGAGGCCGAACTCGCCGTCGACCCGGGTGGTGGAGAAGTCGCCCAGCGTCACCGGGACGCGGTCGCCGCCGGGCTTGGCCCGCAGTACCGCCGTCATCTCGGCCGAGCCGTCGATCCCCGCGACGGTGAGCCCCCGGGCGGCCAGCGGCAGGGCCAGCCGGCCGGTGCCGACACCGAACTCCAGGACGGCCCGGCCCTCCGCCAGTTCCTGCAGCCGGTCCACCGCCGGCTCGGTGGGCAGGTGCGTCGCGACCTCGTCGTAGACGTCGGCGGCGGCGCGGCCGTAGGCGGAAGGGTCGAACTCCTGCACCATGCGTCCCCCACCCCCCTGAATGACAAAAAGGGCTTTCCCCCCATAAGCCCACAAAAACCCCCGCGGCCGGTCCGGATGACGGACCGGGCGCGGGGGCTTCCGGATGTACGGGGACCCGGACGCGGAGACTCGGAACGCGCGGGGAACCAGATGCGGAGACGCCTGACGTTCCGGATGCGGAGGCTCCACATCCGGAACCCGGCCCCCTGGACCTACGCGCGGGGACTCAGGCGCGGGGACTCAGGCGCGGCAGGCGGCCTCGACGCGGTCGGCGGCCTCGGCGAGGGGGATCTCCTCCTTCGCGCCGGTGGCGCGGTCGCGCAGCTCGACGACGCCCTGGGCCAGGCCGCGGCCGACGATCAGGATCGTCGGCATGCCGAGCAGCTCGGCGTCCTTGAACTTCACGCCCGGGGAGACCCCCGCGCGGTCGTCCAGCAGGACCCGCAGGCCGCGCGCCTCCAGCTCGGCGGCGATCCGGCCGGCGACCTCGATCTGGTCGTCCTTGCCGGTGCCGACGACGTGGACGTCGGCCGGAGCGATCTCGCGGGTCCAGCGCAGCCCCAGCTCGTCGTGGCGCTGCTCGGTCAGCACGGCCAGTGCGCGGGAGACGCCGATGCCGTAGGAGCCCATGGTGATGCGGATCGGCTTGCCGTCGGGGCCGAGGGCGTCGAGCTTGGCGGCGTCGGCGTACTTGCGGCCGAGCTGGAAAATGTGGCCGATCTCGATGCCGCGGTCGATGGACAGGCCGGAGCCGCAGACCGGGCAGACGTCGCCCGCCCGGACCTCGGCGGCCTCGATCGTGCCGTCGGCGACGAAGTCGCGCCCGGCGACGACGTTCACGGCGTGCCGCCCCGGCTCGTTGGCACCGGTCACCCACGCGCTGCCGTCGACCACGCGGGGGTCGACGAGGTAGCGGATGCCGAGGTCCTTGAGCACCTGGGGGCCGATGTAGCCGCGGACCAGGCCGGGGTGCTTCGCGAAGTCCTCGGCCTCGAAGATGGCGGGCTCGCCGGGGGCGAGCGCCGCCTCCAGGCGCTTGAAGTCGACCTCGCGGTCGCCGGGCACCCCGATCACCAGGGTCTCGGTCTTGTCGGAGCCGGGCGTCGTGACCTTGACCACGACGTTCTTGAGCGTCCGGTCCGCGGTGACGTCCAGGCCGTGGTGGGTGTTGAGATGCGCGACCAGCGTCTCGATGGTCGGGGTGTCAGGAGTGTCGAGGACCTCCATGGCGGGCCGCTCACCGGTGACCGCGGCCGGGGCCGGGGTGGTGACCGCCTCGGCGTTGGCGGCGTAGCCGCAGCTGTGGCAGGACACGAAGGTGTCCTCGCCGGTCACGGCGGGGGCGAGGAACTCCTCGGAGGCCGAGCCGCCCATCGCGCCGGAGGTGGCGAAGCAGATGCGGTAGTCGATGCCGAGCCGGTCGAAGATGCGGATGTAGGTCTCGCGGTGCCGCTCGTAGGAGCGCTTGAGACCGTCGTCGTCGAGGTCGAAGGAGTAGGAGTCCTTCATGACGAACTCGCGGCCGCGCAGGATCCCGGCCCGGGGGCGGGCCTCGTCGCGGTACTTCGTCTGGATCTGGTACAGCGTCACCGGATAGTCCTTGTAGGAGGAGTACTCCCCCTTGACCATGTCGGTGAACATCTCCTCGTGGGTGGGCCCGAGGAGGTAGTCGGCGCCCTTGCGGTCCTTGAGGCGGAAGAGCAGGTCGCCGTACTCGGTCCAGCGGCCGGTGTTCTCGTAGTACTCGCGCGGCAGCAGCGCGGGGAAGAGGACCTCCTGGCCGCCCATGCGGTCCATCTCCTCGCGCACGACGCGCGCGACGTTCTCCAGGACCATCTTGCCGAGCGGCAGCCAGGAGTAGATGCCGGGCGCGACGCGGCGGACGTATCCGGCGCGGACGAGCAGCTTGTGGCTCGGGACCTCCGCGTCTGCCGGGTCGTCCCTCAGAGTTCGAAGAAACAGCGACGACATGCGCAGCAGCACGGCTACTCCTACCTAGCGGGGATCGAATGGCTACAGGCTATCGAGTCGCGCAACCGGGTTGCCGGTCATCCGGCGTTCTCCGGCGCCTCTCTGGGGCCGCGGGCGGGGCCGCGGCCCGGAGGCACGTGACGCGGAGGAACGCGGCGCGGGCTCAGGCCCGAGTCGCACAGCGCGGCTCAGAGGAACGCGGCGCAGACGGCCACCATGGCGACCGCCACCGCGGCCGAGCGGGCGCGGCCCCACCCGCGACGGGTCGTGACGAGCAGGCCCAGCGCCAGCACCCCGACGACCGCCGCCTTCCACGGCCAGAAACCCGCGATGTACTCCGGCCCGCCGGGCAGCGCCTTGTCCAGGCCGTCGAGCGCGACGAGCCCGGCCAGCACGCCGCCCGCCAGGTCGCCCCACCGGGTTCCGCGCCGGGCGAGGTGGGCCAGGACTCCCATCACGACCAGGACGGCCACCGTGATGTTCAGGCCCTCCGCGCCGCCCGCGCCCAGGAACATGGCGCCGGGGTCGAAGACCGTGGCGGCCAGCAACGACAGCAGCGGGCCGAAGGTGGCCAGCGCGCAGCTCAGCACCGCCCAGCCGAGACCGGCTGCGGTGTACCCCGCCACGACGACGAGCAGCACGTAGGCGTAGGGCTCGTAGAACGCGTCCAGCGGGCTGTGCGCGTACGACAACACCGCGCCCAGGGTGCCGAGCAGCATCCCCACGAGGAGCGACAGCACCATGTGCAGCACGATGCCGCGCTGCCGGCGGTCGATCTCCGCGCAGTCCACCTCCGCGCAGTCGTACTCGAAGGTCGGTTCAAGACGTGCCACAGATCCCCCGATCATCACGCGCTCGTGGCCTTGGAAAGCATATGTGACCTGCAAGAATGCACAAAATTCCACCAAGCGCCGTTAAACCGGGAAAGCTCCCTGCGGCGCCGCTCCCCGCCGGCTCCGCCGGAACGCCTTCCGCCTCCCCGGCGGGCCGCTCTGGCGGCGACGGCTCCGGTGGTACAGAGTCGGGGGTGAGAGCCGTCGATACGGTCGTCGCCGACGAGGGGCCGCCGCCCCGGGCCTCCCGGTCCGCCGGGGGCGGGCCCCGCGCCCGCGACGTCCGACGCCGAGGAGGCCGCGTGTCACTGCGAGTGGCGATTGTCGGGTCGGGCCCCGCCGGGATCTACACCGCCGAGGCGCTGACGAAACAGGCCGGAGCCGGGGTCGAGGTGGACGTCCTGGAACGGCTGCCCACGCCGTACGGCCTGGTCCGGTACGGCGTGGCCCCCGACCACACCTCCATCAAGTCGATCGCCGGGTACCTGCGCCGGGTGCTGGAGCTGCCCAACGTCCGGTTCCTGGGCGGCGTCGAGTTCGGCCGGGACGTGGGCGCCGCCGACCTGCTCGGCTGCTACGACGCCGTGGTCTACTGCACCGGCGCGATGGTGGACCGCCGGATGGGGATCCCCGGCGAGGACCTTCCGGGCAGCGTGGCGGCCACCGACTTCGTGAACTGGTACTGCGGCCACCCCGACATGCCGGCCGACCGGTTCGTCCTCGACTGTCCCGAGGTCGCGGTGGTCGGCGTGGGCAACGTGGCGGTGGACGTGGTGCGGATCCTGGCCAAGACCGCCGAGGAGCTGCGTGCCACGGACGTGCCGGAGGAGGTGCTGTCCCGCCTGGCGGGCAGCCGGGTCAGGACCGTCCACATGATCGGCCGCCGCGGCCCCGAGCACGCCAAGTTCACCCTCAAGGAGCTGCGGGAGCTGGGCGGGCTGGCCAACGCCGACGTGTGCGTGCGGCCGGAGGAGGCGGTGGCCGACGTCACGGGCCTGCCGCGGCAGGTTCGGGGCAACGTCGAGGTGCTGCGGGACTGGGCCGCCCGCGGGCCGGCGGGCCGTCCCCGGCGGCTGGAGGTGCGGTTCTGGATGCGCCCGGTGGAGATCGTCGGGGAGGACCGGGTGACGGGCCTGCGGCTGGAGCGCACCCGCCTGGAAGGGGGCCGGGTCGTGGGCACCGGCGAGTTCGAGACCCTCCCGGTGGGCATGGTGCTGCGCTCGGTCGGCTACCGCAGCGTCCCGCTGCCGGGCGTGCCGTTCTCCGAGGAGACCATGACCGTGCCGAACGAGGCCGGGCGGGTCCGCGACCGCGAGTACGTCGCGGGGTGGCTCAAGCGCGGGCCCACCGGGGTGATCGGCACCAACAAGTCCGACGCCGCCGAGACGGTCCGCACCCTCCTCGCCGACCTCGCCGGCCTCGCCCGCGACCCGGTACGGCGCGGCGACGTCGACGCCCTGCTGGCCTCCCGGGGCGTCTCCCCGATCACCTACCGGGAGTGGCTGGCCATCGAGGCGGCCGAGGCGGAGCTGGCACGGAGCCTGGGACGCGGCGAGCGCGTCAAGCTCCTGGGCCTGGCCGCCATGCTCACCGCGTCGGGCCGCTGAGCCGTACGGCGGGCGTGTCCACCCGGAGCCGCCTCGGGCCGCCGAGCCGTACGGCGGGCGTGTCCACCCGGAGGGCGTCCGGCGCGTCCACTTTCGAGCACGTTTCTGAGCACTTCTCTGAGCACGTCCGAACGACCCCCCGAACGCCCGTCAAGCACCACGAGGAGCGACCCCCATGCGCGTCACGCTCGGCGACCCGCTGGCCCTGATACCCGGCTTCGAGCGGGCCCACCGCGAGCAGACGGCGACCTACCCCCCTTCGGAGGTGGAGTGGCAGCCGGTGCACACCGTCTACGTGCCCGCCGACCGCTTCGACGCGGGCACGGTCGCGGCCTGGGGCGAGGCCGCGCTGGACCTGATGCGCCGGCACCTGTCCAGGAAGGACACGGCCCGTTTCTTCGAGATGCACGAGCAGACGGCCAGGGCCGTGCACGAGAGGGTGACGGCGAAGCTCGCCGCCGAACCGGTCGAGGACCTGCGGATCGACTTCGAGGACGGCTACGGCGGGAGCCCCGCCGAGGAGGACGGCCACGCCGTCCGGGCCGCCGAGGCGGTCGCCGTCATGCACGCCGGTGGAACGCTCCCCCGCCGGTGGGGGCTGCGGGTGAAGTCGTTCGCCGACGGCGACCCGGTCAGGAGCGTCCGGACGCTGGACGCCTTCCTCACCGGGGTGGTCGAGCGGGCGGGCCTGCTGCCCCCGGGGTTCGTGGTGACCTTCCCCAAGGTGCTGATGCGGGACTACCTGGAGCAGTTCACCGCCTGCCTCGCCGCCCTGGAGAAGGGGCTGGGGCTGGGTGAGGGCGAGCTGCGGTTCGAGATGCAGGTCGAGGCCGTCCAGACGCTGCGGTTCCTCGACGCCGGGCTCGTCGCCGCGCTCGGCGGCAGGCTGGCCGCCGCGCACTTCGGCGTCTTCGACTACACGGCGAGCTGCTCGCTGCCCCCGCACGAGCAGCGGCTGGACCACCCCGCGTGCGACCACGCCCGCCAGGTCATGCGGGCGGCGTTCGCCGGGACCGGGGTGGAGCTGTCGGACGGCTCGCTGGCCGCCGCGCCCGCCTCCGACGACCGGTACGCCGTGCGCAACCTGTGGTGGCGGCACGTGAGCCTGATCCGGCACTCCCTGGCGGACGGCTTCTACCAGGGCTGGGACATGCACCCGGCGCACCTGGTCAGCCGCTACGTCGCGGTCTACCACTTCCACCTGTCCCGCTACGACGAGTACCTCGGGCGGGTGCGGGCCTGGGAGGAGCGGCGCGCGGCCGAGGGCGGGACGCTGGAGGAGCCCGCCACGATCAGGACCGTGGCCGCCGCCCTGCGCCGCGCCGACCTGGCCCTCGGGAACGCCTGACCCCGTGCCCGGCCCCGCCCGTCCGTGAGGGGCCGGAGGGAGTAGGAGGGGGACCGTACGGCGGACCGGCCGGCCCGCCGTACGACGGGCGTCAGTCGATCAGCGCCCGCCACCGGCGGACACGGTCCGGGTCCACCGGGTCGGACCACGACGCCCGTACGGCGCTGCCGACGTGGAAGGCCCGCACGCCGTACTCCAGGAGCGCCGGGACGTGGGACGGCCGCAGCCCGCCGCCCGCCATGATCAGCGGCCCGTCCCCGGCGGAGCAGCGGGCCCGGATGATCTCCAGGCCGTCTCCCACGCCGCCGGGGGCGCCCGAGGTGAGCACGGTGGCGAGGTTGGGCAGCAGCCGCACGGCCCGCCAGCCCGCCCTGACGTCGGCCGCGTGGTCGACGGCCCGGTGGAAGGTCCACGGCAGCGGCGCGACGGCGTGGATGAGCGCCTCGGTGGCGGCCAGGTCGACCGCCCCGGCGGCGTCGAGGAAACCGAACACGAACCCGGCCGCGCCCGCGTCGGCGAGGGCCCGGGCGTCGCGCCGCAGGCCCTCCAGCGACTCGGGCGTGGCCAGGAACGACGCCTCACCGCGCAGCATGACCATCTGCGGCAGCGCGCACTCCTTGGAGATCGCGGCGACCGTCTCCGCCGCCGGGGTGAGCCCGTCGGCGGCCATATCCGCCACGATCTCCAGGCGGTCGGCACCGCCCTCCTCCGCGGCGACGGCGTCGCGGACGTCGAGGGCGATCACCTCAAGCAAGGATCCGGTCATGGAGTGAGGCTATCGGATGACTTTGTCCTGGGATCGCCTTGGTTCAGCGGCGCCGTTCCGGAGACGGTCCGTGATCTCTCATCGACGGCTCCTGACGATCGACGGCGAGCCGCCGTCCTCCGCGCCCGCCACGACGGGCTCGGCCGGGACGGTCAGCGGGCCGGTCAGCGGGCCGCGGAGGTCGGCGAACGGCAGCGCGCCGGCGAGGGCGTCGCCGCGCAGGCCGCCCGCCCTCTGGAACAGCGCCCCGGAGGCGCGGTGCGGCAGGTCCACCGTGCGCAGGTGGGTGAAGCGCTGGCCGCGGTAGTACCGCTGGAGTCCGGGGTTGTCCTTGGAGCAGTCGAGGCGCAGCCACCTGCGGCCCGTCGCCAGCACCCTCAGGCCCGCCCAGTCGAGCAGGGCCTGCCCCAGGCCGAGCCCGGCGTAGGCGCGGGAGACGGACAGCTTGTGGACGTAGAGCGCCGCCTCGGGGACGTCCCCGGCGGTCCAGAACTCGGGGTCGGCGTGGCCGTCCAGGGCGAGGGTGGCCGCGGGACCGGCCTCGCCCTCCTCACCGCCTTCGGCGCCTTCGCCGTCGAGCACGTACATGGTTCCCTCCTCGATCAGCGGGCTGATGCGCTCGGCCGGGAATCCCCCGGCGGGCCACTGCCGCACACCGCGGCGGTTGAGCCAGCCGGCGGTCTCGGCCAGGAGCGCGAGCACGCCCGCGAGGTCGCTTCCGTCCGCCCGGCGCAGGGTGAGACGGGTGGTGGTGGTGGGGTGGGTGGGGCGAGCGGTGCCGGAGTGCATGGTGCATCCCTTCGTTGCGATGGGTGAATGAGTGGACACGGAAAGTGCCGGTCCGATGGCGTACGGCGACCGTGTCCGGCCAGGCGGAACGCCTAGGGGTCGAAGACGCGTAAGGGGAACGCGGAGGGGGGCCGGGAACGGGCTCCGGCGGAGACGCGCCGGCTGCGGCGCCCGGGAGGACGGTGGCCCTCGGGGACGGACCGGCCGCGCCCGGAACCGGGACGGCGGCGGCGGCCGGGGAGTCCGAGCCGGTGGTGGTCCGGGAAGGCGAACCGGTGGTGGTCCGCGTGAACGGGACGGCGACGGGCCGGGCAGAGGAGCCGGTGGTGGTCCATGGGGCCGTGCGCGAGAGGAGCGAGAGGAGAGGGAACGCCGGGACCGCGGGCGCGGCCCGGTCCTCGCCCGTGGGGCGGGCGGGACTGGAGCCGCCCCGTCAGGGCGGTCACGGAGGCGTCAACGGCTTTCCAGTTCGTACCTGATCAGATGCTTGTCGGCGGGGAGCACGGACACCGCGACCCGTACCGGGGTGTCGGAGGGGTCGTAGCCGACCCGGACGTAGACGATGACCGGCGTGCCCTGCTGGAGCTGGAGCCGGTCCGCCTCCGAGCTGGTGGGCATGCGCGCCCAGATGTCATCGACGACCCGGACCTGGGGGTGGCCGAGCTCCTCCAGCACCCGGTTGCCTCCCCGGGTGATGTCGCCGGGGCGGGCGATCTCGGAGTCGGAGACCAGCTCCAGCGGGAAGTAGGAGTCGTTGGTGTTGTACGGCTGGCCGTCCACGAACCGCAGCCGGCGGCGGACCACGGCGTGCTCGTCGTCGGCCAGTTCCAGCCTGCTGGCGATCTCCTCGGCCGGCCGTACGATCGCGACCTCGATGTTCTGGCCGGGCGAGCGGCCCTCCTGGGAGACGGCCCAGGCGAACGCCTCGCGGGTCTCCCCCGGCTGGGGCCGCAGCTCGCGCTGGGGATGTATGAGCAGCGGACGGCGCTCCCTGACCACGGTCCCCCGGCGCGGGGTGCGGGTGACCAGGCCCTCGTTGACCAGCTCGCCCAGGGCGAGCCGCACGGTGTTCCGGCTCACCTGATGGGCCAGCATGAGCTCCGCCTCGGTCGGCAGCTGATCCCCCGGTCCGAGCGCACCGGAGTAGATGGTCCTCCTGAGCTCGGAGGCCACCTGCTGATACAGCGTTGACCGTGGCATTAAGTCCCCTTTGTGCCAACAAACTAGACGATCTGGTTCTAGCGGGAAACCGGCCCTTGACCCAACCTCCCGCAACCCGCATCATCCAATCGTTGGTACAAATCCATCGAAAGGTCGGCGAGGGGGTGAAGGTCCGGGTGTTGCCGGTCCCCGCGGACGCGCCATATGTGCCCTGGCGCGAACCCCGCGAGGCAACGCGTTCACTGCGCTACGCGCTGCATCGCCAGGGGTTCACCCACACCTACCAGAGCAACGGGAACGGGATGTCGGTCCTTTCGGTCCAGGCAGACCTGACCGTCTGGTGCAGAAGCGGGCTCTTCGTCTGGGACGAGGAAGGCCGCGAGACCTGCCACCCCGCCGACGATCCCGCGGGGGCGGCCCGCGTCATCTCCTTGCACTACCGGAGACCCGCGTCCGCCGCCCCCGTCCGGGAGAGGACGGGCTTTCGCGCCCCCGCCTCTCCCGTCGCCTACTCCGTGCGCGAGTGAACGGCCCGAGGACCCCAACCCTCGCCGGGGTCCTCGGGACGGCGCGCCGGAACGGGGCGCGTCCTGGCGGGTCCCCCACGCCCGCCAGGACGCGCATCCCACACCCCTCGCCGCGCCTCCTTCCGTCCCGCGCCCCCCTACCCCGGTGTCCCCGGTCACGGGTGTCCCGGCGTCGGCGTCCCCCGCTCCGGGCGTCCCCGCGGACACACCCGGTGAAGGCGTCCGCGGCACGGGTCCCCGCGCCGCGGACGGTCCCGGCCCGGTCATGCCGCCGTCCGCCCCGCCGTCCATGGCGGAGATCCGGAGGACCAGGCGAGCCCGGGGGGCCCGGCGCGCGTCCGGGGCCGCGGATGCGAACATGGGCTCCTACGCGACCCGGGCACCGGAGCCGGGCCGCCGCCCACGCGCCGCCCCCGAGGGACGCGGGGCCGGCCTCGACGGAGTCAGCATGCACAGCGGCCTTCCCCAGGACCCGCCAGGCGACCGGGACACGTCCCGCGACGCACCCGGCGGGACGCCCGGCCGGTGGGGCGCGCCCGGCGGCCCGGAGACGCACGGCGGCCCGCGAACGGCCGGAGGGGCGGGAAGCCGTCCGCGGGACGTCGACGAACGGCGGTTCCGCTCGGTGCTGGGTCACTTCGCCACCGGCGTGGTCGCCGTCACCGCGCTCGCCCCCGGCGGCCGCCCGCACGGCCTGGCCGTCGGCTCCTTCACCTCCGTCTCCCTCGAACCCCCGCTGGTGGCCTTCTGCGTGGGCAGGACCAGCACGAGCTGGCCGCACCTGCGGGCCGCCGACGTCCTGACGGTCAACGTGCTCGCCGAGCACCAGGGGCCGGTCTGCGACGCCCTGGCGGCCAGCGGCGGGGACAAGTTCGCCGGCCTGGACTGGACCCCCTCCCCCGCGGGCAACCCGGTGCTCGACGGGGCACTGGCCTGGATCGACTGCTCGGTCGAGGTCGAGTATCCCGCCGGAGACCACATGATCGTGGTCTGCCGGGTGCGCGACCTGGACGTCCACGCGAGCGGCGGGCCGCTGGTGTTCTTCCGGGGCCGCTACGGCGAGCTCCGCCCCTGACGCCCCTCCACCCCGGACACCTCCGGCCCCTGACGCCCTTCCGCCGCCGTCCCCACCCCGGACACCTCTCCGCCGGCGCTCCTCCATTCCGGGCACCCTCACCCCGGACGCCCTTCCGCCGACGTCCTCCACTCCGGACGGCCCTCCGCCGGCGCCCCTCCACCCCGGCCTCCGCGCCCCGATGTCCGCCACCGCTCCCGGCATCCGCGGAGGACGGGGACAATTGCCGGGTGCGATTCGGGATTCTGGGGACCACGCGGGCGTGGCGGGACGACGAGACCGAGGTGAACCTCGGTGGGCCCGCCAGGCGGGCGCTGCTGACCCTGCTGCTGGCCCGGCCCGGAGAGGCGGTGGCGGCCGACCGCCTCATCGACGACCTGTACGGCGAGCGGCCGCCGGACGGCGCCGGGCACGCCCTGCAGTCGCAGATCTCCCGGCTGCGCGGGGTCCTGGGTCCCGGCGCGGTGATCGAGGCGGCCCCGCCGGGCTACCGGCTCGCGGCCGGCCCCGGCGACGTGGACGCGCACCGTTTCGAGCGGCTGGCCGAAGAGGGACGGCGGGCGCTCGCGACCGGGGACCCGGCGCGGGCCGCCGCGCTGCTGCGCGAGGCCACGGACCTGTGGCGGGGCCCGGCGCTGGCCGACGCCGCCTCGGCCGGGTCCGTCCAGGCGCTGGTCACGCGGCTGGAGGAGCGCAGGCTGGGCGCGCTGGAGGATCGGATCGAGGCGGACCTGCGCCTGGGCGGGCACCGCTCCGCCGTACCGGAGCTGCGGGAGCTGGCGGACCGGCATCCCCTGCGGGAACGGCTGCGCGGCCTGCTCATGCGCGCCCTCGCGGCCGACGGCAGGCAGGCCGAGGCGCTCGTGGCCTTCGAGGAGACCCGGCGGCTGCTGGCCGACGAACTCGGCGCCGACCCCTCCGCCGGGCTGTCCGCGATCCACCGGTCCATCCTCCGGGGCGAGACGCCCGCCGCCCCCGGGCCGTCCACACCCACCGCGCCCACGACCGGCCCGCCCGCGTCCACCGCACCGGAGCCGTCCGCCCCCGCCGTGCCGGGGCCGCCCGCGCCCGCCGCATCCGGCCCCGTGCCCGGCCCGCCCGCCGCACCCGGCCCCGTCCTGCCCGCGCCGCCCGCGCAGCTGACGAACTTCGTCGGCCGCGCCGGAGACCTCGCCGAGGTGACCCGGCTGCTGGACTCCGCGCGTCTGGTCACCCTGCTCGGTCCCGGCGGCGCGGGCAAGACCCGCCTCGCGGTCGAGGCGGTGAGCGGCCGGTCCGGCGTCTGCTTCGTCGAGCTGGCGCCGTTGCGTGACGGCGCGGAGCTGCCGCGGGCTCTGCTCGGCGCGCTCGGACTGCGCGAGGGCGGGCTGCTCTCCGTACCGGCCGGGGCGACCCCCCTGTCCCGGCTGGCCGCGGCGCTGGCCGATCGGCCGCCGCTGCTGGTCCTCGACAACTGCGAGCACGTCGTCGCGGCCGTCGCCGAGCTGGCCGGGCGTCTGCTGGCCGCCTGCCCCGGGTTGCGCGTCCTGGCCACCAGCCGCGAACCGCTCGGCATCACCGGCGAGCACCTGTGGCCGGTCCGCCCGCTGGCGCCGGAGGAGGCCGCGCGCCTGTTCGTCGACCGGGCCGCGGCCGTACGGCCCGGCTTCGCCCGGAACGAGACCGGGAGCGAGGCCGGGACCGGAGCCGGAGCCGGGACTGCGACCGGGACCGGAAGCGGGATCGGGGCCGGGGCGGAGGCGGAGGCGGAGGCCGTGCGGCACGTCTGCGCGGCGCTCGACGGCCTGCCCCTGGCGATCGAGCTGGCCGCGGCGAGGACCCGCACCCACGACGTGACGGAGATCGCCGTCCGCCTGGACGACCGGTTCCGCCTGCTGACACGCGGCAGCCGCACGGCCGACGCCAGGCACCGGACGCTGCGCGCGGTCGTGGAGTGGAGCTGGGACCTTCTGAGCGAGGAGGAGCGGGTCGCGGCCAGGCGGCTGACGGTCTTCTCCGGCGGCGCGACCGCCCGCGCCGCCGGGCGCGTCTGCGGGATCGAGGACGCCGAGGACGTGCTCGACTCGCTGGCCGACAAGTCCCTTCTGGAGTCCGGCGGCGGGCGCTACCGCATGCTGGAGACGATCCGCGCCTACTGCGCCGAGCGGCTGGAGGAGGCCGGGGAGGCCGGGGCCGTACGGCGGGCGCACGCCGGCCACTTCCTGGACCTGGTCAGGGACACCGCGCCCGGCCTGCTGCGCGCCGGGCAGCTCCGCCGGATGGAGGTCCTCATCGCCGAGCACGAGAACCTCCACGCGGCGCTGCGCTGGGCCGTCGAGGCCGGGGAGATCGGGACCGGCCTGGGCCTCCTAGGGGCCATGTCCGGATATTTATGGATGCGCGGCATGCGTTCCTTGATGACGGCGCAGGCCGTCGCGCTGCTGGAGGCGATCGGATCCGACCCCGACCCGGCGTTCGGGGACGACTACGTCATGTGCGCGCTCACCGCCGCCGCCGGCGAGGCCGGCAGGGATGCGTGGGAGCGTCACCGAAGAGCCGCGGAGGCGATCGTCCTGCGTCCGGACCGGCCGCGGCGCAACCCGCTCGTCGCGTTCCTGTGGCCGATGCTCAACAGCGGCGGGTCCGGCGAGGACGTGGAGGCCGCCCTCACCGTGATCGGCCGTGGGCGGACCGCCCCCGACCCCTGGGAGCGGGCGGCCTCCCGCCTGGTCTGGGGCTACCCGCAGATGGTGACCGGTGACTTCGCCCAGGCCGAGCGGGACTTCACCGCTGCCGCCGACGCCTTCCGGGCGCTCGGCGACCGCTGGGGCAGGGCACTGGCCCTGGACGCGCTGGCGGGACTGGCCGGGTGGTGCGACGACCCGGTGCGGGCGATCGCGCTGACCGACGAGGCGCTGGCCCTCACCGAGGAGCTGGGAGCGGACGAGGACGCCTCGGACCTCCTGTGCAACCGGGGCGACCACCGGGTCCGCCTGGCCCGCTCCGCCGGATCCGAGTCCGTCCCCGTCCCCGGGTCCGGCGGTCACCGCTCCGCGGAGGGGCGGGCGGCCCAGGGCCCGCCGGACGGCGGACTCGACGGCGCGCGCGCCGACTACGCGCGGGCCGCCGAACTGGCCCGCCGCGCGGGCAGCCCCACCTGCCTGGCCGCCGCGCTGCGCGGTCTCGGCGACATCGCCCGGCTGGAGGGGGACCCGGCCGGAGCGCGGAGGCTGTACGAGGAGGCGCTGGAGCGCTTCGACCCGCACTGGGTCAGGAGCCTGAGCAACCGCGTGGGCACGCTCGTCGGGCTCGGCCGGGTCGAGGAGGGCCTCGGCCGGATCGCCGAGGCGCGGGCGCGGTACCGGCAGGCCGTCGAGCTGGCGGTGAGCGCGGGGCCGATTCCCGACGGCGCGCGGGCGGTGGAGTGCCTCGCCGGGGCCGCGCTGGCCGAGGGCGACGCCGCCGCGGCGGCCCGGCTGCTCGGCGCGGCCGCCGCGCTGCGCGGCGTCACGGCCGACGGGGACCCGGACGCGGCCGGGACGGCGGCCGCCGCGCGGGACGCGCTGGGCGAGCGGGCGTACGAGGCGGCCCACCGCGAGGGGCTGCGGCTGGCTCCGGACGAGGCGCTGCGCCTGGCCGGGGTCTCCGAGCACGTCATCCGCTCCTCGCCGGTCCTCGGCTCCGCCTCCGAGGACTGAGACCGAGGGCCGGGGCTGAGACCGAGGGCCGGGGCTGAGGGCCGGGAGCGCGGGACGCGCCGGAACGGCGGGCGGACGACGGGCATCGACGGGTGACGGGTGAGGACCGGCGGCGGGCGCTGTGAGTCTGCGGGAGCCCCGGTGAGCGGCCGGTGAGGCGCGGCGGGAGGCGGTGAGGCGGAGGTGAGGGCGCGGTGAGCGCCCCCGGACAGGCTTGCCGTCATGAACACCACTTCGCGGCTCAAGAACAAGAACGTCCTGATCTCCGGCGCGAGCGTCGCCGGCCCCGCGCTCGCCTACTGGCTGCGCCGCCACGGCTTCACCCCCACCGTGGTGGAGCGGGCGCCCGCGCCGCGCGACGGCGGCTACGCGGTCGACTTCCGCGGCCGGGCCCACCTGACCGTCCTTGAGCGGATGGGCATCCTGGACGACGTCCAGCGCGCCCGGACGGGCATGGGCGCGATGTGGCACGTCGACGAGTCCGGGAAGAAGCTGGTCTCCATGCCCGCCGACCTCTTCAGCGGCGACATCGAGATCCTCCGCGGAGACCTGGCCCGCATCCTGTACGAGGCCACCGCCGGCGACGTCGAGTACGTCTTCGGCGACTCCATCGCCTCCATGACCGAGGACGACCACGGCGTCGAGGTCACCTTCGAGCGGGGCGCGCCCCGCAGGTTCGACCTGGTCGTGGGCGCCGACGGCCTGCACTCGACGGTCCGCTCGCTGGTCTTCGGCCCGGAGGCGCGGTACGTGAAGGACCTGGGGCTGCACTGCGCGGTCTTCACCACCGGGAACTTCCTCGGTCTCGACCGCACCGGGCACATGTACAACACCCCCGGCAGGCTCGTCGGCCTCTACAGCGCCCGGAACAACACCGAGGCCAAGGCCATGTTCTACTTCGGCTCGCCGGAAGCGCCCTATGACCGCCACGACACCGGGCAGCAGAAGAAGATCCTCGCCGAGACGTTCGCCGGGGTCGGCTGGGAGACCCCGCGGCTGCTGGAGGCGATGTGGGACGCGCCCGACTTCTACTTCGACTCCATCAGCCAGGTCCGGATGGACCGCTGGTCGCGGGGCCGGGCCGTGCTGCTCGGCGACGCCGCCGCCTGCCCCTCGCCGCTGTCGGGCATGGGCACCGGCCTGGCCATGGTCGGGGCGTACGTCCTGGCCGGGGAGCTGGCGGCGGCCGGCGGCGACCACCGTACGGCGTTCGCCCGCTACGAGGAGGAGATGCGCGGCTACGCCGACGGCTGCCAGAAGGGGGCCGAGGGGACCGCGAAGGCGATGGTCCCGGAGAACCGCTTCGTCGCCTGGTTCATGAGCCAGAACTACCGGCTGCTGCCGTACGTGCCGTGGAAGGGGATGATCGCCAGGGGCGCCCGCAGGACGGCCGAGGCGATCACCCTGAAGAACTACTTTCTGTGACCAAGCATCACCCTGGGTACCAAATCATCATGGAACGAACGGCGCAGCCCGGTGGTCCCGGTCGCCGCGCGGCCGGAGGCCGGAGCGCGGGATGCCGGTGATCGCGGTCGTCCTGGCCCTGTGCGCCGCCGCGTGCAACGCCGCCGCGTCGGTGCTGCAGCGGCAGGCGGCGCGCGCCCTCCCGGAGAACGGGGTGTCCGGCCTGGCGCTGGCCTGGAGACTGGTGCGGACCCCGGTGTGGCTGGGCGGCATCGGCGCGCTCATCGGAGGCTTCCTCTTCCAGGCCTCCGCGCTGGACAACGGCGGTCTCACACTCGTGCAGCCCCTCCTCATCACCGAACTGCCCTTCACGATCGCCCTCGCGGCGAAGGTCTTCGACATGAGGCCGGACCTGGGGACATGGCTGGCCATCGGCTCCCTGACCGGGGGGCTCGCCCTCCTGCTGGCGGCCGCGGCCCCGTCGCCCGGCCTGAGGTATCCCGACCCGGCCGACTGGCTGGTCACCGTGGTGGCGACGGTCCTCACGACGGGGGCCCTCCTCGCGGCGGCGAGGGTCTCCCGCGGGCGGCTCCGCGCGGCCCTGCTCGGCACGGCCTCCGCGCTGGGGTTCGCCTTCACCGCCACGCTGATGAAGGAGAGCACCCACGTCTTCTCCAGGGAGGGGGCGGGGGTGCTGACCACCTGGCCGCCGTACGCCATGGCCGGGGCCGGCCTGGTCAGCGTGGTGCTCCTGCAGCAGGCGCTGCGCAGCGGAACCCTGGTGGTCGTGCAGCCCGCGCTCAGCGTCGTCGATCCCGTGATCAGCATCGTGTACGGCGTCGCGCTGTTCGACGAGGCGATCCGGCTGGGCCCGTGGGTCGTGGCGGAGCTGGCCGGTCTGGGACTGATCCTCTACGGCACCGTACGGCTGGCCCGTTCCCGGTTCATCCAGGGCTGAGCCGTACGCCGGCGACCGGCCCTCCGGCATCGGTGAACGACGGCCGGTGAACGACGGCCGCGGCCGGTCACCGGACACCGGTTCTCCGGGACCGAGCCGGACGCGCGCTCCCCAGGGCGGCGCGCCGGTCAGCGTCCCGGGCCGAGGGGGTCCGCGAGGCCGAAGAACGACTCGGCGGACGGCGCGGCGAACAGCGCCGCCGCCCGGACCACCCGGCGGTCGCGTTCCCCGTCGGACGCCAGCCGGTCCAGCGCGGCCGGCAGCTCCCCGGGGCCGGGGACGTGCACGCTCAGCCCGGCCCTCGCCATGGCCAGGACGCCGTCCCTGCCGTGGCCGGGGATCGGCCGGCAGGAGACGACCGGCACCCCCGCCGCCATCGCCTCCCGGCACGTCAGGCCCGCCGCGTTGTCCACCAGCGCGTAGGCGGCGGCCATCAGCCCCGGCATGTCGTCGCACCAGCCGAGGGCGATCCCGGTGCGCGCCAGGCGGCGGCGCAGCTCCCGGTTGCGCCCGCACAGCACGACGGGCACGTACCGTCCCGAACCCGCCAGGACGCGGGCCGTCTCCTCGACCTCCCCCACGCCCCACGAGCCCGCCGAGACGAGGACCAGCCGCTCCCCCGCCGGCACGCCCGGCGGGAGCCGCACCGTACCGGGACCGGGGCCGGGGCCGGAACCGGGACCGGGGCCGGAACCGGTGTCCGGAGCGGAGCCTGCGTCAGGGCCCGAGCCGGAACCCGGGCCGGCGCCGGGGCGGTGGAACTCCGGGCGCACCACGGGAGCGTGGCAGGCGGCCGGGCGGCCGGTCGCGGCCCGTACGGCGCGCGCGGTCGCCGGATCCGGGCACAGGTAGCGGTCGTTGCCCGGATGCAGCCAGAGGCGGTGCACCGCGAAGTCGGTCAGCAGGACCGTGCTGGGCGCCCGCAGGAGGCCGCGCCTCCGCAGGTGACCGGCCGCCTGCGCGGCCAGGTGGAAGGTCGAGACGACCTCGGACGGCGGCCTGCGGCGTACCAGCCGGCGCAGCCCGGCCGCGGCCAGGAGCGTCAGCGGCGACACCGGGACCGTCCCGTTCCGTACGGACACCCCGCCCGCCACGGGTGTCCCGTTCCGTGCGGGCCTCCGGCCGGGCGCGAAGAAGACCCGGTAGATCAGCGCGTACATCCAGGGGGCCGAGCGCATCATCCAGCCGTACCAGCGGCGCATCCCCTCCCCCAGCCGCAGCGGCAGCAGTTCCAGCACGTCGGCCACCTCGGCGGAGACGCCCCCGGCTTCCAGCCTCCTGGCCAGCTCGGCGGCGACCGCGTCGTGCCCGGCGCCCATGCCGGCGCTGAGGATCAGCACCGTGCGCCGCGTTGGCATCGCGCCTCCTCTCGCGCAGACTCGGAGGGGTGAGACGTTCCGCGCCGCTCCCGGCCGGCTCCGGCGAACCGGGTCGCGGGAAGACGGGCTCGGGGAGGACGGGCCTCAGGAAGACGGGTCTCGGGAAGGCGGGCTCGGGGATGACGGGCTTGGGTAAGGCGGGCCGTGCCACGCCGGCCTCGCGTGTGCCCGAAGCGCCGGGCCGGGCCGCGCTGGCGGTCGCGGGCCTGGCACTGCTCCACGTGGGACCGGCGGCGACCTGGCTGTCCGCCGTACGGCGTCTGCTGCCGGGGCTGGCCGGGGTGGGGACGCCCGGCCACGTCGCCCTGACCTTCGACGACGGGCCCGACCCGCACTCCACCCCGCGTTTCCTCGACGAGCTGGCGCGGCTCGGCTGCCGGGCCACCTTCTTCATGCTCGGCGAGATGCTCGAACGCCATCCCGGGCTGGGCCGGCGCGTCGCCGCCGACGGCCACGAGATCGCGGTGCACGGCTGGCACCACGGCAACGCCCTCGTCACCCCGCCGGGCCGGACCGCGGCCGGGATCGGCAGGACGGCCCGGCTGGTGGCGGACGTCACCGGCGTCCGCCCCGCCTGGTACCGGCCGCCCTACGGCGTGCTCAGCGCCGAGGCCCTGGTCGCCGCGCGGGCGCTGGGCCTGCACCCCGTGCTGTGGACCGCCTGGGGCCGCGACTGGACCCGGTCGGCGACGCCGTCCTCCGTGCTGGCGGCCCTGGCCCCCGGCCTGCGCGGCGGGGCCACGCTCCTGCTGCACGACTCCGACCGCACCTCCGCCCCCGGCTCCTGGCACTCGGGGCTCGGCGCCCTGCCGGAGCTGGTGGGACGCTGCCGTTCCGCGGGGCTGCGGGTCGGGCCGCTGAGGGACCACGGCGTCAGCGGTTCCGGCGGCGCCGGCCGCCGCCGTCCGGTCCTCCATGACGCCTCCGAGACCACCGTGCCGGGAGACGCGGTTCACGCCGGCGACACGGACGGCGCGGACGCGGAAAACACCCCGGACTTCCTGGAACGACTTTCATGACAATCCACCAACTATCACTCCGAAGGAAAAGCCCTGCGCTTTCCAATGACTAGGTAAGGGCAAAACATCAAACGCTCTCCCACCTCATTTCCGGTAAACATCAATGGCCCGAAAGCCCATGTTTGCCCTGCACGACGGGGGACATCCTCTGTTCATGCATTCGGGGGAGGGCGATGCGGCGGGCATCACGCCCAAAACGCACGGGGAGAATTTCCCGGTGGCCGCGCTGGTACTGCCGCGCGATATCCGCCGCCACCTCCTCTCGGTGTACGGCTTCGCGCGGTTCGTTGACGACGCCGGTGACGAGGGCCGCGTCCGCGACCCGCTGCGGCTGCTCGACGAGGTCGACGCCGACCTCGGCCTCCTGTACGCCGGACGGCTCCCCCGCCTGCCGGTCGTCCGCACCCTGGCGCCGCTCGTCGAGGCCCGCGCCGTCCCGGCCGAACCGTTCCACCGGCTGGTCGAGGCCAACCGGCGCGACCAGACCGTCGGCCGGTACGGCACGTTCAAGGACCTGCTGGCCTACTGCGAACTGTCGGCGAACCCCGTCGGCCACATCGTGCTGCACGTCTTCGGCCTGGCGACCGCAGGCCGGATGGCCCTGTCCGACCGCGTCTGCACGGCGCTGCAGATCGTCGAGCACTGCCAGGACGTGGGCGAGGACCACGCGCGGGGCCGCGTCTACCTCCCGGAGGAGGACCTGCGCCGCTTCGGCTGCGCCGAGCACGACCTCGCCGGGGAGACCACCCCGCCGAGGCTGCGCGGCGTCGTCGCCCTCCAGACGACGCGGGCCGAACGGCTGCTCGACGAGGGGGAGCCGCTCGTCGCCTCGGTGGGAGGCGCCGCCCGCGTCGCCGTGGCGGGCTACGTCGCGGGCGGCAGGGCCACCGTCGCGGCGCTGAGACGGGCCGGTCACGACGTCGTCGGGCGGGCGGTGCGCCCGCGCCGCGTCCGGATCCTCTCGGCGTGGACGGGCATCCTGGCACGAGGCATGCGAGGGGGGAACGGCCGTGGACGTCCCTGACGCCTACCGGCACTGCGAGCGGGTCGTCGGCCGGGAGGCGCGCAACTTCCTCTACGGCATGCGGCTGCTGCCGCCGCCCAAGCGTCACGCGCTCAGCGCCGTCTACGCGTTCGCCCGCCGGATCGACGACATCGCCGACGGGGACGAGCCGGCCGGGCGTCGTCTCGCGCGGCTGCGGGAGGCGCGGTCGGCCCTGGACGCGGTGCGCTCCGCGTCCGGCTGGCCTCCGCCCGGTCCCGAGGACCCGGTCCTGGTCGCGCTGCGCCACGCCTCGCTGCACCACCCCATCCCCCTGCGGGCTTTCGGGGAGCTGATCGACGGGTGCGCCGCGGACGTGCGGGGGACGCGCTACGCGCGGTTCGAGGAACTGCTGACGTACTGCCGGTGCGTCGCCGGGTCGATCGGGCGGCTGTCGCTCGGCGTCTTCGGCGTCCAGGACGGCCGGGACCTCCGTGAGGCCGAGCCGCTGGCCGACGCGCTGGGGGTGGCGCTGCAGATCACGAACATCCTCAGGGACGTGCGCGAGGACCGGCTGGCCGGGCGGATCTATCTTCCCGCCGAGGACCTCGACCGGTTCGGGTGCACCCTGGACGTCGACTCCTCCGGCGGGCTCACCGACCCGCCGGACCGGCTCGCCGCGCTGGTGCGCTTCGAGGCCGACCGGGCCCGCTCCTGGTTCGCCGAGGGCATGCGCCTGCTGGCCGTACTGGACGGGCGCAGCGCGGCGTGCACGGCGGCGATGGCCGGCATCTACCGGTGCCTGCTCGGCCGGATCGCGGCGGACCCCGCCGGGGCGCTGGCCGCGCGGCTGTCACTGCCTCCCTGGCGGAAGGCGATGGTCGCGGCGGGCGCGCTCGCGGGGACGGTCCGGTGAGCGGCGGTACGGCGCCCGGCGGTCCCGCCGGAAACGGCACGGGCGGTCCCGAAGGAGACGCCCCGGACGGCCCGGACGGCCCGGCGTGGGGCCCTCCGGCGGCGAGCGGTCCGGTGAGCGGCGGCGCCCCCGTCGTGGTCGTCGGCGGCGGCCTGGCGGGCATCGCCGCCGCCGTCGCGCTCGGAGAGGCCGGCCACCGCGTGACCCTGTTCGAGTCCCGGCCGAGGCTGGGCGGCGCGACCTGCTCCTTCACCCGCGGCGATCTGACGGTCGACAACGGCCAGCACGTGTTCCTGCGCTGCTGCACGGCCTACCGGGGTCTGCTCGAGCGGCTCGGCGGCGCCGGGCTGGTGCACCTGCAGGACCGGTTCGACGTGCCGGTGCTCACCCCCTGGGGGCGGTCCGGGCGGCTGCGGCGCGCGGCCCTGCCGGGGCCGTTCCACCTGCTGCCCGCGCTGGCGCGGTACCGGTTGCTGGGACCGGCCGACCGGCTGCGCGCGATGCGGGCCTCGCTGGCCCTGCGCCGGCTCGACCCGGCCGACCCCGCGATGGACCGGACCGACCTCGGGAGCTGGCTGGCCGCCCACGGGCAGAGCGACGCCGCGCGGCGGGCGCTGTGGGAGCTGTTCGCGATGGCGGCGCTGAACGCCGCCGTCGAGGACGTGGCCCTGGGGCCGGCCGCGATGGTCTTCAGGACGGCGCTGTTCGGCCGGGCGGACGCGGCCGACATCGGGCTGCCCGCCGTACCGCTGGGCGAGTTGCACGGCGCCGCGGCGCGGGCCGCCGTCGAGCGGCTCGGCGGCACGGTGCACCTGTCGTCGAAGGTCACCGCCGTCGGGCCGGGTCCGGCGGTCACCGTGAACGGCGGCCGGGTCGAGGCGTCCGCCGTCATCGTGGCCACGCCGCACGAGCAGGCCGCGGCGCTGCTCCCCGAGGAGGCCGTGCCCGGCGCCCGGCGCTGGAGCGGCCTGGACGCGAGCCCGATCGTCAACGTGCACGTCGTCTACGACCGGCGGGTCACCGAGGCGCCGTTCGCGGCGGTCGTGGGCTCCCCCGTGCAGTGGGTCTTCGACCGGTCGCGGGTGGCGGGGCTGGAACGCGGCCAGTATCTCGCCGTGTCGGTGTCGGCGGCGGACCGCTGGATCGACACGCCCACGGCGCTGCTGCGGGCCGTGTTCGAGCCCGCGCTGGAACGGATCTTCCCCGCCGCCCGGCGGGCCGAGATCGTCGACTTCTTCGTCACCAGGGAGCGGCGCGCCACCTTCCGCCAGCGTCCCGGCAGCGGCGCGCTGCGTCCCGGAGCCGCCACCCGGTGGCCCGGGGTCTTCCTCGCCGGCGCGTGGACCGACACGGGCTGGCCCGACACCATGGAGGCCGCCGTGCGCAGCGGGCTCTGCGCGGCCCGCCTGGCCGGACACCGCCTCGGCGGGCGGGCGGCCCGGCCTCCCCGGACATCCTGCCACCGGGAGACCCTGACATGACCACCGAGACCGCCGGGGACACCGGCGAGGCCACCGGAACCACCGGGACCGCAGGAGCCGCCGGAGCCGTCGACACCGCCGGACCCGCCAGGGCCACCGGGACCGCCGGTAGCGCCGGTAGCGCCGGGACCGTTCCGGCCGTCCCGGCCGCCGGAGCCGCCGTGCCCCTCGCCGCCCCGGTGATCGCCGCGTCCGCCGTGACCGTCGCACCGCCCGGGACACCCGGACCCGCCAGGACGACCGGGACGGCCGGGCGCGCCGCGCTCGCCCTGGACGCGGCGTGCGAGCACCTGCTGGGCCTGCAGTCCCCCGAGGGGTGGTGGAAGGGCGAGCTGCAGACCAACGTGACCATGGACGCCGAGGACCTGCTGCTGCGGGAGTTCCTCGGCATCCGCACCGAGGAGGACACCGCCGCGGCGGCCCGGTGGATCCGCTCCGAGCAGCGCGGCGACGGGACGTGGGCCACCTTCCACGGCGGGCCCGGCGACCTGTCCACCACGGTGGAGGCGTACACGGCGCTGCGCCTCGCCGGTGACCCGCCCGACGCCGCCCACATGCGGGCCGCGGCCGGTTTCGTCCGGGACTCGGGAGGCGTCGAGGCGGCCCGGGTGTTCACCCGGATCTGGCTGGCGCTGTTCGGGCGGTGGCCGTGGGAGCGGCTTCCGGCGCTCCCCCCTGAGATGATCTTCCTGCCGCCGTGGTTCCCGCTCAACGTCTACGACTGGGCCTGCTGGGCCCGGCAGACGGTCGTGCCGCTCACCGTCGTGGCCGCCCACCGGCCGGTCCGGCCGCTCCCGTTCGGCCTGGCCGAGCTGCGCACCGGCCGCGACCCCGGCGGGCGGCCCCGTCCCGGGTGGGAGGCCGCGTTCACCGCGCTCGACCGGGTCCTGCACCGGTACGAGCGGCACCCCGTCCCGGGCCTGCGGCGGGCTGCGCTGCGCCGCGCCGCCGAGTGGATCGTCGCGCGGCAGGAGGCCGACGGGTCGTGGGGCGGCATCCAGCCGCCGTGGGTGTACTCGCTGATGGCCCTTCACCTCCAGGGCTACCACCTCGACCACCCGGTGATGCGCAGGGGCGTGCGGGGACTCGACCGCTTCACGATCAGAGAGGCCGGGACACGCAGGCTGGAGGCGTGCCAGTCCCCGGTGTGGGACACCGTCCTCGCGGTCAACGGCCTGCTGGACGCCGGCCTGCCCGGCGACCACCCGGCCCTGCTCCGGGCGGCCGGATGGGTGCTCGGCGAGGAGATCCGCGGGCCGGGCGACTGGTCGGTGCGGCGGCCGGACCTGCCGCCCGGCGGGTGGGCGTTCGAGTTCGACAACGACGGCTACCCCGACATCGACGACACCGCCGAGGTGATCCTCGCCCTGCGCCGGGTGCGCCACCCGGGGGCACGGCCGGCCGTCGACCGGGCGGTGCGCTGGATGACCGGCATGGCCTCCCGCGACGGCGGCTACGGCGCCTTCGACGCCGACAACACCCGCGTGCTGTGCACGAAGCTGCCGTTCTGCGACTTCGGCGAGGTCATCGACCCGCCGTCCGCCGACGTCACCGCCCACGTCGCCGAGGCACTCGCCCACGAGGCCCCCGGCTCCCTCGCCCTGCGGCGGGCCGTGGTGTGGCTGCTGCGGGCCCAGGAGGCCGACGGGTCGTGGTTCGGCCGCTGGGGCGTCAACCATGTCTACGGCACCGGCGCGGTGGTGCCCGCGCTCGTCGCGGCCGGGGTGCGGCCGGACGGCCCCTGGATCCGGCGGGCCGTCGCCTGGCTGGAGCGCCACCAGAACGCCGACGGCGGCTGGGGCGAGGACCTCCGTTCCTACACCGACCCGTCCTGGATCGGGCGCGGCGCGTCCACGCCCTCGCAGACGGCGTGGGCGCTGCTGGCGCTGCTCGCCGCCGGGGAGCGCTCGCCGGCGGTGGACCGGGGCGTGACGTGGCTGGCCGACCACCAGCGGCCGGACGGCACGTGGGACGAGCCGTACTTCACCGGGACCGGCTTCCCCGGCGACTTCTCCATCAACTACCACCTCTACCGGCTCGTCTTCCCGGTCAGCGCGCTCGGCCGCTACCTGCGGCGGGAGCGGCGCGCGGACGCGGGTGCCGGGCCCTCCCCGGACGGCGCGCGCCGGGAGCGGCGGACCGGCGCCGGAGGCGGGCCCTCCCCGGACGGGGTGGGCGGGCATCGGCGCGCGGGCGGCGGGGAGGATCGGTCGTGATCGCCCTGCTGGTCTGCACCGCCCTGGGGATCGAGGCGCGTGCCGTACGGCACGGCCTGCCGGCCGGGGACGCGCTGGTGCTCCGCACCGGGATGGGGCCGGAGCGGGCCGGGCGGGCGGCGGCGCGGCTCCCGTCCGCGGGCGCGCTGGCCGTGGCCGGCTTCGGCGGCGCCCTCACGGAGGACCTGCGCGCGGGAGACGTGGTGGTCGCGAGTGAGATCCGCTTCGGGGAGCGGGCGCTGCCCTGCCCCTCGGCGTCGTTCCTCGCCGCCGAACTGTCCCGGTACGGCCTGCCGGTGCGGACCGGCCCGCTGGTGACCTGCGACCACGTGGTGACGGGCGCCGGACGGGGGCTGCTCGCCGGGCGGGGGGCGCTGGCCGTCGACATGGAGACCTGGCCGCTCGCGGAGGCCGCGAACGGCCTGCCGTTCGCGGCGCTGCGTGTCATCGCCGACACCGCCGGGGTCCGGTCGCCGTGGGCGGTCCCCGCGTACGGCGTCGTGGCGTACCGGACGCTGCGGCGGATCGGCCCGGCCCTGGCCCGCTGGGCGGCGCACGCCTCCGGCACCGGCCGCCCTTCCGGCACCGGCCACGCGGCGGGCGCCGGCCGCGTCGCGGACGCCCGCCGTACGGAGGGCGCCGGCCACGTGAGGGACACCGGCCACGTCATGGACGCCGGCCGCGGAACAGACCCGGGCGCGGACGACGACTCCGCGCCCCGGGGAGAACATCCGTTTCCGACATCCAGGGAGGGGTGATCCGGATGGCGATGCCAGTGCGCCAGTGCCTGCGAATCGGCGGCTACATCCTCGGTCAGCGGCTTCGCGGGCGGAGGAGGTTCCCGCTCCTGCTGGAGCTGGAACCGCTGTTCGCGTGCAACCTGGCCTGCTCGGGCTGCGGGAAGATCCAGCATCCCGCGGGGGTGCTGAAGCAGCGCATGGACGTCGCGCGGGCCGTGGCGGCCGCCGAGGAGTGCGGCGCGCCCATGGTGTCGATCGCGGGCGGGGAGCCGCTGATGCACCCCCGCATCGGGGAACTCGTCAGGGAGCTGGTCTCCCGGAAGAAGTACGTGTTCCTGTGCACCAACGCGCTGCTGATCCCGCGGAAGATCGACGAGTTCGAGCCCTCGCCGTACTTCGCCTGGACGGTCCACCTGGACGGCCTGCGCGAACGTCACGACGAGTCGGTGTGCAAGGAGGGGGTGTTCGACGCGGCCGTCGCCGCGGTCCGGGAGTGCCGGCGGCGCGGCTTCCGGGTCACCACGAACACCACCTTCTTCAACACCGACAGCCCGCAGACCGTCATCGAGGTGCTCGACTACCTCAACGACGAGCTTCAGGTCGACCAGATGATGATCTCCCCCGGCTACGCGTACGAGAGGGCGCCCGACCAGGACCGCTTCCTCGGCGTGCGGGAGACGCGGGAGCTGTTCCGCAAGGCGTTCTCCGGCGGGAACCGGCGGCGGTGGAGGTTCAACCACACGCCCCTGTTCCTGGACTTCCTGGAGGGCAGGGCCGACTTCCCGTGCACGGCGTGGGCCATCCCGTCCTACTCGGTGTTCGGCTGGCAGCGGCCCTGCTACCTGATGTCCGACGGCTACGCGGCGACCTACCGGGAGCTGGTGGAGGAGACCGACTGGGACTCCTACGGCCGGGGCCGCGACCCCCGGTGCGCCAACTGCATGGCCCACTGCGGGTACGAGCCGACGGCCGTCTTCGCCACGCTGTCCTCCCTGCGGGAGTCGCTGCGCGCGCTGCGCGAGGCCTGAACCGGCCCCGGGACGTCAGCGGGCTTGTCGCCGCACGGGAGGTGGCGCGCACCGCCTCACCGGCGGCGGTCACCGCTGCGCGGACAGTCCGGCGAGCACCCGGAAGGGACCGGGGGCCGCGCCCCGCAGCCGGGCCGGGAAGCGCAGCCAGCCGGGGACGTACGACTCGGTACGGCCGCGCTCGACGGCCGCGACGATCGCCCTGGCGACCCGCTCGGCGGGGATCGGCGCCGGCCACCGGCGGGTGTACGGCGCGCCGCGCCGCTCGAAGAACGGGGTGGCCACCACGCCGGGCAGCACGACCGACACGCCCACCCCGCGCAGCTCGTACCGGAGGCTCTCGGCGAAGCAGAGGAGGCCGGCCTTGGTCGCCGCGTACACCGCCTCCCCCGGCACGCCGACCGCCCCGGCGATCGACGCGACGAAGACGACGTGTCCCCGCCCGCGTTCCACCATGGCGGGCAGCAGCAGGCGGGTCAGCCGGATGGGGGCGGTCAGGTTGCCCGCCACCAGGCGCTCGATGGCGTCGTCCGGCATCGCCTCCAGCGGCCCGGCCCACCCGGCGCCGGCGTTTGCGACCAGGACGTCCACCGGGCCGGCGCGCCGGGCCAGGTCCGCGGCGTCCGTCACGAGGTCGCCGGCCAGCGCCCGCCCGCCGGTCCCGGCGGCGACGGCGTCCAGCCTGGCGGGGTCGCGGCCGGTCAGTACCAGGCGGGCCCCGGCCGCCGCCATGGCCCGCGCGGTCGCGGCCCCGATGCCGGACGACGCGCCGGTGATCAGCACGCGGGCTCCCGCGATCCTCATGGTCACACCATCCCCTCGTCACCGGGGGGAGACCGGAACGACTCCGACGCCGTCTCCGGCGTCGTTCCCCGCGCTGGCCCGCCGCATGCGCGCCGGGCCCTCACCCGGTCCGGCGGGGCTCATCGAGCGTGACGTCGAGCATGACGAGGCCCGCCGGGAACGAGAGGGGACGAGGACGCCGGATCCGGCCGGCCCCGCCGCCGCCCGGTCTCCGGCCGGATCGCGGCACCCCGCCTCGACGGGGTTTCCCGGTTGCCTCTAGCGTGCGGGTCATGACCGACGATGGGCGCTCGGCCCACATCCTCGACGTGCTGGTCACCGAGTTCGGTGACGCCATGGGACGCGACCCCGCCGCCTTCCGGCGCAAGTTCCGGAAGATGGCCGCCACCCCCTTCGCCTTCTACCGCGGCAGCGCGGCCCTGTTCTACGCGGACATGACGGGCGCGTTCGCCGACGACGCGTTCCTCGACGAGCGGACGAGGCGGGTGTGGATCCACGGCGACCTGCACGCCGAGAACTTCGGGACCTACATGAACGCCTCGGGCGTCCTGGTCTTCAACGTCAACGACTTCGACGAGGCGTACGTCGGCCCCTACGTCTGGGACCTCAAGCGGTTCGCGGCCAGCGTCGCGCTCATCGGGTACGCCAAGGCCCTGTCGGACGAGGCGATCACCGGCCTGGTGACCGGTTTCGCCCACGCCTACCTGGCCGAGCTGACCGCCGTCTCCGTGGGCGGGGACGACGCGATCGGCTCGCTGACCCTGGAGACCACCACCGGCGTGCTCCACCGGGTGCTGCAGCTCGCCCGGCTGAACACGCGGGTGGCGCTGCTGGACGCCGAGACCACGGTCGAGGACTTCGACCGCAGGTTCGCCGTGATGGACGGCCGCCGTCCCATCGACGAGGAGACCCGGCAGGCGGTGGAGGCGGCCTTCCGCGAGTACCTCACCACGTTGCCCTCGCAGCCCTCGGTCTCGCCGGTGGAGCACAGGATCAAGGACTTCGCGCTCCGCACGGGCGTCGGCATCGGCTCGGCGGGGCTGCCGTCGTACAACATGCTGCTGGAGGGCCACACCCAGGCCCTGGAGAACGATGTGATCCTCTACATGAAGCAGGCGCAGGTCCCGGCGGTCGCCCGGTACATCGCCGACGAACGGGTGAGCGGCTACTTCAGGGACCAGGGCCACCGTACGGCCGAGTCGCAGCGGGCGCTGCAGGCGTACGCCGACCCCTGGCTCGGCCACACCACGCTGAACGGCGTGGGCCAGCTCGTGGCCGAGGTGTCCCCCTACTCCGCCGACCTCGACTGGGGCGACGTCAACGAGCCCGAGGACCTCGCCTCGGTGATCGGGGACCTGGGCCGGGCGGTGGCCCGCATGCACTCGGTGGCCGACGACGAGTCCAGCCACGACCTGGTCGACTTCTCCACCGAGGACGCGATCGTCGAGGTCATCGGCGGCGACGCCGCCGGTTTCACCGCCATGCTCACCGGCTTCGCGCACGCCTACGGCGCGCGGGCCAGGGCCGACCACCAGCTCTTCGTGGACCTCTTCCGCAACGGCCGTCTTCCCGGCCTCTGACGGGAGCCGCCGGGCCGGTCCCGTCGGCGGCCCGGAATCCGGTGGCCGCCGGCGCGGCAGGCCCGGCCGCCGGGGGGCGGGCCCGTCACCGGCGCCGGTCCGCGTCGAGGGCGGCGCGGCGGACCCGCCGCGCCGCCCGCCTCACGCGCCCGTGGGCTCCCTGCGCCCGTCCCGCTCCCGGAGGGCCGTCGCCAGCCGCTCGCCGCGTCCGCCGTACCAGGCGCTCCAGACGCCGAGCAGCGCGATGGTGGCGATGAGCAGGAGCGACGACAGCCCGGCCATGACGTCGACGGGCAGCAGGTAGACCAGCGGGATCCGGGCGGCCGACTCGGCCAGCAGGACCGCTCCCCAGACGAGCGTCATGACCAGGTAGACCCGGCGGAAGGAGGGCTCGGCGGCGTAGAGGACGTCCCAACGCCGGGCGGTCTCCTCGTCCTCGGCGCCGAAGCGCTTGGCCACGGCGAAGGCTGCCGGACGGCCGGCGACGCAGGTGCCGAGGAAGATGAGCCCGGCGACGCAGGTCGTGAGGGACTTCGTCGCCATCAGCGTCCTCTCGTCGCCGGTGAGGAGGGACAGGGCGATCCCGACGCCGAAGACGACGGTCACGAAAGCGGCGAAGCCATCGAACCTGCGTTCCCGGATCGCGACGTAGCCGACGCGGAGGAACCCGACCGCGGTCGCGGCGAGCATGGCGGCGTACTCGCCGACGCCCACGGCGCGGAGGACGTAGTAGGCGGCGATCACGGGGACGACGTCCCACAGCACCACGCCGACGATCGAACGGTTCATCTCATGCTCCCGAAGGTGGTGTCCAGCCAGTCGCCGATGCGCGCCATGGCGAGCCGCTGCGCCCCTGACTGGCAGTGCGCGTCGGCCCCCTCCTCGGCGGTGAACTCGGCGAAGGTCTTGTCGCAGGTCAGGTGTTCGTACAGTGCCTCGGGCTGGCCGGCGAAGGCGAAGTCCCCCGCGGCCGAGCAGACGAGGGTGGGGCAGGTGATCCGCTCGGCGACGCCGTCACGCAGGTGGTAGTCGAGCAGGGCGGCGGCGTAGCCGCGCGGCGTGGACGCGCCCATGACCCGCATGCCGTGGACGACCACCCACCGGGTGACCGGGTCGGCGGCCATGAGCGCGGCCATGGCGTCGTCCGCCTCGGGCAGGGCGAGAGCGGCCCGCGCGGCCTCCCGGTCGCCGTCGAAGACGGCGGTGACCTTCCAGCCCATGTCGTAGACGCCGTCGAACGCGATCAGCGCGGCGATCCTCGGTTCGAAGGCGGCCGCGCGGGGCGCCAGCAGGCCCCCCATGCTCGCGCCCAGCAGCGCGACACGGCCGGGGTCGGCGATCGCCTCCCCCGCGGGCCGGTCGAGCAGGAAGTCCAGCACGGGTCCGACGACGTTCTCCCAGTCGGGGCGGAAGACGAGGCCCTCGCGACGCATCGGCCCCGGCTGGCCGGGTCCGTCGAAGGTCAGTACGTGGTAGCCGCGCCGGACCATGGCCTCGGCGGCGAAGAAGTGCATCTCCTCGGCGCTTCCGTCGAAGCCGTTGTGCATCACGACGACCGGGCCCGGCCCGTCGCCCGCCCGGTAGAGGTAGCCGGGCAGGGTGGTGCTCCCGTAGGGGATCTCGACGGGACGGATGTCGAGGTCGGACAGCTCGGCGGCGGCCCGGAAGCAGGCGACGGCCTCGTCGTGGGCGGCGTCGGCGCGCGGACCGGCGGAGTCTCCGTGCGGGCCGGCGGTGTCGCCGTGCAGGAAGAACCCGGCCGAGCGGTGGTAGGTGGAGGCACGCAGGAAGGCGTCGTGGGCGCTGACCCGGTGGCCGGCCGCGTGGCTCCGGCGGGCCTCGGCGGCGACCCGGTCGGCCGTCGCCCGCCACGCGTCGTGCCAGCCGTCGCGGTCGCCTTCGGCCACGCGTTCCACGGTGACGGCCACCTCGCCGAAGTCGGCGCCGCCGTAGGCGATGTGGCCCAGGACCCGCAACGTCTCGTACCAGAACGACGGGTCCTTCTCGAAGACCAGTGGACGCACCGGATCCCCTTCACTTAAAGCGAGTTATTTCGCTTTAAGGTAGCGGGAGCGGACTGCTAACGCAATGGGATTCGCGTTAACATTGGGCCATGCCAGAACATCGCCCCGCCCACCGGCCGGGAGGCCGCAGCGCCAAGGTCCGCGCGGCAGTGCACGAGGCCGTCCTCGACCTGCTGCTCGAGAAGGACTGGGATGATCTGTCCGTAACCCAGGTGGCCGAACGGTCCGGCGTCCACCAGGCCACGATCTACCGCCGCTGGGGCACGCTCGGCTCACTGATCGACGACGCGGTGACCGAGCGGCTCACCCGCTCCTCCCCCGTCCCGGACACCGGCACGCTCCGCGGTGACCTGGAGGCGTACGCCACCCGGATGGCGGCCGACCTGGCCGGTCCGCTGGGCCCGGTCTACGTGCGGGCCGCCATGCTCGGCAACCGCGCCGAGGACGCCGGGGAGCCCGACCCCTACCTGCTGGAACGCGCCGTGCAACTCCAGGCGATGCTCGACCGGGCCGCCGCGCGCGGGGAGGACCCACCCGCACTGCTGGAACTGATGGAGGTCGTCCAGGCGCCGCTGTACTTCCACATGATCTTCTTCGGCGGGCCCGCGGACGTGGGGCACGCCGTCGCCCTGGTCGACCGGCTGCTGTCGCTGCCCGGCCGCGGCCCCGGGGCCGCGGCCGGCTGAGACATCAGGCCTCGGTCGGCCTCTCGTAGCCCTCGGCCTCCCCGTAGACGTGCTCGTCGGGGTCGGACTCGGGCTGGCCCGCCGGATCGGTCTCCGACGTGGTGAACTCGCCCGCGATGTCGGGCTCCGCATATGCCTCGGGATCGTCCCGCCGGTCGGCGAGCGACCTGTTCTCCTCTGGCTGTGACATGTGCTCCCCTCCTCTTCGTACGGGGAGGACGTGCCCGCCGGGAGCCGGTGTATGTCCCGGCGGGGCACGGAAGGACGCGGGCGTCAGGAGCGGACCGGGGCGGGGCCGTGGGGATCCGCCGGGTCCGGCACCGGTGTCCGCGCCGGGCGTCAGGAGCGGGCCGGGGCGGTCGCCTCCGCGTAGTGGCAGGCCACATGGGTCTCCGCCGACGACGGCGCGGCGGGCAGGATGTCCAGGAGCTGCGACCTGCACCGCCCGTCCACCCCCGCCTCGGCCGCCGCGCCGGAGGCGAGGACCTGGCAGCGCGGATGGAAGCGGCAGCCGCCGGGGATGCGGGTCGGGTCCGGCGGCTCGCCGCCCAGCACCACGGGCTCGGGCGACTCCGGCAGCACCGACAGCAGCGCCTGGGTGTAGGGGTGCGACGGCGAGGTCAGGATCTGCTCGACGGGCCCGGACTCGACGATCCGGCCGAGATACATCACCGCGACGCGGTCGGCGATGTTCCAGGCCAGCCCGAGGTCGTGGGTGACGACCAGCGCCGACAGGCCCAGCTCGTCGCGCAGCCGCAGCAGCAGGGCGAGGATCTCCCCGCGCACCGAGGCGTCCAGCGAGGCCACCGGCTCGTCGGCGATCAGCACCCCGGGGTCGAGGGCCAGCGCCCCGGCGATGACGACGCGCTGCCGCTGGCCGCCGGACAGCTCGTGCGGGTAGGACTGCAGGAAGCGCTCCGGCGGGCGCAGCCCGGCCCGGGACAGCGCCGAGACGACCCGTTCGTGCTCGTCGGCCATGCCGTGGATGCGCGGCCCCTCGGCCACCGCCTCGTAGACGGTGTGCCGGGGGTTGAGCGACCCCATCGGGTCCTGGAGCACCAGCTGCACCTCGCGCCGGTAGGCCTTCAGCGCACGCGAGGAGTAGTTCAGCGGGGCGCCGTCGTAGCGGACCTCGCCCGCGGTGGGGCGCTCCAGCCCGAGCAGGGTGCGTGCCAGCGTCGTCTTGCCGCAGCCGGACTCGCCGACCAGGGCGACGATCTCCCGCCGGCCGACGGCGAGGTTGACCCCGTCCACCGCGCGGGCGCGCCGTCCGCGCGCGCTGAACTCCACGCGCAGGTCACGGGCCTCCAGCAGGGGGGCCTCGACGTCCGTACCGTCGCTTCGCCCGTTCACCGGACCTCCTTCGCCGGTCGCATGACCGGAACATCATCCTCGGCGCCTTCCGGGAGGTCCCCGGAGACGCCCGGGACGTCCTTGTGGCCCGGGAGATCCCCCGGCAGCGCCGGGTCCGGCAGGACGTGCACGCACGCGGCCCGGCGCCCCTCCCCGGCCGGCCACAGCTCGATCGGCCGCGACGCGCAGGAGGGCAGGGCGACGTCGCAGCGCGGGTGGAAGGAGCAGCCGGACGGCAGGTGCATGGGGTCGGGCGGGTCGCCGGCCAGGCCGCGGGGCGCCAGCCGGGAGGCGGGGTCGCCGACCGTGGGGAAGGCGGCCGACAGGGCGCGGCTGTAGGGGTGGCGCGCGTCGGCGAACACCTCCCGCGAGGGGCCGTGCTCCACCACCTGACCGGCGTACATGACCGCCAGGCGATCGCACATGGAGGCCAGGACCGACAGGTCGTGCGAGATCATGATCATGCTGATGCCGTGCTCGGCGATGAGCGAGCGGATCAGCGTCAGCACCTGTGCCTGGATCATCACGTCCAGCGCGGTCGTCGGCTCGTCCGCGATGATCAGGCGCGGCGAGCAGGCCAGCGCCATGGCGATCATCACGCGCTGGCGCTGCCCGCCCGACAGCTCGTGCGGGTAGTTGCGGCCCCGCCAGGCGGGCAGGCCGACCTGCTCCAGCAGCTCGGCGACCCTGCGCCGGGCCTGGGCGGCGGTGGCCTTGCCGTGCACCAGCAGCGGCTCGGCGATCTGCTCCTCGATGCGGCGCACCGGGTTCAGAGCGTGCTGCGCCCCCTGGAAGACGACCGACGCCGACGCCCAGCGGACCGCGCGCAGCCGTCCCCACTTCATGGCGAGGACGTCCTCGCCGTCGAGCAGGACCTCGCCGGTCACCCGGGCGTCGCGGGGCAGCAGCCGCAGCAGGGCCATGGCCAGCGTCGACTTGCCCGACCCCGACTCCCCTGCGACGCCGAGCGCCTGACCGGCCTCGAGGTCCAGGGAGACCCCCCGTACGGCCGGCACCTCGCCGGAGGCGACCCGATAGGTCACCGAGACGTCGCGAAGCTGAAGCAGGCTCATCGGGAAACCCCCCGCAGGCGTGGGTTGAGTACGGCCTCCAGCGCCCGGCCGCACAGCGTGAACGCCATCACGACCGCGACGATGCACAGGCCCGGCGCGAGGATGTACCACCAGGCGCCGGCGGTGGCGGCGCCCCAGTCGTAGGAGCCGCGCAGCAGGCCGCCCCACGACACCTGGCCGGAGTCGGCGCCGAGGAAGGCCAGCGTCGACTCGGCGACGATGGCGCTGGCCACCTGGAGGGTGGTGTTGGCCAGCACCAGCGGGGCGACGTTCGGCAGCACGTGCCGGGTCATGATGTGCCAGTGCCCCGCGCCCAGCGCCCGGGACCGCTCGATGTACGGCCTGGCCTCCACCGACAGCGTCTGCGCCCTGATCAGCCGGGCCGTGGACGCCCAGGACGTCACGCCGATCGCCAGGATGATCGTGGCGGTGCTGCCGCCGAGGATGGCCGCGAGCACCAGGGCCAGCACCAGCGAGGGCAGGACCAGGAACCAGTCGGTGATCCGCATCAGCACGGCGGAGGTCCAGCCGCGGAAGTGACCGGCCGCGATGCCGACCACCGTGCCGATGACCATGCTGAGCAGGGCCGCGAGGAAGCCGACGAGCAGCGAGATCCGCGAGCCCCACAGCACCATCAGCAGGACCGACCGGCCCGACTCGTCGGTGCCGAACGGGAACGCGAGGCTCGGGGCCGCCATCTTCGCGCCGGTCGCCTGGGTGACGTCCAGCCCGGTGGAGTCGGTGAGCAGCGGGGTGAGGAGGGCCAGGGCGACGGCCACGACGAGGATCACCGCGCCGTACAGCCCGGCGCGCTGGCGGCGGTACTCGCGCCAGAAACGTGCCAGCGCGAGCCTGCGGCGGGTCCGGGCGAGGCTCGCGGCGCTGACGGAGCCGGCGGCGCCGCCCCTGTCCCCCGCGCCGGTCGCGTTTCCGGCGCCGTCCGGGTTCCCGGTGCTCCCCGGTCCCGTGGTGTTCGGAGTGCTCACGCCGACCTCACCCTCGGGTCCAGGACGTGGTAGGCCACGTCGGCCAGCGTGTTCATGATGATCACGGCGGTGCACACCACGATGAACGTCCCCTGCATGACGGCGAAATCAGGACCCTTGATGGCCTCGTAGAACAGCAGACCCAGTCCCGGCCAGGAGAAGACGGTCTCCACCGACACCGCGCCGCCGACGACGAAGCCGATGTGGATGAACACCAGCGTGATGGTCGGCAGCAGCGCGTTGGGCACCGCGTGCCGGCGGCGCACCTGGTCGTCGCGCAGGCCCTTGGCGCGGGCGGTGGTCACGTAGTCCTGGCCGATCTCGTCCAGCAGCGAGGACCGCATGACCAGCAGGTACTGGGCGTAGACCACGGCGACCAGGGTCAGGCACGGCAGCACCAGGTGCAGGGCGACGTGCGGGATGTAGGCCAGGCCGTCGGGCGCGTCCACGCCCTCCATGCCGCGGGTGGGGAAGATCCCCGGGATCGGGCCGATGCCGGCGGCGAAGACCATCAGCAGCAGCAGGCCGAGCCAGAACGTCGGCACCGACCACAGCACGAGCGAGACGCCGGTGGACATCCGGTCGAACCGGCTTCCGTGCTTCCACGCCGCCCGGGTGCCCTGCCACAGGCCCAGGCTGACCGCGATGACCAGGCCGGTGCCGACCAGCACCAGCGTGGGGCCCAGCCGCTCGCCGATGAGGTCGAGGACCGGCCGGCGGTACTCGTAGGAGGTGCCGAAGTCCAGGCGCACGGTCCGCAGCACGAAGTCGGCGAACTGCTGCATCAGGGGCTTGTCCAGGCCCATCTGGCGGCGCAGCAGGTCGAGCTGGTCCGGGCTGAGCGGCACGTCGCGCGTGTAGGCGAGCGCGGGGTCGCCGGGGATCAGCCGGAACAGGAAGAACGTCGCGACGATGACCATGCCGATGCTGAGCAGGGCCCCGCCGGTTTTCGTCAGCGCGTAGCGCAGCACCCCCCGATGGGCGCCGCGCTCTTCCATGGCGGGGCCCGCCGCCGCGGTCGCGGCGGCGGGCTCCGTGTCGAGAGGTGCGGTCATCGAGACGCTACTCGCGGTCGTCGGTGACGGAACGGCGGCGGCGGGCCAGGAAGAAGCCCAGGGCGCCGAGGACCACGACGGCCACGACGCCGCCGATGATGGGGCCGGTGCTGGAGCCGCCGTCACCGGCGGAGCCCGCGGCCGCGGGGGCCGGGGCGTCCAGCGAGTAGATCGGCCAGTGGCCGCTGGCGCCGTAGAAGATGCCCTTGTCCTCCGGCATCGGTGTGATGCTGGAGATCCGGTCCTTGCGGTAGCCCTCCAGGTCGTTCTGGTAGTAGAGGGCGATCACCGGGGCGTCGGTGTAGAGCTGCTTCTCCATCTTCTTGATGACCTCGGCGCGCTTGGCGCGGTCGAGCTCGCTGAGCTGCTCCTGGTAGAGCTTCTCGTAGTCGGGGTTGCAGTAGAACGACTCGGTGCCGCCGCCGTCGCCGCTGGCCGTGGGCCTGCGGCTGCACAGGTGGGTGGCGAGGATCTCCTCGGGGTCGGGGTTGACCGACCAGCCGCTGATGGCGATGTCGAACAGGCCGGTGTAGCCGGTCTCCTCGGTGAACTTCGTCGAGTCGAGCTTCTTGGTGGTCAGCGTGATGCCGATCTGCTTGAGCCACCCGGTGAGGTACTGGGCGAGCTTGTCCTCGACGGGGGCGTCGGTGTGGATGCTGAAGCGCATCTCCAGCTTGCGCTTGCCGTCGGGCATGGTCCGGACGCCGTCCGGGCCCTTCTTGTATCCGGCGTCGTCGAGGATCTGGTTGGCCTTGGCGATGTCGAAGGTGACCTTCTCGTCGCCCTCGGCCTGCCAGAAGAAGTCCTTGTACATCGGCGGGATGATCGACCCGTCGGCGGGCACGGCCAGGCCGTTCTGCACCTGGTCGACCAGGGCCTTCTTGTCGATCGCGTAGTGGATGGCCTGGCGGACCTTCTGGTCCTTCAGCGCGGGGTGGCCGTCGCCGACGGGCTTGTCGTCGATCGTGGTGGCGCCGTGGTTGATCTGGAGGTAGGCGGCCCGGCGGCCGTTGCCGTTCCACTGCACGATGTTCGGGTCGCCCTTGAGCGCCTCGTACTGCGGGGCGTCGAGGCGGCCGATGAGGTCGATGTCGCCCTTCTTCAGGCCGGTGATCGCGGCCTCGGGGTTCTCGTAGAAGACGACGTCCAGCTCGTCGATCTTGGGCTTGCCCTGCCAGTAGTTCGGGTTGGCCTCAAGCCGGACGTAGGCGTCCTTCTTGTGCTCGACCGCGATGAAGGGGCCGGAGCCGACGATCGGGTACTGGTCGTTCTGGAACTTGCCGGGGTCGCCGGCCTTCTCCCAGACGTGCTTGGGCACGATCGGGATGGGGTTGTCCAGCATCGACGCCTGCGGCTTCTTGGTCTTGATGACCAGGGTCCGGTCGTCGGTGGCGGTGACGCTCTCGTAGTTCTCCACGACCGGGCCGTTGCCCTGCTTGGCCGCGTCGTTCGTCATGATCGTGTTGAACGTCCACGCGACGTCCTGCGCGGTGACCGGCTGACCGTCGGACCACTTGGTGTCGCGGATCTTGAAGGTCCACGTCAGCTTGTCGTCGGAGGTCTCCCACGACTCGGCCAGATCGGGGCTTGGCTGGAGGGTCTTGGGGTCGGGGACCGTCAGGTAGCTGTAGATCCACCGGTGGACCGACGAGGAGACCAGCCGGACCGCCAGGAACGGGCTCATCGAGTCGACGGCCTGCGTCGCGCCGATGCGGACGATCTTCTTTCCGGCTGCGGGAGCCTTCTGCTGTACGGCCTGCGCCTGCGTGGCCTGTGTCTGCGCCTGCCCTTGCGCAGCGGGGAGTGTGGCCACTACCAGCGCCACGCCCAGCGCCGCCAGGCGCCCGCCCAATCTGGTCATCGTTTCTGTCCCACCTTCGAACCGGTGAATCGTTGTAGAAGAAGCCACACCATAGGGACGGCGCGTGTCAACGAATGGTGGAAGATTGTTTCACTCTCGTTTCCTGGCGTGATATTTCTTTTCAGTCACGGCCCGGGGCTCCGGTGAGACGGGTCTTGACGGCGCACCGGCGACCGTGGGAGGCGGCGCGCGACCCGCGCCCTTCTCGCCGCCCGGGAGGCCCGGCGGGACCGCGTGGACGGTGAAGCCGCCGGTACGGCATGCTGCAGAACATGACTCTGTTCTCCGTGGAAGGCAAGACGGTCGTCGTCACCGGCGGCTCCCGGGGCATCGGACGCATGATCGCGACCGGTTTCGTCCGGGCCGGGGCCACCGTCTACATCTCCTCGCGCAAGGCCGCCGAGGTGGAGAGGACCGCCGCCGAGCTGGGCTGCGTCGCCGTACCGGCCGACCTGTCCACCGAGGACGGCGCCGCCGCGCTCGCGGAGGCGGTCTCGGCACGAGAGTCACGGCTGGACGTGCTGGTCAACAACGCCGGGGCCGCCTGGGGCGCGCCCCTTGAGGAGTATCCCGAGGCGGCCTTCGACAAGCTCTGGGGGATCAACGTCAAGGGCGTGTTCGGCCTCACCCGGCGATTCCTGCCGCTGCTGCGCGCCGCCGCGAGCCCCGGGGACCCGGCCAGGGTGATCAACGTCGGGTCCGTGGACGGCATCCGCGTCCCGGCCATGGAGACCTACGCCTACTCGGCGACCAAGGCGGCCGTCCACATGCTGACCCGGCACCTGTCCCAGCGACTCGCCGCGGACTCGATCACGGTCAACGCCATCGCGCCCGGACCGTTCGAGTCGAAGATGATGGCGTTCGCGCTCAACGACCCGGCGACCCGCTCGGCCGTCGAGTCGCACGTACCGCTCGGCCGGATCGGCACCCCCGAGGACATGGCCGGGACCGCGATCTTCCTCGCCTCGCGGGCGGGGGCCTACCTCACCGGGACGGTCATCCCGGTGGACGGCGGGATCACCGCCCACGGCTGAGCCGCCTCCGGCCGCGCGCCGGCGGGGCGGTGAGCCGATCGAGCCGCAGCGCTCCGAAGGCGGCCCCTCCGGCCGTGCGCCGCCGAGGCGGTGACGACGCCGGGACGAGCCCCGTACGGCGTGCGCCCCACTGCGCCGGGGCGCACGCCGTATCGGTTCCCCTTCCGGGCGGTGCGGCGGTTCAGACGGCCTCGGCGAGGGCTCGGGCGAGGCGTTCGGCGGCGCCGGGCGCGTAACGCAGGAACAGGTAGGGCTCGGTCAGCTCCAGCTCGATGAGGACCGGGGTCCCGTCGGCCGTGCGCACCATGTCGACGCGGGCGTAGAGCAGGTCCGGCAGCTCGCCGAGCACCCGCTCGGCCAGCGCCACCTGATCGGCCGCGGGGTCGCGCAGCTCGGCCCGGCTGTTCTGCCGCTCCGTGGCGGCCCCGGCGGTCAGCGCCGCGCTGCGCCGTACGGCGTGGCTGAACCGGCCGCCGAGGTACACCAGCGAGGTCTCCCCCTCGGTCTCCACCATGTCCAGGTACGGCTGGACCATCACGGTCCGGCCCTCGGCGGCGAGCCGGGCTGCGTGCGCCTCGGCCTTGCCGCGGTCACGGGTCCTGATCGTGTCGCGCGCCCCGGCCGAGACGGCGGGTTTGACCACGTACTCGTCCAGGACCGGCAGGTCGGGCGTCTCACCCGGTCCGACCCAGCAGGTCGGGATGAACGGCGCGTCCAGGTCCCGCATGTAGGTCTTGTCGGTGTTGCGCTCCAGCACGGCGGCCGGATTGAGCAGCCGGGTGACCCGCTCGACGCGGCCGGCCCAGCCGAGGAACTCCTCGCGCCGGTCGATGTAGTCCCAGGCGGAACGGACCACGGCGGCGTCGAAGCCGGCCCAGTCCGCCTCGGGGTCGTCCCAGCGCACGGCCCGCCCGCCGATCCCGGCCGCGGCCCAGGCCGCGAGGACGACCTCCTTCTCGTCGTCGATCCCGTCCGGGTCAGCGAATGTCACATAGGCCGCGGAAACGCTCACTTGGTGTCCTATACGTAAGTCATCAAATAACCGTATGAACACTACATAAAGCAGAGCATTTCCACAGAGCCGACGGTGACGGGCCGAACGCGGCGGAGGCCGCCGGATGGCCGGTCGGCCCGGCCGGCCCGGCCGGGACCTGGGGCTCCGCGGGCCGCCGGGCGGTCCGCGGCCGGGGCCGGAAAGCGGCGGAGGCGGCCGGGCGGTCTACGGCCGGGGCCGGAACCCGGGAAGCGGCGGAGGCCCCGGGCGGCCCGGGTCAGCTCCTGGGGAGCTTGCCGAGGGCCTGGGCGACGATGGTCGCGGTGTCGGCGATGGCCTGGTTCTCGTTGGGCGCCTTGGCGGCCCGGTGGGTGGTGTAGATCGCCATGACCAGCGGGGCCTTGGCGTTCTCCGGCCAGACGACGGCGATGTCGTTCGTCGCACCGTGGTACGAGCTCGCGCCGGTCTTGTCACCGACGGTCCAGGTCTTGGGCAGCCCGGCGCGGATGCGCTTGTCACCGGTCTTGTTCGCGCGCAGCCACCCGTTGAGCCGCGCCCGGTCCTTGGCGTTCAGCGCGTCACCGAACGTCAGCTCGCGCAGGTCGGCCGCGATGGCCGCCGGGGTGGTGGTGTCCCGCTTCTCCTTGGGGTTCCAGATGTTCAGCTCGGTCTCCCAGCGGTCCAGGCGGGAGACCGGGTCCTTGAGGGTGCGGAAGTACCGGGTGAGGCCGGCCGGGCCCCCGATCTGCTTCAGCAGCATGTTGCCGGCCGTGTTGTCGCTCTCGGTGATGGCCGCGTCGCACAGCTCGGCGACGGTCAGTCCGTCCTCCACGTGGTGCTCGGTAACCGGCGAGTTCTCCTTCACCTCGTCCTGCGTCCAGTGGACGACCTTCTCCATCAGCCCGGGCTCGGTCGTACGGGCCTTGTCCAGCACCGCGGCGGCGGCCACCGCCTTGAAAGTGGACAGCAGCGGGAAACGCTCACCGGCCCGGTGAGTGATCTTCTTGCCGGTGGCCGTGTCGACGGCGTAGACGCCGATCCGGCCGTCGAACGACGCCTCCAGCGCGCGCAGCCGGCGCCCGGCCTCGGCCTGACCGGACGGCGCGACCGCCTGCCGGTCGTGCCGGACCTGCGCCACCGGCGCGTGAACGGCCGCCGCGGGGGTCTGGACGGCCGCCGTGGCTGCGGCCGGGCCGTGGACCGCGCCACCCGCCAGGACGGAGACGGTCAGCGCGGCGGCCTTCAGTGCCGCGGGGAAACGCCGGGTGTGCAGGGGTCGCATGCCATGTCCTTCGGTCTCGATGACTACGGAGCTGCGAGCACATCAGAACGGATCAGCCGATGTCCAATATTCGCATGATCGCCGGATCAATAATCGAATGGATATAAAGCCAGGTCAGAGCACCAAAAAATGATCATGGAGGGTCGGGGCGACATAACCCCCGCAACACGTCCTCGACCCGCCCCGCTCCCGCAGACACCTGCCCTCGACCCGCCCCGTTCCCGCAGAGATCCGCCCGGCTCCCACAGGGACCCGTCTTCGACCCGCCCGACTCCCGCGGAGACCCGTCCGGCCGGCCTCAGGTTCGAGCCGCCACCCCGGGAGGCGGGGCGGCGGGGCGGGAACCGGCGGAAGGCCCTCATCCGGCCCCTCCGGAGGCGCAGCCGGGAAGATAAACCCTGTGGGGGTATGTTACAGTCTCGCTCGACATACCCCCCATGGGTAAACGAGAAGGAGGACGGACATGTGCACTGCGTGTGCGTGCGGCACTGAGCAGGTGCGGACCGAGGCGCCCGCTGAGACGGGCGCGGCGGACGGCAAGGTCTATTCGGTGAGCGGAATGACCTGCGGACACTGCGTCTCGTCGGTCTCCGGGGAGATCGGCAAGGTCGGCGGCGTCACCGGCGTCGCCGTCGATCTCCCTACCGGCGCGGTCACCGTCAGCGGCTCGGGATTCGCCGACGAGGAGATCCGGGCCGCGGTGGAACAGGCGGGCTACGCGCTGGCGAGCCGGCCCTAGGGGCGGGTCCCGGAAGAAGGCGGTGGGCGTGCACTGGCATGCACGCCCACCTGCGGGATCGGCCCGACTCGACATCACACCCGACCCCTACCGCATCCTCCCACCGCGAGGCGGATGCGAAGAACAGGAGTGCGGCATGAACGCCGTCAATCCGCGCAGATGGCGGGCACTGGTCGTGCTCGCCACCGCGCAGTTCATGGTCATCATGGACACCTCGATCATCGGGGTCGCTCTACCCGACATCCAGCGCGACCTCGGCTTCACGGCGGACGCCCTGCAGTGGGTTTTCAACGCCTACGTCATCGCCTTCGGCGGCCTGCTGCTGCTCGGCGGACGCCTGTCCGACCTGTTCGGCGCCCGCAGGGTCTTCACCGCCGGCTGGCTGGTCCTGATCGCCGGCTCGGTCGTCGCCGCCGCGGCGCAGGGCCCGTGGATGGAGATCCTCGGCCGGGGCGTGCAGGGCGCCGGTGGCGCCCTCATCGCTCCGGCCTCGATGACCCTGCTCATGATGCTCTTCGGGCACGACCCGCGCGAACTCGGCAGGGCCATGGCGCTGTACGGCGCCGCCGCGCCGGCCGGAGGCACCGCCGGAGTGTTCCTCGGCGGGGTCGTCACCGAGTATCTGAGCTGGCCGTGGGTCTTCATCCTCTACATCCCGATCGGCGTCGCCACTCTGCTGGCCGTACCGGCCCTGCTGCCCGCGGTCGCCGGCAGGCGCGGCTCGGTGGACGTGCTCGGCGGCCTGGCCGTCACCGCCGGGATCGCCCTGGCCGTGTTCGCCATCGTGCGGGCTCCGGAACAGGGCTGGGGATCTGCCACGACGCTGCTGGAACTGGCGGGGGCGGTCGCGCTGCTCGCGCTGTTCCTGCTCGTGCAGCGCGCGGTCCGGGAGCCGCTCATGCCACCGGCGATCTGGCGCACCCCCGGACTGGCCATCGCCAACCTGGCGATGGCGCTGCTGGGCGCGGCCTGGATCCCGATGTGGTACTTCCTCAATCTCTACCTGCAGCAAGTCCTGGGCTACAGCGCCTTCCCCAGCGGAGCAGCCCTGCTTCCCATGACCGTCGCCGTCATGATCTTCATGATCGGGATCACCGCCCGGCTGCTCGGCCGGTTCGGCGCCAAGCCGCTGATCGTCATCGGGCTCGCCGTACTCGCGGCGGGGGTGGCCGGGTTGTCCCTGGTCCGGGCGGACGGAAGTTTCGCCGCCGACGTGCTGCCCGCGTCGCTGGTCGCCGCGGTGGGGATGTCCCTGGCCTACATTCCCGCGATGATGTCGGCGATGTCCGGCGTGCGGCCCGAGGAGAGCGGGCTGGCGTCCGGCATCGTCAACACCACCTACCAGATCGGCTCGGCCCTCGGCCTGGCCGTGATGACCGCGCTCGCCACCGGCGGGGCGACCGCCGGAGCGACCGGCCGGGCCGCGCTCACCGACGGATTCCAGGCCGCCTTCGTCGGCGCGGCCGTCGTGGCGGTGTCGGGAGCCGTACTGACCTTGCTGCTGATGCGGAGACCCGCATCGGCCGGGTCCCCCGCGGCGGACGCCGAGGCGGCACCCACCCGGGTGTGAGAGTGACGACGAGCGGGCCCGCCCCCAGCGACGGCGGGCCCGCGAAATACGGTAGGGGGGTGGGGTGTTAGGTAGGGCGACGGGCCTCAGAGCAGGGAGCGGGGAGATGGCCGGATACACGGAAGCCAAAGAAGACCACCTCAGGCGGCTGCGCCGGATCGAGGGACAGGTCCGTGGACTACAGCGGATGGTCGGCGAGGACAAGTACTGCATCGACATCCTCACCCAGGTCTCGGCCGCCAACAGGGCGCTCCAGGCGTTCGCCCTGGAACTGCTCGAAGAGCACATGGCGCACTGCGTCGCGGAAGCGATCGCCAAGGGCGGCGGCGAGGCCGACGCCAAGATCAAGGAAGCCTCCGACGCCGTCGCCCGCCTCGTCCGCTCCTGATCATCCCGACCGGCTCGCGGCCCGTCCACCGATCAACACGAGCCACCCGCCGTCCGTCGATGGCCGTCCGTGCTCCGCCTCGAACACGATGACCGAACCGGAGTACGGCTCAGCGCGAGACATCGAACTCCCCGGCCTTGACTCCACCGACGAAGGCCCGCCAATCAGCGGGGCTGAAGAGCAGCTTGGGACCGTCGGGGTCCTTGCTGTCCCGGATCGCGACCACTCCGGGCAGGTCGGCGGCCACCTCGACGCACTGACCACCGTTTCCGCCGGAAAGCGATGACTTTTGCCACACAGCATTACTCAGGTCCATTCCCGCCTCGCATCCTCGATCATCTTGAGGGACATGTGCTCAGGGTAGGCCCATAGCCGGATCGTTTCATAGCGCTTCCAGGTCGCTGCCACGGATTCCGGGTCCATCGTGACGTGCCCTTCAGCTGAGGAGTCCACGTGGAGGGTATCCGGCTGTCCATGCGGAAGCTCAGCGATCATGAATGCGCCGAGAAGCCCGACAAGGCATTTCGGGTCCACTATTTGCAGGAAGATGTTCGACCTCTTTGCAGCATCGAGAAGATGGCCGAGTTGACCGCGCATCACCTCCGCGTCGCCTACCTGCCGACGGAGGACACCCGCGTCGATGAGGAAGAGAAGGGAGAAGGAGTCTTGTCGATCCAGCACTCTCTGCCGGTCCATTCGATCCTTTACCCGCTCCTCTATCTCCTCGGAAGTGGTGTGCGGTTCCTGGCTGAAGATGTGGCGGGCGTATGCCTCGGTCTGGAGGAGGCCGGGCATCAGGAGTGGGTCCCAGGAGCGCAGGACCAGGGCGGTGGGCTCGATCTCCTCGGCCCAGTCGCGGAACCAGATCGGGCTGCGGGACTGGGAGACGATGCTTTGGTAGATGCGGGTGAACGACGAGGCGTTGGACGGCTTGAAGAGCTGGTCCAGCCGTTCGGCGTCGGATCTCGACGGAGTGCGGGTGGCCGCCTCCAGGCGGCTGATCTGGGTCTGGGTACAGCCCAGGCGGGCTGCGACGGCGGCCTGGGAGAGCTGCTCGGCCTCACGCAGCCGCCGCATCTCGGCACCGAACCGCACACGCGGGGAGCCGGGGTCCAGAGATGGCATGTTGTCCATCGCACTTCCTCCCGAATTAGAAAAAACGGACCTATCCCTCGATTGTCGACATTGATCTGGCATGGTCATGCCAGCCACTGTCATCGCCTGCTTTAAAATGGTCTTATGATCTGTTGATCGACTGACCGTGGGTGAGGCATTCTAAGCACAGGAATTAGAACCCCAATAGCACTATAGAGAAAATCTTCCGTCACTCCATAGAACGGAGGGAACGGTCAGTCAATGCCGCGGAGACTGCCGGGCGTTTGTCCTCACGGCAGAAGGCTTCGGAGGGTGAAGCCACGGTGACGGGCGATTCTCCGGCCATCGAAGGCACGAAGAGTCTGGCCCTCAAATCGGCCGATCGATCCAAAACGGTCACTGCTGACAAATAGGTGGCCGAAGGGTGTGGCGCAGCCGGGCGGAGTGGGCGAAGATTGGGATGTCCCGGTCTCAGCCGCTCCGGAGGTGCTGAATGCGTATCACCCGACTGCTGGCCATCGGCTTGACACTGGCCATGGCGGCCTCGGGATGCGCCTCCGAGCCGTCACTGAAGGATGCGGCGGCCGAGCTGCAGAAGGATACGCACCGCCTGGAGACCGACGATCTCTTCAAGAACCCACTTATGAAACTCCGAGTGTTGCAGCGTCCAGAAAAAGACATCCCATGCGATAAAGGGAAATTTAAGCGGGTGTTGCGAGCCACGGCAGACGATGAACGAGCCGACGAGCCTCTGACCTCTCATCTTGGGCGGGCTCAGGCAGTTATGGAGAACGTCCTAGCCCAGCGGCTTGGCTACAAGGTTAATTCTGATTCCAGTCAGGAAAATGCAGAAGAGGGGCGCTTCGTTCAGGGTTCTAAGAGTTCAGGGGTCACAGTGATCGTGTATATTTCCCCTGAACCCCCTACGTGGCGACTGTATGCCATGACCACCTGCCTGCCACGATGAAGGCCGCGCTAGTTCCATACCCTTATTTGTTCTTTGGCTTGCTCGCTGGCAAGGAACGCCGACGAGTATTCAATTTTTTTGTCGAACCCGTCATTGCGATCCATCCACTGCTCGTATGAGGCCAACTTCGTCCGGAGCGCTTGCTCCAACGTCTTGTCTTTACTGACCTCTCTCTTGGCTTCGTTGAAGAGCTCATCATAAGTCTTTAGATGGCCAGTCTTCTTGCTGACAAGTTCGGGCGGCGGATCACTCGCGGGGTAGCGAGCCTCGTGGAGGATATACGCCATGTCGTACTTCTGGCGGAGGACGAAGTCCGATCGAGCCCCGGTCGCTTTCTCGACCCTGGTCTCGAAGCTGTCGGCCCAACCGTCCAGAAGAGTGCTGATGCCGTATGCCTTGGCCAGGGTCCAGGCGGCTCCTGGGATGGGGATCTTGTCGATTCCAAGAGCCATGGTGTTCTTTGTGATGTCTCGGATCAGGTCGTCGGTGGCGTCCAGTTCGCCACGTACATCCAGCGTCGCTTTGAACTCGACTCCGGCGAGGTCACCGAACATCCTCGCCGTGTCTTCGAAGTATCTGGTCGTGCCACGTGCGTCCAGACGGGCTGCGGCTGTCAACGTGTCATGGCGGAACCGGCCCGCTTCCGTGTCGAAGTCCTCGGTGAGCCGTTCGTCCCCGACGAAGGTCTTGAGGAAGCGATGGGTGTCACCGGGGCTGAGATAGAACGCCGGAGTCACCCCCGGAAGAGTGATCCAGTTCTCTGGGATCTTCATGCCGGAGGCGCGGTCCACGGCCTTGTCGAAACGGGCACCCGAGGCCATTTCATGGATGTAGGACTTCGCGATGGCCACCATGGATTCTCGGGCGGCCTCGGGCATGTCCTCACCGAAAGAGCCCGCCGCCCTCATCATGTCCATGGTGAACGCCGCGGCCTCCGGGCTGTGATGCCCTGCCTGTTCGGTCGTCGCCTCGGTGCCCGCCTTCACGGCCCGGCCGAAGGCCGCCGCCACCTCGTCCCCGGTGTCGATCACCTTGGCGTAGCCGATGAGGTGTTTCATCTTGTCGACCTGGCTCATTTTCAGATCCGTCCCGCCCATCTTCGCGAACGCGTCCCGTACGGCCGCGCCGTCCCCGGCGAGGAGATCCAGCGACATGGCGACCAGGTCGGCGGAGTATCCGTACGCCTTCGTATCGGTGGTTCCGGCGGCGCGGCGGTCCTGGCCCGGATTCTTGGCGAAGTCGTCCAGGACCAGGCCGCGGGCCACCGTGCTGCGGACGTCCGCCGGAGCGCCTGCCCCCTTGAGCAGGGCGAGACGGTTCCAGGCAGCGGCCTTGTCATTGGTCGGCTTCGCCAGGTCGGCCTTGACCTTGGTGAATGCGGGGACGAGGGCGGGAGCGTGGAGAGCCGCGCCCAGAACCTTGCTGAAGGCCGCCAGGTCCTGCTTGGCGGTCTTGCTGCCGGTGCGCGCGATACGGCTGGCCAGGCTGTCGCGGACCTGTGGGGACAGCAGAGCGTAGAAGGCTGCGGCGGCCTGGGGGTTCTTCGCCAGGGCGGCGATCTCGTCGACGTGCTCGTGGATCAGCTTGGCCTGGAAGTCGCCTTCGAAGGTGACGAAGATGTCCTTGCCGTACATGGTCGCCAGTCCCCGGGCGGCCTCCAGCGCCTCCAGGTCGGCGGGGAGCCGGACGAGCGAGGAGCCACCGGCCCCTCCCGTGCCGCCCGGCTCCGGGGCGCCCGCGCCCAGGTCGTTGATCAGGTCGATCCGGCGGCGCAGCATGGACACCTGCTCGCCGCCCCAGCCCGCGATGTCGGCGATCTCCCGCAGCTCCGGAGCGCTGATCCCGTACCGCCGCAGTCTGCCGTCGAGCTCCCGGCTGAGGGCGGTCAGCCGGTCGGCCGCGCCGCCCAGGGAGGACGCCAGCCCTCCCATCCCCTCGGGGTCGATGCCGCAGAACTCGTCACTGGATGCCACCGGGACTTCCCCCTTTTCGATCGTTGACGGGCGGATGGGACCGGTCGAGCCGGTCGGCGACGGCCCGGTGTCCGGCGAGAGCTGGCGCCGTGCCGGTCGGGTTCGGTGTCCGGCGAGGGCTCGGATCGCGCCGGTCGGGTTCGGCGTCCGGCCGGAGCTCGGGCCGCGCCGGTCAGGTTCGGCCGGCCGCCTCCCGGCGCATGGCGTTCGCCTGCGACTCGGGCACCGTGGCGGGCTGGCGGCGCAGCTCCTCCTCGATCGCGTCGACCACCCGTTGGGCGAGCTGTCCGAGCCGCCGGTGCCTGGCCTCCAGCTCGGCGGTCCACGCGGTGGCGGTCGGCCCCGTCCAGACCCGCCCCGACCGCATCGCCGCGGAGGAGGGCCGGTAGGCCCGCCGTACCTCTTCGGCCCGGTCCGCGGCCTCGGCCAGCAGGCGTCTCAGTTCCGCGTGCCGGGGATTGGGCACCATCGGCTCGGCCACACCGCCCCCGCCCTTTCCAGGACCCCGATGAAAACAGACCGTTGAATACCGTTGAATACCACAGTAGGTATTGATCGTTCACGCCGACAAGGCTCGGATGGCGTTTGCCCCGTTTTCGGGTTCGCTTATCGCCCGGCCCGATCCGCCATTTCCCGTGGAATCCCGTTTTGAAATATCACGACTTTCGCCTCGGCCGGGCGGGCTCTCCCCTGCCACGGCGGACCTCCCGGTCTCGGTGATCCGGAGACCGGGAGGTCCGCGCACGCGGGGAAGCAACCGGGCATCGCACGCCTCGCACGCGGGGAAGCGCCGGGCCGGGCAGGCCTCAGTCGTGAATGTGGTGGCGCCGTTCGAGAGCCGCGCCCTCGACGTCCACGTTCGGCATGATCCGGTCGAGCCACTTCGGGATCCACCAGGCCGACCTTCCGAGCAGGTGCATGAGCGCCGGCATCAGCAGCAGCCGCACGACGAACGCGTCCAGGAGCACCCCGAAGGCCAGGCCGAACCCGACCGAGCGAATGATGATCGACTCACTGAACACGAATCCGCCGAACACCGCCACCATGATGACGCCCGCCGCGATGACCACCGAACGGCCGGCGCGCAGGCCCTGAGTGACCGCGAGACGCGCCGGTGAGCCGTGCACGTACGCCTCACGCATGCCGGAGGCGAGGAACAGCTGGTAGTCCATGGCGAGGCCGAACAGGATGCCGACCAGGATCACCGGCAGGAAGCTCAGGATCGGACCGACTCCGTCGATGCCGAGCAGACCGGCGAGCCAGCCCCACTGGAACACGGCGACGACCGCGCCGAAGGTCGCCAGCAGCGACAGGATGAAGCCGCCGGTCGCGACCAGGGGCACCAGGAACGAGCGGAAGACCACGATCATGATGAGCAGCGACAGGCCGACCACGATCAGGAGATACACCGGCAGGACCTCGGCGAGGCTCTCGGAGATGTCGATGTTGATCGCCGCCTGGCCCGCCACGCCGAGCGAGACCTCGCCGTCCACGGCCTCCACGAAGACGGGCTTCATCGTGCGCAGGTCGCGGACGAGCCGCTCGGTCGACTCGCTGTTCGGCCCCTCGGAGGGCACGACCTGGAAGGCGATGACCGTCTTGTCGCCGGACACGCCGGCCGGGGCGACGGCTTCGACGTCGCCGAGGTCCGCGAGGGCGTCCGCGACGGTCGCCTCGGCGGCGGTGAGGTCGTCGTCCGGCACCGCGGCCGGGAGGGTGGCGACCACGAGGAGCGGCCCGTTCGCGCCCGCGCCGAATTCACGCTCGACGACGATGAAGGCCGCGTTCGTGGTCGATCCGCTCGGTTCGGACGAGCCGTCGGGAAGCCCGAGCCGCATGGACAGGGACGGAATCGCGACGACGAGCAGGGCGATCACCGAGGCGAGGGCCGTCACGACGGCACGCCACGTCGGCATGGGCGCGACGGGCCTGCTCACCGGTGCGGCGTCCGCCGCGGCCGGGGCCGCCGCCGCGCGTTCGCGTTTCCTGCGGGAGAGCACGCGCATGCCCGCGAGCCCGAGCAGGGCGGGCGTGAGTGTGATCGCGACGAGTACGGCGATCAGCACGCAGACGGCGCCGACCGTACCCATCAGTCCGAGGAACGGGACGCCTGTGACGTTGAGCGCGAGCAGGGCGACGATCACGGTCGATCCGGCGAACACGACGGCGTTGCCGGCGGTGCCGTTGGCGAGGCCGACGGACTCGTGGACGCCGACGCCCTGCAGCAACTGCTTGCGGTGGCGGTTGACGATGAACAGCGAGTAGTCGATCCCGACGGCCAGGCCCAGCATGACGCCGAGGACCGGGGTCACCGAGGCCATCTGCACCACGCCCGAGAAGGCGAGGGCCGCCAGGACGCCGGTGGCCACGCCGACGAGCGCCGTGACGATCGGGAACGACGCGGCCACGACGCTGCCGAGCATGACGAGCAGGACGACCGCGGCGATCACGACGCCGACCGCCTCACCGACGCCGATGATCTCCGGGACGCCCTGCGCGATGTCGGTGGAGAAATCGACCTCGACGCCGTCGATCGGCTTCGCCGTGAAGTGGTCGATGACCCCGTTCTTCGTCTCGGGGGCCAGTTCCATGCGGGGCTCGGTGAACGCGATCGTCACCTGGGCGGCGGAGCCGTTCCCGGACACCATACGGATCTTCGACGCGTGGGCGAGCAGTCGCTCGCCGAGCGCGAGCGACTCGCCGTTCCTCGTGAGCTCGGTGCGTGAATCGTCGATCTTCTTCCGCTGCTTCGCGAGTTCCGCCTTCTGCGCGTCCAGCCGCTTCTGCTGCGCGTCGAGCATCGCGAGCTGCGGCGCCGGCGCGCCCGCCGACTTCGCCTGCTCGCGCGCCGCGTCGAGCCGGGCCTGGGCGTCCGCGAGCCGTTTCGCACCGGCGTCCAACTGCGACCGGCCGGCGTCCAGCCGGGTACGGCCGTCCTCGATCTGCCGTTTGCCGTCGGCGAGTTCCCGTTCGCGGCCCGCCCGCTGCTTCTCGGTCTCGAACGGGTCGACGGTCCGGGCGACTCCCTTCAGTCCGCCGGCATCCGCGACCAGCGCGCTGATCCGCTGCCGCTGCTCCGGGGTGAACGGCGAGCCGTCGGCGGTGTGGAACACGGCGGTTCCGGACGCTCCGGCGAAGTCGGGGAACCTGCCGGCGAGCTCGTCCACGACCTTCGACGAGGCCGTGTTGGGGATGTCGAAGTTCGAGGTCAGCGTGCCGGATCCGGCGGCGAAGCCCGCGCCGGCCAGGACCAGCAGCACTGCCCACGTGGCGATCGTGATCCACGAGCGCCGTGCGGCCGCCTTGCCCAGCCGGTAGAGGAGTTCGGCCATGTAGTCACCCCTTCAGGGCTTCCGAGAATTATCATACGCAACGTACCGTATTTGAAATATCGCTAGGATGAGGGCCATGCCGAGCCGAGGTCGCGGGGCGCCCCGCAGTGAGAGCGCGCGGCTGGCGATCCTTCAGGCGACCGCCAGGCTGTTCGCCCAGCGGGGCTATGAGCACCTGTCGATCGAGGGGATCGCCGCCGAGGCGGGAGTGAGCAAGCAGACGATCTACCGCTGGTGGCCGGCCAAGGGCGACCTCGTGGCCGACTGCCTTCTGGACGGGATGCTGCTGCCGTCCAGGCTGACGATCCCGGACACCGGAGATCTGCGCGCCGACCTCGTCGCGTGGCTGGATCAGCTCTTCCAGCTCCTCCGGGAGCCGGACGGGCGCGGGCTGATGATCTCGCTGATCGCCGCCGCGACGGCGAACGAGCAGATCGGCGCCCGGCTGCGGGACAGCCTCGGCGGGAGCTCCTCGCTCGCCGGGCGCCTCGCCACAGGGGTCGAGGCCGGTCAGCTGCGCGGCGACGCGCTCGTCGCGGAGCTGAGCGAGGCCCTGGTGGGCGCCATGATCGTCAAGGCCCTCAGCGGCCGCCCCGCGGAGAGCGCGGACGCCGTACGGCTCGTCGACGCCCTCCTCGTGCCGCCGGGCTGACCGCGCGGCTCCGGCCATGACGCCCCCACCAAGCCGCCCACGCCCTCAGGCCGCTCGCATTCTCACGCCGCCTACGTCCCCCGAGCCGCCCGCGTCCCGAACCGTCCGCGTTCCCAAGCCGTCCGCGCGTCGGCCGGGGCACCCGTAAGGTTGGCCAGAATTGCCGGGACGGAGTCAGTAGGGGCTGATATGCCGGATGTGACGCCGGATCTGATCGCGGGGCGGTATCGGCTCGTGGAGCGGATCGGCCAGGGCGCCGGGGCCGAGGTGTGGCGAGCGTACGACCACCGGCTCGACGTGGCGGTCGCCGTCAAGATCCTCGACCCTCCGGCGGGCGGTGCCGCCGCGGCCGAGCGGTTCGCCCGCGAGATGCGGGCGGCGGCGCAGATCGTGCACCCCAACACGGTCACCCTGCTGGACGTCGGCCAGGAGGAGAACCGCCGCTTCATGGTCATGGAGCTGCTGACCGGCCGCGACCTCGCCGCCGAGCTGGCGGCGCGCGGCCCGCTGCCGGTGGCCGAGACCTGCCTCCTGCTCGCCCAGGCCGCGGCGGGACTGGCGGCGGCGCACCGCGCCGGGGTGGTGCACCGCGACGTCAAGCCCGGCAACCTCCACCTGAACGGCGACGGCACGCTGAAGGTCGTCGGCTTCGGTCTCGCGCACGTCGCCGGCGAGGCCGCGCGGCCGACCAAGGCCGGCGCCATCGTGGGCACCGCCGCCTACCTGGCGCCCGAGCAGATCGGCGAGTCCGGCGGGGAGGCGGCCTGCGACCTGTACGGGCTCGGCTGCGTCGCCTACGAACTGCTGTGCGGGCGTCCGCCGTTCACCGGCTCGGTGCCCGAACTCATCCACCAGCACGTCCACCGCTCCCCCGACCCGCTGAGCGTCCACCGGCCGGGCGTCCCCGCCGAGCTGGAGCGGCTCGTCATGGCCATGCTCGCCAAGAATCCCGGCGAACGGCCGGCCGGGGCCGAGCAGGTGCGCCAGGTCCTGGACGGCATCGCCCGCTCGGTCCACACCCCGGTACGGCCCGCCGCCACTCCGGCGGTCCGGGCGGCCCGCGCGGGCGACACCACCGTGTTCGAGGCCCCGCCGGTCCCACCGGTCGTTCCGCCCGCCGTACGGCCCGGCCGGCCCGGCGGGGCGAGAGGGGATCGGCGGCTCCTCCTTCAGGTCGGCGCGGCCCTCGCGGCCATCGTGGTCGCCACCGTGGGAGCGGCGACCCTGTTCTCGGGCTCGTCCGGTCCGGCGGAGACGACCGCCACCGTGTCCGCCGCCGCCCCCGTGGAGCCGGTCCGCGAACGGAAGCCCTCCGCCGCGCCGACCCCGGCCGCCCGGCCCACGACACGGCCGACCGCAAAGCCGACGCCCGCGCCGACCGGGACCCCGGCCCGGCCCGCCGTACGGGATCCGCGTGCCTGGCTGGCGGCCTTCGACCGGGCCGTGACCGCCCAGCAGGCGCGCGGCGGCATCGATCCGCGACTGGCGCGCAGGACGCACGACAGGATCCGGGAGGCGGCCCGCAAGCTCGCCGAGGGCAGGGCCCGGGAGGCGGGCAGGAAGATCCAGGAGGCGGGGCGGGATCTGATGAGGGCCCGCCGCGAGGGCAGGCTCGCCGACGGGCCCCTGACCGCGTTCCTCGGCGACGCCGGTCTCGACACGTTCAGGGACCCTGCCCCGAAGGACGACCACCGCGGTCGCCCCGGCAAGCACTAGCCGAGGGCCGCCGGTGCGCCCTGCTCGTCAGCCGAACGCCGTCAGGGCGCCCCGCTCGTCGAACGCGGCGTTCGGCGCCCACGCGATCTCCCACCGGTGGCCCTCCGGGTCGGCGATGTAGGCCGAGCGCCCGCCCCAGGGCCGGTCCACCGGCTCGGCGACCGGAACCGCGCCCGCCGCCACGGCGGCGGCGAAGGCGGTGTCCACCTCCGCGGCGTGGTCGACGTTGCAGGCCAGGGTGATTCCGGACCATCCGCCCGGCGGCGGCGTCCCCGGCGCGGCCTCGGCGGCCAGCTCGTCCAGCGGGTACAGCGCGAGCACCGCCCCGCCGAGTGTGAAGGCGGCCCACGCGTCGTCACTCGACGGCAGCTCCGGCCAGCCCAGCCCGCGGTAGAACGCCCGCAGCCGCGGCAGGTCTCTCGCCCCCAGGGTCACGATGGACAGTCTCGATGGCATCTCGGTCATGCACCCGATTCTGTCCCTGAGCCGCCGGCGTCGCGCCGTCCTGGCCGAACCGGGTCCGGGCGGAGAGCGCCCGGCCGCTGCCCCGATCCACGCCGTGGCGGATCAGGAACCGGCTCTCCGGGGCCGGGGACGCCGGCCGGCCCGCGCCCGGATGGCGGCGGTGGCGGCGTTCAGCTCGTGCTCGTCCTTGAGGGTGACGTTCCCCTCGTAGGTGACCCCGTCCGGCGGGTCGTCGTGGCCGATCGGGTCGGCGTCCCAGAAGTTGTCCCGGTAGACGACGTTCTCCAGCGGCGGCGCCACGTGCAGCACGGCCGTGTTGTCGGCGCGGGCGACGACGTTGCCCTCCACCGTCACCCACGAGGCCCCGTAGTCGGTGTAGAGCCCGAAGTTGTACGGCGTGCGGGTGTCCTCGATGACGTTGCCCCGCACCAGTGCGCCGTCGTCGTACGAGCGGCCCTGCGACCCGGACAGGTAGATCCCGCCGCCGTCGGCCAGGACCCGCATGGTGTCGGCGGTGCGGTTGTGCAGGATGCGGGTGCCCTCGCCGGGTCCTGCCACGATCCCGCAGTGCGGCACGTCACCGATCTCGTTGTGCGCGACGACGCAGCCGGACGTCTCCATGATCGAGATTCCGGGCGATCCGCGGTACTCCAGCCCGATGCCGCGTACCAGGTTGTCCTCGATCACGGTGCCGCGGCCGCCGGACACCACGACGGCCCCGGCGGAGATGGTGTCGAATTCGCAGCCCCGCACGGTGAGCCCTTCGCCTCCGGACACGCCCAGCCCGGACGCTCCGAGCCGGGTGAACCGGCAGCCCTCGACCACCGCGTCCACGGTGTCCTCAAAGACGACGCAGGCGGGAATCGTCACGGACGCGGCGGGATACGTCACGAACGCTCCCTCCCCCAGGGCGGCCACCTCGACGCCGCCGCCCTCGTAGTAGCCGCTGCCGTGGTAGTGCACGAAGCCCTCGGGGCGGCTCGGGCGCAGCCAGGTCGCGTCGGCGAACACCAGCCCCAGGAACGCCGTCCCCCGCGCGCCGGTCACGCGCAGCAGGGTCTCCAGCACCGGGGCGACCGCCTTCGTGCGCGCCGGCTCCTCGCCGGGACGGGGAAGGTAGTGCAGCACGTGGTCGCCGGGGCGGGATCGGTCGAGCACGAAGGTGCCCGGCTCGCGCAGGAAGCTCGGGTCGTTCTCGATCCGGGTGGGCAGTCCGGGGCCGGTGGAGGTGACGCCGCCCCACGCGGAGTCGTACAGCTTCATGGCCCAGCCGAAGGCGGGCCGGGCCATGGTGATCACCGCCCGGTCGCCGTCGCGGGCGACGTCCGCGACGCCCAGTCGGGCCTCGGTCCACGGGTAGACGCCCCGGTGGACGAACTCCACGTCGCGGGGGCTGCGCCAGCCGAGCGGGCCGGTGCTGTCGGTGACGTAGCCGGTGGCGGTCGCGGCCGGGGACGAGCCCGGCAGGCCCGGGATGCCGGCGCGTTCGGCCCGGCGGCCGTCGACGTGGAGCTGGCGGGTCTCCAGGTCGCCGACCTCGGCCGTCCAGACACCGTCGCGCTCCCTCCACCCGGTGATCGTCCGGCCGCCGCTCAGGACGGCCTCCTCCTGCGCGGGGGTGCCGTATCCGTACGCCTGGTAGACGACGCCGGAGTCGGCCTCGGTGAGTTCGAGGGGCCGGGTGAGCTCGTGGACGCCGCCCCGGAGCAGGACGACGACGTCCCCGTCCGCCTCCCTTCCCGCCTCCCTTCCCGCCTCCCTGGCGGCCGACCGGGCCCGTTCCAGGGTGGCGAAGGGGCGTTCGAGGGAGCCGGGCCAGAAGTCGTCCCCGCCGGGGGCGACGTGGAGATGGAGCATGCTTGACCGCCTTTGCTGTTTATACCGTACACAAGGTAATACACTATAAACACGGGAGGTGCCAATGGCGCGAGGCAGATCGGGGGACCCCGACCACGGCATGGAACTGCTGTGGCGGGAGGCGGAACACGAGCCGCGACCGGGCCTCAGCCTGCGCCGGATCGTGCGCGCCGCCGTCGAACTGGCCGACGCCGAGGGACTGGAGGGGCTGTCGATGCGCAAGGTCGCCGACCGGCTCGGCTTCACGACCATGTCGCTGTACCGGCACGTCCCCGGCCGCGACCAGCTCGTGGACCTGATGGTGGACGAGGTCACGGGCGAGGTCCTCGCCGAGGCGCGGGGCCGCTCCCCCTCCGGGGCGCCGGACCGCCCGCAGGCCGGGGAGGGCTGGCGGGAGAGGCTGGAGGAGGTGGCCCGGCAGGGGTGGGAGCTCCGCGGGCGGCATCCCTGGCTGGCCGAGGTGCGCGGATCCCGGCACCTTCCGGGCCCCAACGGCGTCGCCTACTACGACCACATGCTCGGCACGCTGGCCGGCACGGCGCTACGGCCGTCCGAGGTGATCGCGGTGATCGGACTGCTCGGCCGGTTCGTGGACGCCGAGGCCCTGCTCCTGGTCGAGACGCGACGCGAGGAGCGGCGCAGCGGCGTGTCGGAGCAGGACTGGTGGGGCGCCCGCGACTCCCTGTACGAACGGCTCGGCCGCTACCCCGCGATCACCCGCCTGTGGGAGACGGGAGGCTGGGACCGTCCGGAGGACTCCTTCACGTTCGGCCTGAGCCGCCTCCTGGACGGCGTCGAGGTGCTCGTCCGCGAACGCGCCGGGGAGCGTGACGATGGACCCGGCGGGGAGCGTGACGAAACTCGTGACGTAATTCGTGACGGGATTCGCGGGGAGAGCTGCCCCGAATGCGGCACCCCGCTGGACGCCGCCCGCTCCGGCCGTCCCCGCGTGTACTGCTCGCGGGCCTGCCGGCAGCGCGCCTACCGCAGGCGCAGCACCGACGCCTAGAGGACCAGGACCGCCTGGGAGATGAGCCGCTCCTGGCGTGACGGCTCGAAAGGGAGGGAGACGGGGATGCTGGACCGGCTGAACCAGGCCATGCGGTACGTCGAGGAGCACCTCGACGAGCCGATCGACGTCGCCGAGCTGGCGCGGATCGCCGTCACGTCGGACTACCACTTCCGGCGGATGTTCTCCGCGCTGGCCGGCATGCCGCTGTCGGAGTACGTCCGCCGCCGGCGGCTCAGCGTCGCCGGGGCCCTGGTGATCGCGGGAGAGGAGACGCTGCTCGACGTGGCGGTGCGGTACGGCTACGGCTCGGGTGAGGCGTTCGCCCGCGCGTTCCGGGCCGTGCACGGCATCGGTCCCGGCGAGGCCAGGCGGACCGGCGCGGCCCTGCGCTTCCAGCCCCCCATGTCCTTCCGCCTCGTCATCGAGGGGAGCACGAGCATGCGATACCGGATCGTGGAGAAGGACGGGTTCCGCGTGGCCGGCAGGAAGGCGCGGATCCCCCTGGTCCAACTGGGGGTCAACCAGCCGATGGCCGACCACATCCGGAGCATCGGCCAGGAGACCCTCGGGCGGATGGCGGCGCTGTCGGACCAGGAGCCCCGGGGGATCGTCTCCGTGTGCGACGACATCGACCCCGGCCGCGCGGAGGGCAGCGAACTGGACTATTACCACGGCGTGGTGACCGGCGCCGACGTCCCCGGGGATCTGGACGCCCTCGCCGTCCCGGCGGGGACATGGGTGGTCTTCGAGGACTCGGGGCCGGTCCCGGAGGCACTGCAGCGCATCTGGGCGGACGCCTACTCGCAGTGGTTCCCGTCCAACCCGTACCGCACCAGGCCGGGGCCGGAGATCCTGCGCACCCGGATGTCCCAGGACGGCGGGGAGGCCGAGGCCGAGCTGTGGCTCCCCGTGGAGCGGACCGGGGGCTGAGCAGGGGGCGGGAGCGGGGACCGGATCGAGGACCGGGCGCCCGCGGGCCCTCCCGACAGGAGCGACCCGCCGCCGGGGAAACCGTTCGCCACCGGCCCGGAGAGGAGAGGATCATGTCCGTCATGAGCCTCCCCGTAATCTCCGAGATCCCGACCGGACCGGTGCCCGTCCCCGCCGTCGTCGCGGCGCTCGCCGGCGGCGACACCGTCACCCCGGTGTGGCGCAACGAACTCGGCGGCCTGACGTTCCGCCTCGGGGACGCCTCCGGCGGCGGCCGGTACGTCAAGTGGGTCGCCGCGGGCACTCCGGAGATCGACCTCGCCGGTGAGGCGGAGCGCCTGGCCTGGGCGCGGCGGTGGGTGACCGTTCCGCGGGTCGTCGAGCACGGCGCGGACGCCGACGGCGCGTGGCTGGTCACGGCGGCGCTTCCCGGCCGGTCGGCGGTGGACCCCCGGTGGACCGCCGACCCGGCGACCGCGGCCGCCGCGATCGGCCGGGGACTGCGTGTGCTGCACGACGCCCTGCCCGTGGACGGATGCCCGTTCGACTGGAGCGTCGAGCGCCGGCTCGTCCGCGCCGACGAGCGTCTCGCCGCCGGCGACGGACCGGTGAGCGAGCTCGCCGCGCACGGATGCGCCGACCTCGCCGAGGCCAGGGCGCGCATCGGCGCGCCGCCCCCGATCGACCGCCTGGTCGTCTGTCACGGCGACGCGTGCGCCCCCAACACCCTGCTGGACGACGACGGCGCGTTCGCCGCCCACGTCGACCTCGGCTCGCTCGGCGTGGCCGACCGGTGGGCCGACCTCGCGGTCGCGGCGTGGAGCACCGACTGGAACTACGGCCCGGGATACGACGGCGTCATCTACGACGCGTACGGGGTCGCCCCGGACACCGAGCGCATCGCCTACTACCGCCTGCTGTGGGAGATGGCCTGACCGGTCGTGTCCACCCCGACCGAACCCGAGCCGTGCCGGGAGTTCGGCGTCTCCCCCGTCCGGTCCGGGTCGTTCTCCTCGGCGAGGACGCCCTTTACGAAGTACGTCCTATTTGCGAACAATCAGAACTATTCCGATTCAACCGGCATTTCGGGAAGGACCGGTCGTGGGCTTCGGCGCGGCCCCGGCCGTCCCGTCGTCAGAACCCCGCGCCCCCGGCGAGCAGTTCGGCGGCGGCCTGACCGCAGACGCGGGCGGCGCCGTACGTCGCCAGGTGGACCGCGCCGAGGTCGCGGCGGCCGGGTAGCCCCATCTCGACCACGACGGCGTCCGGCCGGGCGGCCAGCAGGTGCTCCAGGACCGCGGCCTGCCAGGCGTGGCGGTGGGCGTCGCGGACGACGGCGACCAGGGGCCGGCCGGACGCCGCGGCCAGGACCGTCTCAACCGCTCCCCCGGTGGCCTCCGGGGCGGTCAGGCGGGTCACCGTGGTGCCGGGCAGCAGTTTGCCGAGCGGCTCGCCGACGCCCCAGGGGGTGTGCGGGTCGATGGCGAGGTTCATCTCGGGGGCGAGTTCGAGCACGTGGGGCGGGGCGGGCAGCGGGATGACGGCCGCGGAGGAGCGCCGGGTGACCCGCAGCGCCCGCCGGGCGGCGGCCATACCGGCGGGGACGCCCCCGGGACGCGCGGACGCCTCCGGGGAACCGGCCGGCGCGACGGTACGGCCGGCGGCCGGCCCCCCGGGAGACGCGGAGACGGCGGACCGGCGGGCGGGTCCCGCCGAGGCGGCCCAGAGAGCCAGCTCGCAGACCCGCTCGGCCGCGTCGGCCAGCCGTTCCTCGGGGAGCCTGCCCTCGACCACGGCGTCGGCGATGGCGTCGCGCACCGCGACGGCGGTCCGCTCGTCGGCGTGCTCACCGCCCACGCAGATCGCGTCGGCCCCGGCGGCGACGGCCAGCGCGGACGCGCCGCCGATGCCGTGCGGTCCGGAGACCGCCTCCATCTCGATGCCGTCGGTGACGATGACGCCTCCGAAGCCCAGTTCGTCGCGGAGCAGGTCGCGCAGCAGCGGGCCGCTGAGCGTGGAGGGCATGGCGGGGTCGAACGCCGGGACCAGCAGGTGACCGGTCATGACCGCCCGCACCCCCTCGGCCACGGCCGCGCGGAAGGGCTGCAGCGCCACCTCGCGCAGTTCGTCGGCGTCGGCGCCGACGAGCGGCAGCCCGTGGTGGGAGTCGACGGAGGTGTCGCCGTGACCGGGGAAGTGCTTGGCGCAGGCGGCGACCCCGGCGGACTGCAGGCCGCGGATCCAGGCGGCGGTGTGCCGGGCGACCAGATCCGGGCCGGAGCCGAAGGAACGCAGTCCGATGACCGGGTTGCGCGGATTGGAGTTCACGTCCGCCGAGGGGGCGAAGTCGAGGTTGATCCCGGCCAGGGCCAGGTCGCATCCGAGGTCACGGGCGATCTCCTCGGTGAGGCCGGGGTCGTCCACCACGCCCAGGGCGAAGTTTCCCGGCCTGCTGCTGCCGGTGGCGGCCTCCAGCCGGGTGACCTCCCCCGTCTCCTCGTCGACCCCGACGAGGACCTGCGGGTTCTCCGCGCGCAGCGCCGCCGTGAGGTCCGCGACCTGGCTCGGGGAGGCGATGTTGCGGGAGAAGAGCACCACCCCGGTCAGACCTTCGGAGAGCCGCCGCCGGAGCCAGTCGGGCGGGGTCCTCCCCTCGAATCCGGGGAGGACAACGGTGTCCGCCAGGCGAAGCAGCTCTCGGCCGTGCTTCATTCATCCTCCTCGCCCGGCGACGGCGTCTCCTGCCGTGGGCGCGCGGGCAGCACGTTGTCCCAGGGGTCTTCCCGGCGAGAGCGCTCTCCCGGGACTCCCCGCAAATCTAATAGGAAAGTTTACTAATTGCCAGTGGGCTGACCGTGGGTCTTCACCCCGGCCACCGGCCGCCCCTCCCCTGCACGGCCGCCCCTCCCCTGCGCGGCCGGTCCGTACGAGGGAGGGCCTCCCGCACCGCCTGCTCTGCGCTCTCTCCCGGCCCTCCGGGCCCGCCGGTCCTTCACACGCCGCCAGACCCCCGGGCCCACCGGCCGTCCGCGTTCTCCCGGCCCTCCCGCACCGTGCCGACACGCCGGGGCGGGGCTCCGCGGAACGCCGGACGCCACCCCGGCATTGACTAAAGTCAACGGCAGCCGGCGACGTTCGGCGACGGCCGGCCGCACCTCCCGCTTCCTACGGTCATCAGCACCGTCTGGAACGACACGGAGGAAGCGTGCACAACGAGATCGAAGACGTCCCCGACGTGAGCGCCGAGTGGTACCGGCAGATCACCGCGTTCGCCCGGACCACCCCGCACTGGTTCCAGGAGCTGGCCGAGGTCGGTACCGAGGCCGTGCTGATGGTCTTCGCCGTCCTGTACCTCGTCGCCTGGTGGCGGGCCAGGCGCGGCGGCGACCGGGGTATGGCGCTGGCGCTCCTCGCCCCCGTCGCGATGACGGCGTCCTACCTGGTCAGCGAGGTCCTCAAGAACGCGCTGCGGATCGACCGCCCCTGCCGCCTGGTCCACGGCGTGGTCACCCTCGTCCCGTGCCCGGAGTTCGGGGACTGGTCGCTGCCGAGCAACCACGCGACGCTCGCCGGCGCCACCGCCGTGGCGCTGGCCGTCGCCTGGCGTCGCACACTGTTCTACGTGCCGGTGCTGGCGGTGCTGGGGGCGTTCTCCCGGGTGTTCGTCGGCGTCCACTTCCCGCACGACGTCATGGCCGGTCTGCTGCTCGGCGCGGTGGTGGCGCCGCTGGTCATGTGGGCCCTGGTCGCCCCGGTGACGAGGCTGGTCGGCAGGCTGCGCGGGCACGCCTCCCTGCGGGCGCTGCTGCTGGACACCGGTACGATCCGCCGTCAGAGCCGTTAGAAGCGCCCGTTCCGCTCCCGTCCGGGCTCCGGGAGGATCTCCTCCGGGTTCGGAGAGAACGGGCGTGAGCTGGTGTGTTCCGGCGAACAAGCGATTGCGCAAAGTCTCATAATGGGTGACGTGAACACGCGAAAGAACTCCGGCGGCACGACCAGGACCCCGGCCGGACGCCAGGGCGCGGCCAGGCGCGCGACCGCGTCCGGGTCGGCCTCCGAGCGCCGTGACCACCTCGTCAAGCTGGCCGCCGAGCTCTTCGCCCGCAAGGGGTTCCAGGCCACGACCGTCCGCGAGATCGCGGAGGAGGCCGGCATCCTGTCCGGGAGCCTCTACCACCACTTCGACTCCAAGGAGTCGATCGTCGACGAGGTGCTGACCACCTTCCTCGACGACCTGGTGGGCCGCTACCGCGCCGTGCTGGCGCGCGGGGGCGAGCCGCGCGAGGTCCTGGCGGAGATGGTCCGCACCGGGTTCGCCGCGCTGGAGCCGCACCGCGCCGCGGTCACCGTCATGCAGAACGACTGGAACTACCTGCGATCCCTGCCCGGCGACCGCTTCGGCTACCTGGTGAAGGCCGAGGAGGAGGTCGAGCGGATGTGGATCGAGCAGATCAAGCGGGGCCAGGCCACCGGCGGGATCCGCCCCGACGTCGATCCCAAGCTGACCTACCGCATGATCCGTGACACCATCTGGGTCGCGGTCCGCTGGTTCCGGCCTGACGGCCGCCTCGACACCGCGGCCGTCGCCGAGCACTACATCACGATCCTGTTCGACGGCCTGGCCACCGGCGAGCGCAGCAGCCACCAGGACTGACGGGGAGCGATGGACACACTGCACAAGGCCGTGCGGATCGCCCTGACGGAGGCGGCGGACCCGGGCAAGGCCGAGGCGATGCGGGCCTACATGAAGTCGGACCTGCCCTTCCTCGGGGCCCAGGCGGTGCCGCGCCGTACGGCGCTGCGGAGGGTCTTCGGCGAGCACCCGCTGCGGGACGCGCACGAGTGGCGCGAGGCGGCGCTGACGCTGTGGCGGGACGCCGAGTACCGCGAGGAGCGCTACGCCGCGATCGAGCTGACCGGTTTCCGGCTCTACCGGGCCCACCAGACGCTCGACGCGCTGCCGATGTACGAGGAGATGATCGTCACCGGGGCGTGGTGGGACTACGTCGACGAGCTGGCCGTCCACCGCGTCGGCGGCCTGCTGGCGGCCTTCCCCGACGTCATGCGCCCGCTCATGCTGCGCTGGGCCCGCGACCGCGACCTGTGGCGGCGCCGTACGGCCATCCTGTGCCAGAACCGGTTCCGGGGCGCCACCGACCCCGGTCTGCTCCACGCCTGCATCGAGCCGAGCCTGTCCGACAACGACTTCTTCGCCCGCAAGGCGATCGGCTGGGCGCTGCGCGAGTACGCCAAGACAAATCCGGGCGAGGTGCTCCGCTACGTGGACCACATGGGCATCACCGGCCTGAGCCGCCGCGAGGCCCTGAAGAACCTGACGGACCCAGGGAACCCGAGGGGCGGCCCGAGGGGCCCGAAGCGCCCGGAGGCATGAGGACCGCGGGGAGCTGAGGGGCCGCCCGCCGGCCCCGGTCCGGCGCCGCCGGGCGGCCCCTCCCGGGGAAGGAGGAGAGGCCACCCGACGGACCGTGCCGGCGGGGCGTCAGCGGGGCGTCACTTGAGCGCCCCGGCGGTCAGGCCCTTCTGGATCTGGCTCTGGAAGATCGTGTAGACCACGAGCATCGGCAGGATCGCCATGCTGAGCGCCGCGAACAGGGCCGACCAGTCGGCGTCGTAGCCCGCGGCGGTGGAGAAGTCGGCGATGCCCTGGGTGAGCACCCACTTGCTCCGGTCGGAGTTGAGCAGCACCAGCGGGAGCTGGTACTGGTTCCACTGACCCAGCACGTTGAAGATCGTCACGCTGACGATGCCCGGCCGGGCCATGGGCAGCATGATCTGGAAGAACACCCGGGTGTGCGAGGCCCCGTCCACGAACGCGGCCTCGGCCACCGCGCCGGGCAGCGTCCGGAAGAACGCGGCCAGGAAGAACACGGTGAACGGCAGCGAGTAGGCGATGTAGACCAGGACCAGCCCGGCGTGGGTGTTCAGCCCGATGAACGGCCCGACCACCGGCAGCGTCCCCATGTTCTGCACCACGAAGAACAGCGGGGTCAGCGCGAGGTAGACCGGGAAGGCCAGGCCCGAGACGAACAGGAGATAGATCGCCCGGTTGCCGAAGAACCGGTAGCGGGCCAGCACGTAGGCGGCCATGGAGCCGAACAGCATGGTGCCGAACACGCCGAACGCCACGACGACCACGCTGTTGATCATGTACTGGCCGATGTGGGCCTGGTCCCACGCCCGCGCCCAGTTGTCGAGGCGCAGGACGGCCGGCAGCGACCAGGCGTCGCCGAAGATCTCGTCCTCGCTCTTGACCGACGCCAGGAAGGTCCACGCGATCGGGATCACGACCAGGACCGTCCACACCAGCAGAGCGAGGTGCGTCAGGACCCCGAACGGGCCGAGCCGCCGCCTGCGCTCCTCCCGGGCGAGGGCCCGGCTCCGGGGAATCGCCGCTTCCGCCACTAGAACTCGATTCGCTCACGCCGCGACAGGCGCAGGGCCAGCGCCGCGAACCCGATGGTGAAGAAGAAGAGCACCACGCCCATCGCCGAGGCGTAGCCGAACTTGAAGTACTGGAAGGCCGTGCGGTAGATCTCCGCGGCCATCACGGTCGTGGAGTGGTCGGGCCCGCCGTGCTCGGCCGTCATCACCCACACGACGGCGAAGACGTCCAGCGCCGCGATGCCGAGGTAGACCCAGCCGACCTGGATGGTGTCCCACAGCAGCGGCAGGGTGATCCGGAAGAAGAGCTGCGCTCCCCCGGCGCCGTCGATCGCCGCCGCCTCGAACAGGTCGCGCGGGATGGAGGCGATGCCGGCCGAGAACAGCACCACGTAGAAGCCGACCGCCTGCCAGACGAGCACGCCGAGGATCGACCACAGCGCCACGCCGGTGTCGGACAGGAAGCCGACCGGCTCGAACCCGAGGGCCATCAGCGGCGCGTTGAGCATGCCGCTGCGGTCGGGCCGGAAGACCTGCTGGAACAGCACCGCGACCACGGCCACGGCCAGCACCTGGGGGAAGAAGAACACCACCCGGTAGAACTTCGACCCCCACACGCCCGCGGCGCCGCCCCGTCCCCCGGCGTTGAGCAGGAAGGCGAAGAACAGGGCGATGCCGATGGTGAGCAGCGGCATCAGGATCAGCAGGAGCAGGTTGTGGCCGACCGCCGTCCAGAAGACGTCGTCCGCGAAGAGCCTGCGGAAGTTCTCCACGCCGACGAAGCGGGGGGACGCGGTGACCCCGCGCCAGTCGGTGAGCGCGATGTAGAACGCCTGCGCGTAGGGGGCGATCACGTAGATCAGGTACAGCGCCACCGGGACCGCGAGGAACCCGGTGACGAACCTCAGCCTGCCGTGGTTCACCGGCCGTCCCTCGCTTCCCCGGCCGCCGCGCCCGCCGCGTGCTCCGTACGCGCCGGACGCGGAGCCCCTGCCGTATGAGCCGTGCCGCCGCTCACCCCGCCTACCTCGAGAACTTCTTCACGGAGGAGTCGTTCTTGATGGAGTCGGCCTTCTTCTGCGCGCGGTCCGCCCACTGGTCGACGGTGAGCTTGCCGTTCATGAGCTGCCCGGACGCGGCGGCCACCTCGTCGTGCAGTTCGGCGTACCACTTGCGGAACAGGAACCAGACGGTGTTGTCGCCGGCGGCGGTCAGCGCGTCGGAGGAGCTCTTCAGGCCCGGCTTGAGGGTGCGTCCCTCACCGGCGCCCTTGACGATGGTCAGCGTGGAGACCAGCTCCATGAACTTGCCGGCGCCCTCCTTCGAGAGCATCGCGCGCATGTACTCCATGCCCGCCCGGGGGTTGCCCGACTTGGACGGCACGACGTACTCCTCGCCCGGCTGGGCGTGCAGCGTGCCGTACGGCAGGGCGTCGGAGGAGGTGAAGTCCGGCAGCGGGAACATCGCGTAGCCGAAGTCGGCGGGGGTGGTGTCCTTCTGCTCGTTCTCCAGCCAGGAGCCGCAGGGCAGCATGGCGACCTGGCCCTTGTTGTGGGCGGTCTGGGTCTGGATGTGGTCCAGTCCCGCGGTGCCCTGCAGGAGGTACTTGGCGCCGAGCTCGGCGAAGGCGGCGGCGGCCTTCTTGACCGGCTCGGCCTTCCAGGCGCCGTCCTCGAGGTTGTCGATGTTCTTCAGCACGTCCTTGCCGCCGATCTTCGCGGCGAGCGTGAGGATGGTCTCGTAGATGTAGTAGGGGTGCTTTCCGGCGTAGGTGAACGGCGCGGCCTTGCCGGACTTCTTGATGGTCTCGCAGAGCTTGAGGAACTCGTCCCAGGTCTTGGGCGGCTGCCAGCCCTCGGCGTCGAAGAGCTTCTTGGAGTACCAGATGCCCCAGACGGTGTTGGCGTAGTTGAGGACGTACGGCGTGCCGTCGTAGCTGCCCAGTTCGATCGCGACGGGGTCGATCGTGTCGCGCACCTTGACGGCCGGGTCGTCCCAGCTCGGCGCGTCGAACAGCGGGGTGAGGTCGGCGAGCTGGCCGTCCTGGACGAGGGCGCCGAAGTCCATGGCGTTGGCGCCGGAGTTGTTGATGAACTCCGGGGGGTTGCCGCCGGCGAAGCGCGGCTGGAGGGTCTTGGCGACCTCCTTGGTCGCGTTGTGCTTGATCTCCAGCTTGGGGTGCTTGGCCTTGATCAGCGCTTCGTGGATGTCCTTGGCGTAGGCGTCGCCGAAGCCGCCGTCGAAGATCCAGATCTCCAGGGGCTTGTCCTCGGCGAAGCCGAGCGGGTTGGCCGCGCTGGTGGCTCCGGCGGCCGGCGCGGACGGGGAGGCTCCGCCGCCGGTGCCCGCGGGGGTGGCGCAGGCGGACAGCGCGGGCAGCGCGATTCCCGCGAGGACCGCGCTGCGCAGCAGCTCGCGCCGGGACAGTTGGGTCATTCTTCCTCCTGGGGGGTGATCAGGCACCTCGCCGGATCCTTCCGGCGTAGCGGTTCTCAAGGTCGCGGTTGTGCTCGTCGCCGCCGGTCACGTTGACGGACCGGTAGACCGGCGGCGTGCGGCCCGCCCCGGCCAGGGCGCGCACCACCTCGGCGACGACCATCTGGGCCAGCAGGGCGGAGGTGACGGTGGAGACCGCGCCGAACGTGCCGCCGCCCGGCAGCGGCATGATCGCGTCGCCGTACGGCGCGCCGTTGTCGAGGACCACGTCGGCGAAGTCGAGGAGCTTGCGGCCCGAGGGGTGGCGGGAGGTCATCTCCGTGCTGTGCCGTACGGAGGTCAGGGCGACCAGGGCGTGGCCCTTCTCCTTGACGACGGAGGCCAGCTCCACCACCGAGCCGTTCACCCCCGAGCTGGAGATCAGCACGAACGCGTCCTGGGGCCGCACGGGGGCGAGGTCGTAGATCCGCCGGGCGACCTCGGGGTCGCGCTCCAGCTCGCCGGGGGCGCCGAGGAGGACGTCCACCGGGGCTCCGCCGTACAGGACGAGGTCGCGCAGCGCGAGGCGGTTGGTCGGCACGAGCCCGCCCGCGCGGCCGGCGATCTCCATCGCGATGGCCTCGGAGTGGCCGGAGCCGAACGCCTGGATGACGCCGTCGTCCAGGACGGACGCGGTCAGCAGCGCGGCGGCCCGTCCCACCGCCTCCGCCTGCGTGCGGACGACCTCGTCCATCAGCGTCCGCGCCTCGCGGGCGTAGTCCGCGGCTCCGATCCCCATGCCGGTCTCCACTCGTCAGTTCCTTTCCACGCGGTGGCTCTCGAGCGCCCGGATGGTGAGCTCGAACGCCCGGTCGGTCTGCTCGTAGGTGCGCTGCGCGACGGCGACGTAGACGGTGTCGAGGACGAACAGCTGGGAGTGGACGGCGGCCAGGCCGCCCAGCCGGAAGGTGGTCTCCCTGCTGGCGGTGGTCAGCACCAGGCGGGCGAGGTCGGCCAGCGGGGAGCGGGCGAAGGAGGTGACGGCGACGGTCGTCGCGCCGCGGGCGGCGGCCTCGGCGAGCGGTTCCAGGACCTCGCGGGTGCGGCCTTGGTGGGAGACCCCGATCGCGACGTCGCCGGGGGCGAGCAGCGCCGCCTCGGCGAGGGACTCGTGGGCGTCGGCGTGGCTCCAGCAGGGCATCCCGATCCGGCGCAGCCGCCCGGCCATCATGCCCGCCGCGGACCCGCTGGTGGAGACGCCGAAGATCAGCGTCCGGCCGGCGGCGACGACGGCGTCGGCGACCCGCGCGACGACGGCGGCGTCGAGCTGGGCCGCGGTCTCCTGGATGAGCCGGGAGTCGGCGGCGGCCATCACGCCGATCGCGACGTCGAGGGGGTCGGTGGGGGCGATCTCGTGGCCGACGCCGGCGTCCCAGTGGGCCTGCGCGGCCCGCCCGGTCTCGGTGGCCAGCGCGACCCGCAGCCCGGCGTAGCCGCTGAAGCCGAAGACCCGGCAGAACCGGGTGACGGTCGCCGGGGAGCTGCCGCTGCGCTCGGCGAGCGCCATGATCGTGGAACGGGCGGCCGCGGCGGGGTCGGCCAGGATGGCCTCGCCGACCCGGCGGAGGGCTCCGGGCAGCGTGGGCGTCTCGGTCTGGATGCGTCCGAGCGCGCCTGCGGCCACAGACATTCCTTTCATCCGCCGGGAGGTTGGATGAAAATTATTCTTACCAAGGGACTGCGTCAACCCCTTGCTGCTTTCCGATGGAAAGTGATCCTTTGGCGAAGGAAATCACGCGAATTCCTGGAAACCGCGTTGATTTCGTCGGCACCCCCTGCTTTCATGCCATTCGGCTACGTCACGGCGGGCCCGCCCGCGGGCCCGGCCCGCCGCTCCGACGGCGGGCCGGGCCGCCGATACCATCCGATCATGCGGATCTCCCAGCTCAGCGCCGCCACGGACGTCCCCGTCCCGACCATCAAGTACTACCTGCGCGAGGGCCTCCTTCCTCCCGGGGAGCAGACGTCGGCCACCCGGGCGGAGTACGGCGAGGCCCACGTGCGCCGGCTGCGCCTCATCCGCGCGCTGCTGGAGGTGGGCCGGCTGCCCATCGCCGCCATCCGCAAGGTGCTCGCCGCCGTGGACGACGAGGGCCTGGACATGCACACCGTGCTCGGCACCGCCCACTACGCCCTCGCGCCCGGAGTCGAACCCCGGTCCGGCGACGAGGACTGGCGGCGTGCCCGCGCCGAGGCGGACCGGCTGATCGGCGACCTCGGCTGGCGGATCACCCCCCTCGCACCCGCCCGCGACGAGCTGGCCCAGGCCGTCCTGACCCTCGACCGGCTCGGCATGCCCGCCACGGACGAGAAGCTGCGGTCCTACGCCGGGGCCGCGCTCCGGCTGGTCACCGAGAACGAGACCGGCGTCATCCCCTTCGCCGGCCCCCGGGAGAGCGCGGTCGAGGCGCTGGTGGTCCTGACCGTGGTGTACGGCCGGATCTTCGACGCCATGCGCCGCCTGGCCCAGGAGTCGGTCTCGGCGGATCTCTTCGAGGCCGGCGCGCCCAGGACACCCTGAACCCGGCAACCGTCCCGAAACCGGGCAAGTGGGCATCGGTAACATTCTGTTCACATACGGGCAACAGCCGGGAAATCCCCCCTTGCGAGTCTTGCAGCGCACCAGACATCTCTCTCCTCAAGGAAGTCCCGCGGATGACCTTCAAGGCCGAATACATCTGGATCGACGGCACCAAGCCGACCGCCAAGCTGCGCTCCAAGACCAGGATCCTGGCGGACGGCGCCGAGCCTCCGCTCTGGGGCTTCGACGGTTCCAGCACCAACCAGGCCGAGGGCTCCTCCTCCGACCGTGTGCTCAAGCCGGTCTTCACCTGCCCGGACCCGATCCGCGGCGGCGGCGATGTGCTGGTGCTCTGCGAGGTCCTCAACACCGACATGACCCCGCACGTCAGCAACACCCGGGCCAGGCTCGTGGAGGTCGCCGAGCGGTTCGCCGGCCAGGAGTCCTGGTTCGGCATCGAGCAGGAGTACACCTTCTTCAAGGAGGGCCGCCCGCTCGGCTTCCCGCAGGGCGGCTTCCCCGCACCGCAGGGCGGCTACTACTGCGGCGTCGGCGCCGACGAGGTCTTCGGCCGCGACGTCGTCGAGAAGCACCTCGACCTGTGCCTTGAGGCCGGTCTGGCGATCTCCGGCATCAACGCCGAGGTCATGCCCGGCCAGTGGGAGTTCCAGGTCGGCCCGGCCGGTCCCGTCGAGGTCGCCGACCACCTGTGGGTGGCCCGCTGGCTGCTCTACCGCGTCGCCGAGGACTTCGACATCGCCGCCACGCTCGACGCCAAGCCGGTGAAGGGCGACTGGAACGGCGCCGGCGCGCACACGAACTTCTCCACCAAGGCGATGCGCGAGGGCTACGACGCGATCATCACCGCCTGCGAGGCGCTCGCCGAGAACGCGCTGGAGCACGTCAGGAACTACGGCGCCGACGTCGAGGACCGCCTCACCGGCCACCACGAGACCGCCCGCTGGGACCAGTTCAGCTACGGCGTCTCCGACCGCGGCGCCTCGGTGCGCATCCCGTGGCAGGTCGAGGTGGACAAGAAGGGCTACATCGAGGACCGCCGCCCCAACGCCAACGTCGACCCCTACACGGTCACCCGTCTCATCGTGGACACCTGCTGCACGGCGCTGGAGAAGGCCGGCCAGGTCTGATCGTCCCCGCCGCCCCCGTCCGGGCCGCGGCCGCCCCCGTCCGGGGCGGTCGCGGCCCTTCGCCGTCCCCGGGGTGCTCCTGTACGGAATATGGGGCCGAATTTGGCAGTTTGGGACAACACTAAACGGTGACAGCGCGCCGTAGCATGACTGCGATGCGAGACGTCGTGGAGCAGTTGCAACGCCTGGGCATGTCGGGCTACGAGGCCAAGGCGTACGTCACGCTGGTCGGGGCCGGACGGCCGCTCAACGGCTACGAGGTGGCCAAACGCTCGGGCGTGCCGCGCAGCACGGTCTACGAGACGCTGGGCAAGCTGGTGTCCCGGGGCGCCGCCTACGAACTGCACGAGGAGGAGGGCGTCGTCGGCTACCAGCCGCTGCCGCCCGCGGCCCTGCTGGAACGGATGCGCCGGGAGTTCGACGACTCGATGGAGTCGCTGCAGTCCTCGCTGCCCACGATCGCCGCACCGCCCGAGGTTCCGCCGACCCACAACCTCAGGGACGCCGAGTCGCTGCTCACCCGTGCCGGGGACGTGGTGGCCGCGGCCCGCTCCTCCCTGCTCGTCGCCGCCTGGCCGGAGGAGACGGCGCGGCTGTCCCCGTTGGTCCGCAGGGCCGCGAAGCGCGGGGTCGAGGTGTCGGAGACGTGCTCCGGGACCGAACGGGGCCCGGTGGGGGACGCGACGGGGGACATGACCGGGTCCGGGCGGGACGCGGTCGGGGGCACGGCCGGCGAGGACGCCGGGAGCCGTCTCCTCGTCGTCGTGGGCGACCGCCGGGAGGCCCTGATCGGCGGCCTGGCGAACGGCGCGGGCTGGGGTGTGTACACCCAGGACCGCGCCGTGGTGCTGCTGGCCGAGCGGTACATCGCCGGCGTCCGCCGTTGATCTTTCGGGGTGTCCGATATAGGTATGACCGCCTATGACATCCTTCAAGGAAGCGCCGTCTCCTGGAAGGCAGATAATGGATAAACCGGTCATCGTTACGGTTGACGACGACCCGGGCGTGTCGCGGTCGGTGGCGCGTGACCTGCGACGCCGCTACAGCCACTCCTACCGCGTCGTCCGGGCCGAGACGGCGGCCCAGGGCATGGAGAGCCTTCGCGAGCTCCGGCTGCGCGGCGACGACGTCGCGGCCGTCCTCGCCGACTACCGCATGCCCCAGATGAACGGCGTGGAGTTCCTGGAACAGGCCATGGACCTGTACCCCCACGCCCGCCGCGTGCTCCTCACCGCCTACGCCGACACCGACGCGGCGATCCAGGCGATCAACGTCGTGGACCTCGACCACTACATGCTCAAGCCGTGGGACCCGCCGGAGGAGAACCTCTATCCGGTGCTGGACGCCCAGCTCGACGCCTGGCAGCGGACCGACCGGCGCGAGACCGGCGAGCTGCGGGTGGTGGGCGCCCGCTGGTCGGCGCGGTCGTACGAGGTCCGCGACTTCCTGTCGCGCAACCAGGTGCCCTACCGCTGGATGCTGGCCGACACCCCCGAGGGCGCCGAACTGCTCGCCGCGGCGGGCGAGACGGGCGCGGGCGAGACGGGCGCGGTTGAGACGGGCGCGGGCGGAGCGGGTGCGGGCGGGACCGGCGCCGCCCCGCCGCCCGACCGGCTGCCCGTGGTGGTCACGGCCGAGGGCGTGACGCTCACCGCCCCCTCCGTCCCGGAGCTGGCCGCGGCCGTCGGCCTGTCCACCACCCCGGCCACCGACTTCTACGACCTGGTCGTCATCGGCGGCGGCCCCGGAGGACTGGGCGCGGCGGTCTACGGGGCCTCCGAGGGGCTGCGCACGGTGCTGGTCGAGCAGCACGCCTCCGGCGGCCAGGCCGGGCAGAGCTCCCGCATCGAGAACTACCTCGGCTTCCCCGACGGCCTGTCCGGCGCCCAGCTCGCCGACCGCGCCCGCCGCCAGGCCCTGAAGTTCGGCGCCGAGCTGCTCACCGCCCGCCAGGTCACCAGCCTGGAGGTCAGGGGTCGGGCACGGGTGATCGGTTTCGCCGACGGCGGCAGCATCGCGGCGCACACCGTGATCCTGGCCACCGGCGTCGCCTACCGGCGGCTCACCGCCCCCGGGCTCGACGGCTTCATCGGCTCCGGCTGCTACTACGGCGCGGCCCTGACCGAGGCGGCCGAGTGCGCCGGCAGCGACGTCTACGTCGTCGGCGCGGCCAACTCGGCCGGGCAGTGCGCGGTCCACCTGTCGAAGTACGCGCGCACGGTCCACCTCCTCGTCCGGGGCGACGCCCTGGAGAGGTCCATGTCGCACTACCTGATCGAGCAGATCTCCGGGCTGCGGAACGTCGAGGTGCACACCGGGACCGAGATCACCGCCGCCGAGGGCGACGGGCACCTGGAGCGGCTGGTCCTCAAGGGGCCGGACGGCGAGCGGGCGGTGGACACCGAGCGGTTGTTCGTCTTCATCGGCGCCGAGCCGTTCACCGACTGGCTCGGCGACACGGTCGAGCGCGACGCCCGGGGCTTCGTCCTCACCGGGCCGGACCTGACCGCCGGGGGGAACCGCCCCCGCAACTGGCCGCTCCAGCGCGAGCCGTATCACCTGGAGACCAACGTGCCCGGCGTGTTCGCCGCCGGGGACGTGCGGGCCGACTCCATCAAGCGGGTCGCCTCGGCCGTCGGCGAGGGCGCCATGGCCGTGGCGCTCGTCCACCGCTACCTGGAGAAGGCGTGAACGTGGCATACGGCGCGGGCGGGGCGTGGGCCCGCGGCGTCGCGGAGGCCGGGAGGAAGGCCGCATGACCGATCCTGAGGTGCTCAGAAGGCTGTTCCTGTTCGACAGGCTCGACGACGAGAAGATCGCCTGGCTGGTCGCCTACGGCGAGGAACGCGGCTACGACGCGGGTGAGACGGTCCTGCGGCAGGGCGATCCCGCCGAGTCGTTCTTCGTGCTCATCGACGGCGAGGTCATGATGACCACCGAGACCCCCGCCGGGCCGGTCTCCATGGCCCCCACCTCCCAGCCCGGCGTCTACGCCGGGGCGATCTCGGCCTACCTCGGCGACCGCGCCCCGGACACCTACGCCCACTCGCTGCGCGCGACCAAGCCGTCACGGCTCTTCGTGCTCCCGGCGAAGAAGTACGGGCACATGATCGGCGAGTGGTTCCCGATGGCGGTGCACCTGCTCGACGGGGTGCGTCTCGGCGGGCTCGCCCAGCGGGACTTCATCGACCGCAGGCAGCGGCTGACCGCGCTCGGCACGATCACCGCCGGGCTCACCCACGAGCTCAACAACCCGGCCGCGGCGGCCGTGCGCGCCGTGGGCGAGCTGCGGGAGATGGTCCGCTCGTCGCGGCGGGAGCTGGCCGCGCTGGCCGAGTCGGGCATCCCCGCCGACAGGCTGCGCGCCCTGATCGACCTCCAGGAGGGCTGCACGGACGGCGCCTCGGAGATTCCCGCGCGGTCCCCGCTGGAGATCTCCGACGCCGAGGACACGCTGGGCGAGGCGCTGGAGGACGCCGGGGTGCCGGACGGCTGGGAGCTGGCCCCCGCCCTGGTGAGCGCGGGCTTCGGCCCCGGCGGGCTGGACACGGTGCGCGAGGCGGTCGGCGAGGAGCACCTGCCCGGCGCGGTGCGCTGGCTCTCGGAGGCCATCGAGATCAGCCAGATGCTGGACGAGGTGACCGACGCGACCGGGCGGATCTCCTCGCTGCTGGCCTCCGCCAAGCAGTACTCGCAGATGGACCGCGCGCCGTACCAGACGGTGGACGTGCGGGAGCTGCTGGGCAGCACGCTCGCCATGTTCAAGGGCAAGATCCCGCCCGGGGTGAGCGTGGCGACCGACTACGACCCGGAGCTGCCGCCGATCCCCGGTTACGCCGGGGAGCTCAACCAGGTGTGGACCAACCTGATCCACAACGCGCTGGACGCGATGGACGGCAGCGGCACACTGACCGTCCGCACCCGCGTGGAGTACGACACCACCGCCCTGGTGGAGATCTGCGACACCGGCCCCGGCGTCCCGGAGCACCTGCAGGAGCGGATCTTCGAGCCGTTCTTCACCACCAAGGCCGTCGGCGAGGGCACCGGGCTGGGGCTGGACATCTCCTACCGCATCGTGGCCGGCCGGCACGGCGGCGACCTGCGGGTGGAGTCGAGGCCCGGCGACACCCGCTTCCAGGTACGGCTCCCGCTCGTCGAACCGCCCGCCTGACCGCCCGCCCGGCCGTCCGGCGGAAGCCGGGCGGCCGCGAGCGGAGGCGGAGCGGGAGACGGGTCCTGAGACGCGGGACGGGACCCGGGGGCGGGGCGGAAGCGGGACGGCCCGGCGGCTCAGGGGCCGTGGACGCCCTTGACCGTCTCCATCAGGCGGGCGAGGACCCGGCCGCCGGAGACGCGCAGACCGTCGTGCTCCCACTCGTTGGTCACCCAGGCCCGCACCCCGCCCACCGCGCGGGCCGTCTCCATCGACAGGCCCTCGTCGACGTACATGTCGTCGTAGTACACGGCGGCGGCGACCGGGACCCGGTTGGCCGCCAGCCGTACCGGGTCGTAGAGGGCGGGCCAGCCGGAGCGGGCCGCGATGATCTCGGCGGCGCCCCTGAAGGGGCGCAGCGCGGCGATCTCGTCGAACATCCAGGGATAGATCATCTCCCCGGTGGGCAGCAGCGGGCGCGCGTCCTCGGCGAAGTCCTCCGGCAGCAGGCGGTGCGCGGCCCAGGCGGTGGCGCCGCCCTGGGCGTAGATCGACTCGTGCAGGACCGCGTAGAGCGGGTTGCCGACGAACCCGGTGGCCGTCATGACCTCGTACAGGAACGGGTCGGAGAGCCGGTCGCCGGCCCACGCCTCCTCCAGCATCCAGTGCAGGCGGTCGGCGCCGTCGCCCGTCCCCAGGCACATGCCGAGGCTCTGCAGGCGGCGCACGGTCAGCCGGTCGCCGTCGGGCAGCAGGACCTCCCGGTCGCGCAGATGGTCGGCGATCGCGTCCAGGCGGGCGGAGTCGCCGGGGTGGCGGGCGAAGTACCGCTCGGCCTTGGCGCGGACCCTGGGGTAGGTCCGCGCGTAGACGTCGTCGGCGCTCGCCGCGAGCCCGGCCAGGCCGCCGGTGACGTAGCAGGCGGAAAGGCCCTCGGGCGCCCGCGACAGGTAGGTCAGCGTGACGAACCCGCCGTAGCTCTGGCCGAGGGTCTCCCACGGCCGCCCGCCGCACAGCTCGCGGCGGATCAGCTCGGCGTCGGCGACGATCGCGTCGGCGCGGAAGTGCGCGAGGCGGGCGGCCAGCCCGGCGTCGGAGCCGGAGACGGTCGCGGCGGTGACCGGGGTGCTGCGGCCGGTTCCCCGCTGGTCGAGCAGGAGCACCCGGTGGGTCTTCAGCGCCTGCCCCAGCCAGCCGTCCGCGCCGGTCGGCCGCGGCGACCTGCCGCCCGGCCCGCCCTGCAGGAAGAGCAGCCACGGCAGGTCCTCGTCCCGCCTGGCCGGGTCCACCGCCTCCCGGGCGAAGACCTCGATGGTCTCGCCTCCGGGGTCGGCGTGGTCGAGGGGGACGGTGAGGACGTGGTCGGTGAGGGCCACGCCGGGCAGCAGGACGGTCACCCGCCGAACGGTACCGGAAAGCGGCGAACCGGCGGACTCCTCGCCGCGCGCCTGCTCGGCGTTCCCCCGGCCGACGTCTACGATTCCTGGTCGTGACGATCGACAACGGCGGGGACGACCCCGCCTACCGGCGGCTCGCTGACGTCCTCCGGACGCAGATCACCCGCGGCGAGATGGAGATGGACCGCCCGATCCCCTCCGTGGAGGCCCTCGGGGAACGGTACGGCCTCACCCCCGAGGACGTACGGCGGGCGGTCCAGGTGCTCCGGGACGAGGGGCTCCTCTACACGCTGGAGGGCACGGGGGACTTCGTGTCCTCGCGCGCCGAGGAGACCGGCGGCGGCTGACCCGCGGCCGCCGGGCGCTCCGTGCCGCCGGGCGCTCCGTGCCGCCGGGTGCTCCGTGCCGCCGGGTGCTCCGTGCCGCCGGGTGCTCCGTGCCGCCAGTCGGCTCCGGGCCGCCGGGTTCCACGGGTGCGACGCCGGACGAGCCCGTCCGCGCGGAGCCGGCCGGAAGCCCTCCGGAGCCGCCGTGAGCGTCCGGAGCGGACGTGGCGTCGGGGCCGCGGGCTCAGCCCGCCGGTGGCTCGTCTCCCCCGGCGCCGAACGCCCTGGCCAGCAGGTAGCAGCCCAGCGCCAGGACGGCCCACGCCGCGGTGGCGGCGGTCAGGACCGCCCACAGCGGCCACCGGGCGGCCAGCCCGGCGGCGAGGACCGCGGCGAAGCCGAACAGCCCCACCGCGCCGAAGGTCGCGCCCCGGGCCTCGTTGCGGGCCTGGCGCACGCTCTCCTTCTTGGCGACCAGCGTCAGCGACGCCATCAGGATCGCCGGGAACGCCAGGAAGAGGCCGCCGAACCGCGGACCGGCCACCGTGGCGATCACGGCGGCGAGGGCGGAGACCCCGGCGCCGAACCCGAACCGGACCAGCCACTCGCGCGGCCTGGTCTCCGCGAGCTTGCGGGGGGCGAACCGTACCTCGTCGCGCCGCTCGTCGTCCCGCCGGCGGCCGCCGGAGCCATCGCGATCGCCGTGGAAGCCGTGGCCGCCGCGATCGTCGTGGGGACCGGTGCGGCCGCCGCCGGAGTCGCGCCCGCCGGGCAGGCCGCGGCGCCGGTCCTCGTGGTCGCCGTGGAGGTCGCTCGTCACGGCCACACCACCAGGTAGCCCGCCACGGCCGCGACCAGCCAGACGCCGAGCGCGGCCGCCGACCCCTTCCAGGCGCCCCACCGCTTCAGCAGCGGCACCCCCACCAGGCAGTAGACGACGAACGCGATCGCCCCGACCGCCATGCCCAGTGCCGCCTGACGGACGTCGGACACCCCGCTGAGTCCGGCCGTCACCAGCATGCCGCCCAGGGCCACGGACGGAGCCGCGGAGAACACGCCCGCCAGCCTCTTCGGGGCGATCGCCTCCGCCAGCGCGGCGAACAGCAGCACGAACAACCCGCCCGCCGCGGCCTTGAGCAACACCTTGACGACTTCGAGCCCCATGGCACTCCTTCTCCCGGGCATCCTCCACCCAGGCCACCACGCTGCCCGCGGTTCCGCCGGTCATGCCCTCCGCCACGCCGTACGGCCGCCGGAATCCGGCCCCGGAGTCCGGTCGCGGAGTCCGGCCCCGGGAGCGGGTCCCCTCCGGGCCGGCGCCGCCCGCCGCGCGGCGGGTCAGGGCCCGTCGTCCTCGCCCCAGGCCCGCCGGACGGCGGCCGGCAGGCCGTAGGAGTGCCCCCGGGGGGCGGTGATCCTCGGATCCCGGCGCAGCTCCTTCACCAGGGCCACGCAGAGCAGGAGCATGACGGCCACGAACGGCAGCGCGACCAGGATCGTGGCGCGCTGCAGCCCTTCCAGGCCGCCCGCCAGCAGGAGCACCAGGGCGATCATGCCGGTCAGCACCCCCCACATCACGACCAGCGGCCGGGGCGGGTGGAGCGATCCCCTGCTGGACAGCGAGCCGAGGACGAGCGCGGCCGCGTCCGCGCCGCTGACGAAGTAGAGCGCGACGAGGATCACGGTGATCGCGGTGGTGACCAGGGCCAGGGGCAGGTGGTCGAGCAGCGTGAACATCGCCGACTCCGGTCCCTTGGCGAGGGTCGCGGAGAAGTCCACCGTGCCCTCGCGCTGGAACCACACGGCGGCGCCGCCGCTGATGACGAACCAGAGCACGCTGACGCCGGACGGGACGAGCAGGACACCGATGACGAACTCGCGGACGGTCCGCCCCCGGGAGATCCGGGCGATGAAGGCCCCGACGAACGGCGCCCACGACATCCACCACGCCCAGTAGAAGATGGTCCAGGTCCCGAGCCACTGCTTGTCGATGAACGCCCCCGTCCGCGAGGACATGGGGATGAGGTCCTGCAGGTAGCCGCCGACCGACGCGGGGAGCAGGTCGAGGGTGGCGATCGTGGGGCCGAAGACGAAGATGAGCACGGCCAGGAGGGCGGCCAGGTAGATGTTGGCGGTGCTCAGCCACTGCACGCCCCGGTGCACGCCGGTCGCCGCCGAGACGACGAAGGCGGCGGTCAGCACGATGATGACGATCACCTCCAGCCGCCGGCCGCTGAGCCCGAACAGCGCGTTGAGGCCGTACTCCACCTGCAGGGCTCCCAGCCCCAGGCTGGTGGCGGTGCCGAAGACCGTGGCGAGGAGCGCCAGTAGATCCAGTGCCCGTCCCGCGAGCGGCCGGGGCCTGCCGCCGAACAGCGGGATGAAGGCGTCGCTGAACCGGTTGCCGCGCCCCATGCGGAAGGTCGAGTACGCCAGGGCCAGTCCGGTGATCGCGTAGATGGCCCAGGGGTGCAGGGTCCAGTGGAACAGCGAGTACTCCATCGCGACGCGCGCGGCCTCCGGCGAGCCCGCGGTGACGCCCAGTCCCGGAGGCGGCCGGAGCAGGTGCGTGACGGGCTCGGCGACGCCGTAGAACATGAGGCCGATGCCCATGCCGGCGCTGAACATCATCGCGACCCACGCGAGGTTGGAGAACTCCGGGGTGTCGTCGTCCTTGCCGAGCCGGATCGTGCCGTACCGGCTCGCCGCCAGTACGACCGCCAGGACCAGGAAGAGGTCGGCGGCGACCACGAACAGCCAGCCGAAGCCGTCGAGCACCCAGCCGAGCGCGTCCGTGCCCGCCGTGTTCAGCGATTCCGGGGAGATCACCCCCCACGCCACCATCGCGAGCAGCAGCGCCACGGCGACCGCTGCCAGCGGGACATCGAGTTTCCGCATGGAACCGGGCCCCCGTCATCGATGCATCCCCCGTATCCGGCTTACTGCCCGGTGCGAAGTTCGCGAACCGTGACAACCGTCCCGGGGGGTGAGACCGTCGAACAACCGACGGCGCTCGGAGGGGGACTGGATGGTTCCGGGATACCGCGAGGTGCGAGAGCTCGGCGGCGGGGGCGGCGGCCGCGTGGTGCTGGCCACCTACGAGGCCACCGGCGCCTATGTGGCCATCAAGTATCTCGGCGCCTCCCTGCGGGACTCCCCCGGGTTCCTGGCCGGGTTCCGGCGGGACGCCCACGTCCTGGCGGACCTGCGCGATCCCAACGTGGTCTCGTTCCACGAGTACTACGAGGACGTGATCCAGGCCGCGATCGTGATGGAGCTGGTGGACGGGGTCCCGCTCCGGAGGATCCTGGCCCGGCACGGCGCCCTCGGCCCCGAGGCCGCGCTGGTGGTGCTGCGGGACTCGCTGGCGGGCCTCGCGGCCGCGCACTCCGCGGGAGTGGTGCACCGCGGCCACCGGCCGGAGAACGTGCTCGTCCAGGCGGACGGCGCCGGCAAGCTGACGGACTTCGGCGTGGCCGCCCGCACCGGCGGGCCGGGGCCGCCGGGCGGCCTGCCCTACGCGGCGCCCGAGTGGTGGGACGGGCTCCCGGCCGGTCCGGCGGGCGACCTGTACGCGGCCGCGTGCGTGTTCTTCGAGTGCCTCACGGGGCGCCCGCCGTACGGCACGGCGCACGCGGGGCCCGGCCCGGAGACCGCGGGACCGGCGGAGCTCGCGGAGCTCGCGGAGCTCGCGGAGCTTGGGCGGCGGCACCGGATCGAGCCGGTCCCGGTGGAGGCGGTTCCGGCCCCGGCCCCTCGGCTCCACGGGCTCCGCGAGCTGGTGACACGCGGACTGGCCAAGGACCCGGCGGACCGGCCGGCCACGGCCCGGGAATTCGCCGCGGCCCTGGAGTCGGTCGCGCCCGCGGCCTGCGGGCCGGACTGGGAGCGGCGGGGGCGGCAACGCCTGGCCGAGCTCGCCATCGGGCTGGCGCTGGCGTTCCCGCTGGCCAGGACCACTCCCAGGGCCGGCGTCCCGAAGCCCGGGAACGCGGCCGGCCGGGCGGGCACGGCGCGCCGGCCCCGGCTCGGCCCGCGGATCGCGGCGGCCGCGGGGATGATCGGCGTCGCGGTCGTCACCGGACTGGTGGTCGCGGGCCGGACCCCCGACCGGCTCGCCTCGGGCACGGTCTTCACTCCCGCCCCGGGACGGCACGCGGGCGGCACGGCCGCCTCCGGCGACCACGGGACGGCCCGGCCGGCCGGCCGCGGACGGTCCCGGGACCCCGTCGTCCCCAGCCCCTCCCCCGGGCCGCCGAGGAGCGCCGCCCCCGGCCGGACCGCGCCGCCCGCGCCCACCGGGCCGGGCGGTTCCCCGGACCGGTCCGCTCCTCCGGCTCCCACCGGCGGGCCCGGGCGTCCCGGCCCCACCGCGCGGCCGGGCAGTCCGGGACCCACCGCGACGGCCACCGGTCCGGGCCGGCCGGGTCCCACCGCGACGGCCACCGTCCCCGGCCGGCCGAGCCCGACGGGATCGGCGCCCTCCCCGGGCACGCCGCCCCCGGCCGGGCCTTCGCCCACCCCCTCTCCCGGCGCCCCGGCCGCGGAGGCGGAGATCATCTCGTTCGACGGCTCCGAGGTCGGCTTCCGGGTGCGGGCCGCGGGCACCTCGGCGGTGACCGTGCGGCTGGGGTTCGCCCAGAAGGTCGTCGGCGGCGAGGGCGGGCTGACCGGCGGCGTCCGCACCCTGACGCTGTCCGGTCTGACGGAGTACACCCGCCGGGTCCCCGGGGAGTTCGCCGCCCTTCCCCCCTGCGGGGAGTACGCCCACCGGCTGGTGACGATCGCCGTCGTCCCCGGCGGCGAGATGCGCTCCCGGGACGTGCGGCTGGGCCTGCCCGCCTGCGGGCGGGGCACGGCCTCCGGGCCTTCCGGGCGCTCCGGCCTCTCCGGCTCCTCCGGCTTTTCCGGACCTTCCGGGCTCTCCGGGCCCTCCGCTCCGGAGGCGGACCCGGATCGCACCGGGACAGACTCCGGCGTCTCCGGGACGGGCGGCCTCCCGGAAATCGGAGACCTCACGGGGACGGACGACGTCTCGGAGGCGGCGGGGGCGGGTGGCTGAGTGGAGGTCCGGCCCGGCGGCGGACGGCCGAGTGGAGTCCGGCCCGGCAGGCGGACGGCCGAGCGGGTTCCGGCCCCCCGAAAACCGGGTGAAGCACGGCCGGTACCCAGGTTTCGCAAAAAATCACCTGGAACCTCGTCTTGTAGCTGGAAACCGGCATCGCTAGCTTGTCGATCGACAACCGACCCCCGCGGAGGCTTCCTTGACCAAGCTTGGCAACGTCCTGATCCCCGTGGCCGACATGGGAGAGGCGATCGCCTTCTACTCCGGGACGCTCGGCCTGGCGGTGCGCTTCCGCGACGGCGACCGGTTCGCGGCCCTGGACGGGGGCGGCGCCACGGTCGCGCTGGTGGCGGCGGAGGAGCGGGTGGCCGGGGAGGTCACCGCGCCGTCCTACCGGGTGGACGACGTCGCGCGGGCCGTACGGGAGCTGGCGGACGCGGGCGCGACGGTGGTGCGCGAGCCGGAGGCGGGACCGCACGAGACGAGGGCGGTGCTCCGCGACCCCTCGGGGAACACCCTCGTCCTCTACGCACCCATCTGAGTGGTCCTACCCAGTTTTGAGATCTATGCACGCTTTACCGTGACGTAACCTATTCTTGAAGCATGTAACCCCTCCCGTCACGGAAGACACTGGCCAATGGTGCCGCCACACGCGCCCCGGTCCCTCTCCGACCGCCCGCGTGAACGCACCATCGTTCGACCCCGTCCCCGATGCCCAGGTCGCGAAGGCGGCGCGACCACACACGCGTGGCCATCGGGGTTCTCGCGAAACTCTCTATGACCCCTGAGATGCACAAGTTCATCGAGCTGCTGGAAAGCCAGCTCGGTTACTCCGAGAAGTCGGACGGTTACACGAAGTTCGGCGGCTGGTACGACGGCACCGTGGTGTCGAAGGACGACTACTCCTCCGCCCCCTGGTGCGACATGTACCTGTCGTGGGCGGCGCACAAGCTCGGCTACGAGAGCTGGGTGGGGCAGTTCGCCTACACCGTCTACCACGCGCGGTGGTTCAAGGAGCAGGACGCCTGGGGCACCACCCCGGAGCCCGGCGCCATCGTCTTCTTCGACTGGGGCGGCTCGAACAAGATCGACCGCATCGACCACGTGGGCATCGTGACCAAGGTCGAGGGCCGGAAGATCCACACGATCGAGGGCAACATCGACGGCGGGGTCGCCAAGCGCAAGGTGCGCGACACCGACAAGGTCGTCGGCTACGGCTACCCCGAGAAGATCAAGGCCCGGCTGGAGAAGGAGGCGGCCCAGAAGAAGACCGTCGTCACCTCCTCCGACGTCCGGTCCGACAACTCGGTGGAGGTCTCGCCCGACCCCGGTGTGCTGGCGCTGTTCGCCGTGCCCGACCCCGTGCCGGTCGAGAAGACCGGCACGAAGACGACCGCCAAGCCCGCTCCCAAGCACGCCAAGGGCCCCGGCAAGCACGCCGCCCCCTCGCCGTCCCCCGCCCAGGCCGAGGCCCCGGCGACCACGACCACGACCGTCAACGGCGTCGGCACCGGTACGGCGGGCGCCACCGGGACCACCGGCACGACGGGCGCGACGGCGGGGATCACCGGCACGACGGCCGGGCAGGCCGCCGCGCCGTCCGGGACCTCGGCCGGAAAGCACGCCAAGCCGGCCACCGCGGACACCAAGGCGATCTCCGCGGACCCGGTCGCCTCCGGCCGCGACCTGTCCCTGCCCGTCCCCCAGCTCGGCAGCCCGACCGTTCTCGCGCCGGTCCTGCTCACCGCGATGGCGATGATCGCCCATGCCAGGATGAAGCAGTCGCGGACCCGCCTCGCCTTCGCCGGCGCGGTCCCCGCGGCCCCGTCGCGGAAGGCGCCCGCCCGCCGGGCCCCCGGCCGCCGCCGCGCACCGGGACGCCGCCGGATGACCAAGAACGCGCCTGCCACGGCCGTGTCCCCCGTCTCCACGGCCCCGGTCGTCGAGTCGCGGACCGCCGGGACGGTCCTCCCCGAGATCACGCCCACCCCGGTCCCCATCCCCGCGGCCACCACGGCGCGGGACGGCCGGGTGTCCCTCCCCGGGGCCGCGACCGCACGGACGGCCGTCTCCACCACCGCGGCGGTCCCGCCGGCCGAGCAGGCCGTCGTCACGGCCTCGTCCCTGCACGTCCACCGGGCCGACGAGGCCCTGCCGGCGGCACTCGCCCGTACCGGCTCCCACGGCGCGGGGGCCGAGCCGTTCCCCGACGCGGCCAGCCTCACGCACGCCGAGGAGACCGACCTGACGGCCCTCCTCGCCCGCGTGAGCGAGACGGCGGAGAGCTGGCTCTCCGCCGTCTCCGGGGACCGCCCCGAGGCCGCCTCCGAGAGCTGGTTCTCCCCCGTATCGGGCAGCCGGTCCACGACCGCCTCCGAGGGCTGGTTCGCGTCCGTTCCGGAGAGCCGGTCGGGCGCGGCCGGGGACGCCGCAGGGACCGGAGACGCCGGGAGGCCGGAGCGGGCTCCGGACCGGGAGATCTCCCCGGTCCGCCGCCACGACGGCCCGAGGGCGCCCTACCAGGGCAGACGCCGCCTGCGCGAGCATCCCGCCGAGGCCATCGCCTTCACGCAGGACGCCCGGCAGCAGGACCGGCGGCACCATCGCGAGCACCCGCTGGAGACGTCGGCCTTCGCCCAGGACGTCCCGCTGCGCGGCCGGCGGCACCGGCGTTCCGAGTCCGTGGCCGGCACGACCGTCCGGCTCGGGCCCGCCCCGGCCGTCCGCACCCGGTCCGTCGACCTCCCGAACCGGTCCGTCGACCTCCCGGGCCGGTCCGCGGACGTCCTGAGCCGGTCCGCGGCCGTCCTCGCCCAGGAGGACATCGTGGTCGGCGGTGACGTCCTGGTGCGCGGCGGTTACCGGGGACGCCGCCGGGCGAAGGTCCCGGAGCGGGTGTGACCGCCGCTCCCGGCCCCGCGAGGGATCCGGGAACGGCGCGCCCGAAGGTCTCCGGATGCCCCATGACGTCCGGGGGCCCGCGGGTCTCCGGGCGCTCCATGACGTCCGGGGGCCCGCCGGGAGCGGCGCCTCAGCGCCCGTCGTCCGGGTGCCGGCCGAGACCGCGGCGCAGCCGTTCCAGCTCCGCCTCAAGATCGGCGATCCTGGTGTCGGCCCCGGGGCCGGCCTGCGGGGCCTGACCGTACGGCGGCTGCGGGGCGACGGCGGGGCCGTCCCCCGGCCCCATCGGGAGGGGGTGCGGCGAGCGCCGCGAGTGGACGGGCCGCCGCGGCGCGCCGTACGGATCGTGCCCGCCGTACGGGTCCGCGCCGTACGGGTCGTACCGTCCGGACCGGTCGCCCTGGGGCACGGGCCCGTGCCCCGCCATCCGGGGGGCCTGCCGCGCGTCGTACGGGATCTCGGGGAAGGGCGCCGGCGCCTTCGGGCGGCGCCTGCGCCCGAGCACGACGGCCAGGGCGCCGAGCGCGGCCACGAGCGCCAGGCCTCCGCCGCCCCACATCAGCCACGGCGGGATCGGGCCCGGGCTCCTGTCCCGGCCCGCGGTGATGGCCTGCTGGGAGTCGGAGATGTACCGGGCGACGTAGGGGTGGTTCGGGTGCAGCGCCTGGACCTCCCGGAACTTCGGCAGCGCCTCGGAGTAGTGGTCGGCGAAGAACAGCTCCAGCGCCTCGTTGTAGGTCCTCGTCGTCACCGACTCGGCGGGCCGGATGTTCTTCTCGTTCAGCTTCTCCTTGACGACGCCGACCGGCAGCACGAAGCTCTCCCCCTCGGTGGAGCCTCCGTCCTGCTGGATCAGCCCGCCGACCAGGATGCCGATGACCTTGCCGTCCCTGCTGAACACCGGTCCACCGGAGTTCCCCGGGTAGGAGGGCGCCTGCGTCTGGATGTACGGCACGCCCTCGGGGGTCTGCCTGGAGGCGTTGTAGGGGCCCTCGGTGAACGCGGGTTCGAGCTTGGACTCGATGTTGAAGATCGAGGTCTGCGTCACCGTGCCGGGGAAACCGCTGATGTAGAGCGTGTCGCCGACCCGCACGTCGGAGTCGGCGCCCAGCGGAACGGTCGGCAGGTTGTTCATGCCGTTGGCCTTGAGGATCGCGACGTCCTTGCCCGGGTAGACCGTCCCCCTGGCGACCAGCTCGATGGGGACCGCCTTGGCGGTCTTGTCCACGCCGCCGCCGGGCAGGCTCTGCAGCAGGGACAGCGAGCTCTCGACGTTACGGATCTTGATGTTGTCGGCGTTCCAGATCTGGAAGATCTTGGCGGCGGTCCGGACGATCTCGTCGTCGGAGGCGAACTCGCCGAGGTCGGCCACCAGGTCGGCGGCGTCCTTCTTGTTGATCTTCTCGAGTGCCTGGGACGCGAAGGTCCGCGCCAGCTGGGCGTCCTCCTGACCGACGCAGTGGGCGGCGGTGACCATGTAGCCGTCCGGCGTGACCCACCAGCCCGTGCACAGCCCGCCCGCGGTGGCCTTCACGACCCGCTCCGGCTTCCCCGGCGAGAAGTAACGGCCCGGGTTCCCGGCCATCTGCTGGACGATCCACCGGTAGATGCTGTTGTCGTCGGAGGAGATCTTGCCCGACCGGACGGCCTCGACCCCCTGTACGGTCAGGTTCCTGATCGCCGCCGGCTTGGCCACCGGGGTCGGCACCGCGACGTCGGCGGTGTAGGACACCGAGGTGAGCTGCACGGCCGGATGCGTCCGGGCCGCCAGCCGCGTTCCCACGGGAATCTCCGAATCCTTCGGGGCCGCCAGGGCGGCTCCGGGTGACGCCATGACGCCGGCCAGGACCAGTCCCGCCAGCCCGGCCGCGACGGTTGTTCGTGCCTGCATTAGCTCGCTCTCCCCAAACTCGCTTTCCGGAGCGGAGCATTCCGGGCACGACTTGGGGAGGACTTGGAACCGGCTGGCAGCCCCGCCCGCTCATCGGCGGAGCGCGGGCCGGGCACGCGGCGGGCACCGTACGGCGCGGCCGGCGAGCGCTCCCCGTCCGGCGACGGGGCACGGGCCGGGGACGCGGCAAGGGCCGGGGACGCGGACACGCGGCCCGCGGCCCCGGCCTCTCGCGGGGCGCGTCAGCACGTCCACGGGCTCCAGGAGTTCCAGGAGGTCCAGGGGCTCCACGCGCTCCAGGTGCCGACGAGCCGTCCACGACGGCGGGCAGGGGGTGCAGGACGGCGAGCAGGAGGTGCAGCAGGTCCACCCGGACACGATCGGCGTGACCGGCGTCAGGATCTCGATCGGCCGCACCGGCACCGTCCCGATCGTCACCCCGGGGATCATCCGGACGGGCGGGACCACCGGAGGCGCCGGAGCCACCGGGACCGGCGGTCTCGGCCTCGCCGGGCCGGGAGGACCCGCGGACCCCGCCGGACCCGCGGGACCGGGTGGGCCTCCAGGCCCCAGCGCGTTCCCCGTGCCGGGGGGCTGGTCGCCGCCGGGGCTCCCGCCTGCCTGCCGGGGGCGGAGTGCGGCGCTCGCCCGCACCGTGGAAGAAGCACATGAATCTCCCTGTGCCCTTGATGGCGGAAATCTTGCTTGATTACGCACCGAATGTGCTGATCAGCCAAAAAGGTACTTCGGGGTGCAAAAAACCATCCGGACCACACGGTTCGCCGGAAGCAAATAGATGCCAGGAAATCACAACCCTCGCACCTTCTCACGGGGGTTGATCCCTGTTGTCGGATCCAATCCGAGAAACACCTGGCGCACCCGGTGCGCCTATCCGGAAAAGGCGATATTTCCGGCGGCCGGCGTCTCGACACGCCGGCCGGGGTGCCGCGCATGCCGGGGTCCAGGGCCGACAGGACGAACATGCGCGGCACGTCTTCCGAACCCGAGGGGCACGGAGGGCGACGGCTCCCGGTCGTGGGACGCGGACGGTGACGACTCCCGGTCACGGGGTCGCGAACCGGGGACTCCGGCCGGGGACCGGACTCTCCCCGGCCGGAGGACTCGGAAAGACCCCGGCGCTCAGAACGCGAAGACCAGGCCGGTAGCCCTGCGCAGCTCACAGGAGTTGGGGTAGGTCCGCTGGAACCGGATGTACCGGCCGTTCCAGGAGCCGTACGCCCGCGCCGTGACCGGCTGGTAGATGCGCGAGCAGAAGATCGGCGACACGACGCTGACGAACGCCGGGTTGCCCTGCGCCGGGGCCAGCTCCCTGCACGCCGCGTACGGGTTCGGGTGCGTGCCGCGCACGGGAGAGCAGCTCAGCCAGACGGTCCGCGGCTGGGTGAACGGCCCGTAGGCCCTGGCGACCGACAGCGTGAGCTGCCTGACGCCGGGGAAGGGCGGCCTCACGGACGGAGGCGGCAGGGGCATGGGAGGCGGTACGGGCCGGCCGGGCCCAGGCGGTACGGGCATGGGAAGCGGTACGGGCCGGCCGGCCCCGGGCGGCATGGGCCGGGGACCGGGCGGAGGCGGCGGGATGTCCGCCGGGTCCGTCATGTCCTGCCAGGCCGGGTCCGCCTGGAGCTGCGCGGAGCCCGGGTCGTACCCGGGGTCGTACTCGGGATCGCTGGGCCCGGTGGCCGCCTGGGCGGCGGTGACGGTGCCGCCGAGCAGGATCAGGCCGGTGACGGTCGTGCACAAGAGACGTCGCATGGAATCCCCAAAGAAAACGCGTTGCCTGAAAGGCCGGAAAGGGGCTTTCCAGCCTTTTCGGGGGGATGATGTGCGTCCTGAACAGTGAAAATGCTATATCCGCTAAGGCCGGGATGTCGCATGGCGACTCGCCGCCGAACGTCATCTGTGACCCGTTTTTCCGGCACGGAACCGCTTAATCAACACATAACCGATTAATCAGCACAAAACTATCCGGCCGACGCGAAACCGCTCCGCCGGAGCGGACAGGCGTCCCGGCCTCCGGCGCCATTCTCGCCGAGACCGGCGCCGCCGCGTGGGCTCATCGGGAAAACCGCGGGGAACTCGGCGAGGACGGCCCAGGCCGGCGCGGGTGACCCCGGGCCGGCGACGCGGGTCATCCCAGGCCGGCGCCGACGAGCCTGCCGCGCGGCTCCTCCGCCGGGGCCTCCTCCTCGTCGTGCCCCTCCACGGAGAGGTCCGGCAGGATCCGGTCCAGCCAGCGGGGGCACCACCAGTTCAGCCTGCCCAGCAGGGCCATGGTCGACGGCACCAGGAGCCCGCGGATGACGGTGGCGTCCACCGCGACGGCGACGGCGAGGCCGACACCGAAGATCTTGACCATGGGGTCGGGGTAGGCGATGAAGGCCACGAAGACGGCCACCATGATCAGGGCCGCGGAGGTGATGACCCGGCCGGTCGACCCCAGCCCCTCGGCCACCGCCCGGCGGTTGTCCCCGTGCCGCAGGTACGCCTGCCGTACGGCGGTGAGCAGGAAGACCTCGTAGTCCATCGACAGGCCGAACAGCACCGCGAACAGCATCAGCGGGATGTAGCTGTCGATCGGCACCGTGAAGAAGATCGCGGTCAGGAAGGAGTCGTCCACGCCGACCGGCGGGTCCATGCCGACCAGGGCGCTGCCCAGGCCGAAGGAGAAGACCAGCGACAGCGCGCCGAACGCCGCGCCGAGCGAGACCAGGTTCATCACCGCGGCCTTGATCGCCACCACGGGCGACCGGAACGCCAGGAGCAGCAGCAGCGCGCTCAGCGCCACCACGACGGCCATGACGATCGGGGTGCGCTCGGCCATCCGCGCGTTCGCGTCGGCCATGCCCGCCACCTTGCCGCCCACGTGCACCTCGGCCCCGTCGAGGCGGATCGCGCGCACGCCTTCGACCACGTCCAGCGCCCGCGGGTCGCCGGGACCGTACTCGGGGATCGCCTGGACCAGCGCGGCGGTGCCGGTGTCGTTGAGGACGGGGTCGGCGGTGTGCGCCACGCCGTCGACCGCGGCGACCTTCCTCTTGAGCTCCTTGAGCACGGCCGGCTCGGGCCCCGAGGCCGGAGCCTTCTCGTCGAGCGAGGCCACCACGATCAGCGGCCCGTTGAACCCCGGCCCGAACCCGGCCTCCAGCAGCTCGTATGCGCGGCGGGCGTCGGTGCCCTTCTCGGCGTAGCCGTCGTCGAGCGTGCCGAGCTTCATCCCGAGGGCGGGGGCGGTCAGCGCGCCGAGGATCACGACGCTGAGCGCGAGCACCCGCCAGGGGCGTCGGGCGACCCAAGTGCCGAGCGCCGACCAGCCCGAGGCGCCGTGGCTTCCCTTCCGGCCGCCCGCGAACGGCAGGCGCAGCGCGTTCACCCGGTGGCCGAGCAGGCCGAGGAGCGCGGGCACCAGGGTGACCGCGGTGATCACCGCGCAGACGACCGAGACCCCGGTGATCCAGCCGAGCGTCTGCAGCATCGGGAACCCGGCGAGCATGAGCGCGCTGAGCGCGATGATCACCGTGCCGCCCGCGAAGACCACCGCGCCGCCGGAGCTCGCCACGACCCGGCGCACCGCCTCGTGCACCGGCACCCCGGCGGCCAGCAGCCCGCGGTGCCGGCTCAGCAGGAAGAGCGCGTAGTCGATGCCGACGCCGAGCCCGATCATTGTCGCCATGATGGATGCCTGCTTCGGCACGTCCACGACGTGCCCGAGCAGGCTGATCAGGCCCAGGCCGGTCGCGATGCTGATCAGCGCCGTGAAGATCGGGATCATCGCGGCCACCACGGTGCCGAACGCGAAGACCAGCACCAGCAGCGCGCAGAGCACGCCGATGATCTCGCTGGCCCCCGTCTTGATCTCCTTGTCGGCGGGGGTGGAGGCGACGGCGGGCACCGCCTCGATCCCCGCCGCCCGCGCGGGGGCCGCCGCGTCCGAGACCTGGCGGCTGATCTCGGCCACCTTGTCGGTGTCGTGGCCCTGGAGTTTGGCGGTGATGATGCCGATCTGGAGGCTGGAGGCCATCCCGCCGACCCGGTAGGGGGTCTGCACCTCGGTCACGTGGGGCAGCGCGCGGATCCCGTCCATCGCCCGCTGGACCGCGTCCTTGCGGCTCTTGGCGGTGAGGGGCCCGTCGGGCGAGTAGAGCACGATCTGGACCGTGCCGCCCGTGTCGTAGCCGGGGCCGAAGCCCTCGCGCATCAGGTCGTGCGCCCGCTGGGCGTCGGTGCCGGGGATGGCGACGTTGTTGTTCACCGGGCCGGGGAACAGCAGCGAGCCCGCGGTGAGCAGCACCGCCACGGCGACCCACAGCGCCAGCACGGCTCCGCCGTGCCGCGCGCACCAACTTCCCAGCCGCCCCAGCAAGCCCGACATCGGTGACCGTCCCCTTGAGAACCCTCGAAACCGGCGCGGCCCTCGTACGGCACGCGAAATCCCCAGGAGAGCGTATTGCGAAATATCACGAAATAAGGGATCTCAACGGTGAATGAGACGATGAACACACTCGTACGCCGGACCCCGTCCGCATCAGCCGCCCACCGGGACCGCCCCGGGCCGCCGCCCAGGCCCCAGCGGCCCCATCGACCCCAGGAACCCACAGGTCAACGCCGTGACGACGCCTCGCCCCGAATCCGGCTCAGCCTTCGCCCGCCGGGTCCTCCGAGGGGCCGGGCTGTTCCGTGGCGGGCGGGTCCGGCGGCGCGGAGGGGTCCGGCCCGGTGGAGGGCTCCCCGGGCCCCGGGCCGGACTGCCCGGCGACGCCGACGGTGATCACGACCGTGGCGCCCGGCGCGGCGCACCCGCCCGGCTCCGGGCTCTGGGCCAGCACCTTCCCGTCCCGCTCCGGGTCGTCGACGAGCCGGGGCCGGAGCCGTACGGCGAGCCCCGCCCCGCTCAGCGCGTCACGCGCGGCCTCCGCCGTCCGCCCCGCCACCGACGGCACCGCCGTGCCGCGCCGGGACACGACGAGCGCGACCCTGTCGCCGGAGGAGGCCCGCGCACCCGCGCCGGGGGTGCTGGCGAGCACCTCTCCCCCCGGCCGCGCCGAGCAACGCGTGGTCACCGCCCCCCGGGCCAGGCCCGCCCGGGTGAGGGCCGCCCCGGCGGCCTCCGTGTCCAGGCCGGCCAGCCGCGGGACGGCCACCCCCGCCGAGATCTCCAGATCGACCCTGGTCCCCCGGGCGACGGTGGCCCGCGCCCGCGGCCGGCTCCCCACGACCTGACCGATCCGCCGGTCGGAGTCGGTCCGGGTGAGCGCGCCCAGGATCAGCCCGGCCTTCTCGATGAGCCGGGACGCCTCGGCGTGGTCGAGCCCGGCGAGCGCGGGAACGCTCACCCCCGGAACGGCCGGCGGCGGGGTGGAGGCGCCCTCTCCCGGCGGGACGGCGGTCTTCCCCGTCTGCGACCTCGTGGGCGGGACGCGCGGCGCGGTGGCGCCGGACGTGTTCTCGGCCGGGCGGGCCGTACGGCCGGGGTGCGCCGTGAGCCGGTCCCGCGTGCCGGTCTCGGCGGACGGACCGATCAGCCCGCCGCCCATGGCCTGGCTCCCGCCCCCGCCCACCGCGGGTACCAGTGCCCCCGCCAGCACCGCAGCGCTGACCAGCAGCGCGCCGGACATCGCGACGGAGGCCCTGGTGACCGCCCGCCGGGGATGGGCGGGCGGCTCGGTCACCCTGGCGGGGAAGGCGGCGGGGCCCGGTGCGGCGTCGTGGCCCGCCGCCCGCCCGGCGGACGACGGACCCGCCGTGTGCCCCATGGACGACGGGTCCGCCGTGGACCCCTCGAACGGCGGGGGGCCCGCCGGGTGCCCCGCGGGTGACGAGTCGGCCGCGTGCCCCCCGGATGACGGGTCCCCCGCGTGCCCCGCGGACGACGGGTCCCCCGCGGGCCCCTCGAACGATGAGAGGCCCGCCGGGTATCCCGCGCGCGGCGGCCCGGTACGGCCCGCGCGCGACGTGACGCCCGCCGACGGCCCGCCGCCGTCCTCCCCGAGGAGTGCGAGCAGCAACTCCCGGCTCGTGGGGCGGTCGCGGAAGTCCTTGGCCAGACAGCCCGCGACCAGCCTGCCGAGCCAGCCGTCCAGGCGGCCCAGCTCGGGGGGCGCGGTGAGGACGCGGTGCAGCACCGCCGCGACCGAGTCATGGCCGAACGGGGGCCAGGCATTGGCCGCGAAGCACACGGTGGCGCCCCAGGCGAAGACGTCGGCCGCCGGGCCCACCTCGGCCCCCTCCACCTGCTCGGGCGCCATGTAGGCGGGGGTGCCCGCGCCGCCGGACACCGGGGCGGCGCCGGTGTCCAGCGCCCTGGCCAGACCGAAGTCGATCACCCTGGGGCCGTCCGGGCCGAGCAGCACGTTCTGCGGCTTGAAGTCGCGGTGCACGATCCCGGCCCGGTGGATGGCGGCCAGCGCGGTGGCGGTGCCGATCGCCAGGCGTTCCAGGGCGCCTCCGGCCCGGGGGCCGCCGACCTCGACCTCCCGCTGGAGCGAGGGCCCGTCGACGAACTCGCTGACGATGTAGGGGCGGTCGCCCGCCAGCCCGGCGCCGACCACCTGGGCGATGCAGAAACGGGCGACCTGCTTGGCCAGCTCCGCCTCGCGCAGGAAGGCGTGCCGGTCCTCCCCGAGCGACCGGTACAGCAGCTTGACGGCGTAGTGCTCGTCCCCGCCCCCGGGACGCGCGGCGAGGTAGACCGTTCCCTGGCCCCCCTCCCCCAGACGGCCGATGACCTCGTACTCCCCGAGTCTCCGGGGGTCCGCTGACGTGAGCGGCTCCGTACGCGGCACGTGAGCCTCCCTCCCCCGCCGTCGCCCCTTGCATCCACTCAAGAAGAGGTGTCCCCGGCAGTCAACGGTGACCAGGCCACCGGCGGCCCGACCGTGACACTCATGTGATGCTCAGGTCAGTGCCTTTCCCCCCGATCCCCCCGAAACCGGCCCCGCTCGCCCCCGGGCGACCCGGTAGCCTGGCGAGGTGCTGGAACAGATCACGGCGACCCGCTACGTGACGCCCCTGCGGGAGGGCGGGTCGCTGCCCGGGGTGGTCGAGGCCGACGACCTCGGCACCTACGTCGTGAAGTTCCGGGGCGCCGGGCAGGGCCGCCGGGTGCTCGTCGCCGAGGTCGTCTGCGCCGAGCTGGCCAGGCGGCTCGGTTTCCGCACCCCCGAGCTGAAGGTGATCGACATCGACCCCCAGCTCGGCGCCCGCGAGCCCGACGAGGAGATCCAGGACCTGCTCAAGGCCAGCGAGGGCGCCAACCTCGCGGTCGACTTCCTGCCGGGGGCGCTGGGCTTCGAGCCCCTCACCTGGCCGCCCGACCCGGAGTTCGCCTCCCGGCTCATCTGGTTCGACGCGCTGATCCACAACGTCGACCGGAGCTGGCGCAACCCCAACCTCCTGCTGTGGCACGGCGACGTCTGGCTGATCGACCACGGCGCGGCCCTGTGGTTCCACCACAACTGGCCCACCGCCGACCCCCGGCGCGGCTTCCGCGCCGACGACCACGTGCTGGCCCCCTTCGCCACCGAGACGGCGCGGGCCGACGCCGAACTCGCTCCGATGATCACCCGGGACCTCCTCGACGCGGTGGTGGACGAGGTCCCCGACGAGTGGCTGGAGGACGAGCCGGGCTTCGACGGCGCGCAGGCCGTACGGCAGGCGTACGTCGACCACCTGCTGGCCCGTGTCCAGGAGCCGCGGACGTGGGTGCCGGAGCCGCCCGCCACGCCGGGGCGGGCCCCGCGGCAGGAGACGAAGACCGGCTCGGTGGGCGCGTTCTGGAAGGACAACCGGTGAGGGACGTCTACGAGTACGCCGTGATCCGGGTCATCCCCCGCGTCGAGCGCGGCGAGCTGATCAACGCCGGGGTGCTGCTCTACTGCCAGCCACGCGGCTACCTGTGCGCGCGGGTGGAGCTGGACGAGGCGCGGCTGCGCGCCCTGGATCCCCGGGCCGACACCGAGGGGGTACGGCAGGCCCTGGGCGTCTACCAGCGGTCCTGCGCCGCCGAGGAGGGCCCGCTGGCCGCCGAGCCGCTGGGCGGCAGGTTCCGCTGGCTGACCGCCCCGCGCAGCACGATCGTGCAGACCGGCCCGGTCCACGCCGGCCTCACCGCCGACCCCGACGCGGAGCTGGAGCGCCTGATGACCTGCCTGGTGCGCGGCGTCTGACCCGGCGCGGCGCACCGGTCAACGGTCCTCCGCTCGGAACGGCACCTCAGAACGGCACCTCAGAACAGCACCGACATGAAGGTGCCGACCTCCTCGAACCCGGCCTTGCGATAGGCGGCCCTGGCGGGGGCGTTGTAGTCGTTGACGTACAGCGAGACCACCGGCGCGAAGCAGCCGAGCGCGTGCTGGATCACGGCGGCCATCCCGGCCGCCGCGTGCCCCCTGCCCCGCAGCTCGGGGTGGACCCACACGCCCTGCACCTGGCAGGCCAGCGGCGTCACCGCGCCGATCTCGGCCTTGAAGACGACCCGGCCGTCCTCGATCCGCGCGTAGGACCGGCCGATGCGGATCAGTTCGGCGACCCTGGAGCGGTATAACGCGCCGCCGTCCCCGGCCTCCGGGGAGACGCCCACCTCCTCGGTGAACATCGCCACGCAGGCCGGCAGGAGGATCTCGAACTCGTCGGGCCGGACCCGCCTGACCAGCGGGTCGGGTGGCACCGGCGACGGCCGGACGGCCGCCATCACCGGCTGCGCCCAGCGGACGGCCCGAGCCGGGCCCCAGTGGGGCTCCAGCCGCTCCCACAGCGGTCCCACGGCCTCCACGGGGCCGACGATCGACGAGCAGCGGCGGCCCTGCCTGCGGGCACGGTCGGCGAAGGCGTGCACGGCCTCGTGGCCGGCGTTGACCGGCACCAGGTTGGCGCCGGCGTAACAGAGGGCGGTCAGGCCGCCGCGCGGTCCGAAGCCCCACATCTGCCCGCCGAGCCTGGCCGGGCTGAGCCCGACGGCACGGACCCGGGAGGCCACGAAGACGTTGGCCACAGGGTCGGCGTCGAGCAGCGCCAGAACCTCGTCACGGTCGTTGTCGTCGAGCACGCGCGACGCCATCGTGCGGAGCATCACGGCCTCAGCCTACGCGACCCCCTCGATTTTGGCAGGAACCAACTCAGAGGCCGTCATCCCCCCATGGCGATCGCGCGGGCCACCGGGCGCTCCTCCGCGGGCACGGGCTCGGGGTTTCCGGCGCAGCGGACGTCGGCGGCGATTCCGGGACGACGTGCCGCGCCGTATGCGGATCCCGTCCCGTTCCCGGCCGTTCCGGTCCTGGCGGCTCCGGCACGGCGGGCGTCATCGGACGCGGCCGGCGGCGCGGGCACGGGCAGGACACCGTCCCTCAGGTAGGCGAACAGGCGGCGGTCCACGCACGCGTTCCCGTCGAGGGCGACGCCGTGGTTGCCGCTCGTCGCGCTCACCAGCCGGGAGGCGGTGAACAGCCGGCGCAGCCGCAGCGCCCCGTCGTACGGCGTGGCGGCGTCCCGCTCGGCCTGGATGAGCAGGATCGGCGGGAGCCTCGGGTCGTCCCGCAGCCCGACCGGCGTGCCGCCCCGCTGCGGCCAGAACGCGCAGGGGGCGTTGTACCAGGCGTTGGACCAGGTGAGGAAGGGCGCCCGGCTGTGCATCCGCGTCATGTCCCGCCGCCAGACGCCCCAGTCGCGCGGCCAGGCGGCGTCGCGGCACTGCACCGCGAGGTAGACCGCGTAGCTGTTCTCGGCCGCGGCGTCGGTCTCGACGTTGCGGCGGTAGGCGGCGAGCAGCGGCCCGGCGTCGCCCTTGCGGACGTAGGCGGAGAACGCCTTGGCGAACTGGGGCCAGACCAGGTCGGAGTAGCCCGCGACGGTGTAGAGGTCGTCGAGTTCGCTCGGGCCGAGCCTCCCGCCCGCCGGGTGGTCGCGCAGCCGGTCGCGCATGGCGTACCAGGCGAAGGAGACGGCCTTCTGGGTCGGGCCGAGCCGGTAGAGGTCGTTGTGGCGGGCCGTCCACCGCAGGAAGTCCTGGTGCCGCCGGTCGAAGGTGACGTTCTGCGCGAGGTTGGACTCGTACCAGATCCCCTTGGGGTCCACCACGCTGTCCAGGACCATCCGCCCGACCCGGTCGGGGAAGAGGGTGGCGTAGACCGCGCCGAGATAGGTGCCGTAGGAGTAGCCGAGATAGTTGATCCGCCGCTCGCCGAGCGCCTCCCGGATCGCGTCCATGTCCCGGGCGGAGTTCTCGGTGGTCATGTACGGCAGCAGCCAGTTCCACCGGCTCCCGCACGCCTCGGCGTACCGGCGGGCGCGGTCCGCCAGCACCGACTCCTCCCGGCGGTCGCGCGGCACGTAGTCGGGACGGGGGGCGTCGTAGAGCTTCCCGGGGCTCATGCAGCGCAGCACGGGCCGGCTCCTGCCGACGCCCCGCGGGTCGAAGCCCACCACGTCGAACCGGCCGGACAGGCCGGGAGGGAGTTGGGCGGCGACCCGCCGGGCAAGGTCGCGGCCCGAGGCGCCGGGCCCGCCCGGGTTGACCAGCAGCACCCCCAGGTGGTCGCGGCCGGGTGCGGCCGTCCCGCGGATCCGGGTCAGGGCCAGGCTGATCGTCCGGGACGGGTCGCCGTAGTCGAGCGGCACCCGCACCGAGGCGCACTCCTCGGTGTTCGCCGCCCGGCCGGGGACGGCCGGCGGCCCGAAGATCCCGGTGCCGTGCTGCCCGCCGCAGGGTTTCCAGGCCGGCTCGTCCCGCCGCTGCGCCACCGCCCCCTGGGGCGCCCCGAGCGCGGCGACCAGCAGCGATACGCCCCCGATGACCCCGATGACCCTTTTCACATCATCCCCCTACTCCTACGGCAGAGGTGATGGTCTCCCGGGGCGGGACGGGGCCACCGGCGACACGGCCGGTTCTTTACCGGCGCACGCCCGGCCGATTACCTCCGCGAGGGACGCGGGACCGACGGCGGCGCGCCCGGACCGGGAGGTCCGACGGCCGGCCCGGGAGGTCCGCCGCATCACGCCGGACGGCCCCGCGCGAACCGTCCGGGATCCGTCTCCGGTGAGCAGCGGACGCGTGGAGCGGCGGACCCTCGTCGAGGGCGGGTGGATTCCCTTCCCCCCTGACCTCAGGTGACGGTGGAGACGACCACCCGGCGGTTCCTGGCGCGTCCCGCCGGATCGTCCGAGCCGTCGGACCTGGTGTTCGGCTCGACCGGTTTGGCCTCGCCGTATCCCCGCGCCTTCAACCGTGATCGCGCCAGGCCCCCCTCGCTCGCCAGCCACTCGACGACCGCCTGGGCCCGCCGTTCGGACAGCGACCGGTTGTAGGAGTCGTCGCCCTTGGCGTCGGTGTGCCCGTCGACGGCGATCGGCGCGCCCGCTTCCGCCTTCTCCCCGATCTCCCGGGCGATGCGCCTGAGCTCGGAGGCGGCCGCGGGCTTGATGACCGCCTCGTCGAAGTCGAACAGCACGTCGGCCCTGAGAGTGAAGGCGATCGAGTCGTCTCCCTTCAGGATCTCGCTCTTGCCGACCTCGTACGACTTCAGCTCGGCGGCCGGGATCTCCACCGCGGGCACCTCGACCGCGGGCACCTCCACCGCCGGCACCTCGACGGCCGGGACGCACTCGTTCCGGTCGTTGCAGGCGTTCGGCCGGATGATGAACGGGCGGATGACGAACGGCCGGATCACGAACGGGCGGATGATGAACGGCCGGATCACGAATGACACGATCCCGCCCTCCTTCGGTTCGACCTGGCACACCTCGGGTGTCGACACGCCCTCGGCGTGCTGCGCCTCGGCCCGCTTTCCGTCGGCCCGAACCGGATCGAGCTTGATCCCGCCCGCGTCGACGCCGGGTATCTCGACCGGCGGGATCTCCACGGCGGGAATCGACACCGGCGGGATCGACGCCGCGCCGAGGCACCCTCCGGGAGCCGGGGCGATCTCGGTGCACTGGGCGGGAACGCGCTGTGCGGGGATGTCGACGCCGGGGATGGTGACGGCGGGAACGGTGGTGCCGCCGATCTTCGCCTCCGGGATGACCACCGGGTCGGCGTGCACGGCCGGGATGTCCACCGCCGGGATGAGCTTCCCGTTCGGGCAGTCCGCCGGCTCGGACCCGGTCGGCACCGGCGTCGGCGTCGGCGAGGCCGGGCCGCCGGACGCCTCGGTGGCCGTGGTGGCCGCGGTGGTCGCGGTGGCGCTTTGCGAGCTCGCGTGGGCCGGCGTCTGGCGCTCCTCCCCGCCCCCGCCGATCGTCGTGGCACCGCACGCGGCCGTCACCACGGCGAGCAGCGGTGTCAGAAACCTGATTCTCGTCGTGATGGATCTCCCGGGGATTCTCCACATGACCCTCGACGATAGGAGATCCACCTTCAGGATCCGTATAGCGCGTTCATCGAGGCCGAGCGGCGGGGATCCGTGGCACGGGACCCGGGCGTGTGGATCCTCACGGTGGTGAGGATCCACGAAGCGCGTGGGTCAGCCGACGACGACCTGGGCGCCGGAGCCGTCCTCGTCGTCGAGGTCGACCTCGACGCCCATCTCCTCGGCCAGGCGCAGGGCCTCCTCGATGAGGGTCTCGACGATCTGCGACTCGGGGACGGTCTTGATGACCTCGCCCTTGACGAAGATCTGGCCCTTGCCGTTGCCGGAGGCGACGCCGAGGTCGGCCTCGCGGGCCTCCCCGGGGCCGTTGACGACGCAGCCCATCACCGCGACGCGCAGCGGGACCTTCAGCCCGGCGAGCCCGGCCTGCACCTGCTCGGCCAGGGTGTAGACGTCGACCTGGGCGCGGCCGCAGGACGGGCAGGAGACGATCTCCAGGCCGCGCTCGCGCAGGCCCAGGGACTCCAGGATCGCGGCGCCGACCTTGATCTCCTCGACCGGCGGGGCCGACAGCGACACCCGGATGGTGTCGCCGATGCCCTCGGCCAGCAGCGCGCCGAACGCGACGGCGGACTTGACCGTGCCCTGGAACGCCGGGCCCGCCTCGGTGACGCCGAGGTGCAGGGGGTAGTCGCAGCGGGCGGCGAGCAGGCGGTACGCCTGGACCATCACGACCGGGTCGTTGTGCTTGACCGAGATCTTGATGTCGCGGAAGCCGTGTTCCTCGAACAGCGAGCACTCCCACAGCGCCGACTCCACCAGCGCCTCGGGGGTGGCCTTGCCGTACTTCTCCAGCAGGCGGCGGTCGAGCGAGCCGGCGTTGACGCCGATCCGGATCGGCACGCCGTGGTCGGACGCGGCGCGGGCGATCTCGCCGACCTTGTCGTCGAACTTCTTGATGTTCCCGGGGTTGACCCGGACCGCGGCGCAGCCGGCCTCGATCGCGGCGAAGACGTACTTCGGCTGGAAGTGGATGTCGGCGATCACCGGGATCTGCGACTTCTTCGCGATGATCGGCAGCGCCTCGGCGTCGTCCTGGGACGGCACGGCGACGCGGACGATCTGGCAGCCCGAGGCGGTCAGCTCGGCGATCTGCTGCAGCGTGGCGTTGATGTCGGCGGTGACCGTGGTGGTCATCGACTGCACCGAGACCGGCGCGTCCCCGCCGACCGGCACGGAACCGACCATGATCTGACGGGATTTGCGACGCTCGGCGATCGGCCGGGTCCGTACGGACGGCATACCGAGAGCAACAGAAGTCATTTTTCAGCCCTTGAAAAAGTCGACGGCGTTGACAGTCTAGGCAGCCGCGGTGAGCTCCCGGGCACGAACCCGCGCCCAGGTGTCGGCGGCGAGCACCTCCTCGACCGAATCGGCCTCGGTGACGGCGTGCTCGGCGACCACCGCGGCGACGGTGTCGACGATGCCGGGGAACGGCAGCCGACCGGCCAGGAACGCCTCCACGCAGACCTCGTTCGCGGCGTTGTAGACGGCCGGGGCGGTGCCCCCGGCCTCGCCGACGTGCCGGGCCAGCGCGACGGCGGGGAACGCCTCGTCGTCGAGCGGCTCGAAGGTCCAGGTGTGGGCGCGGGTCCAGTCGACCGGGGAGGCGGCGCCGGGGACCCGGCCGGGCCAGCCCAGGGCCAGAGAGATCGGCAGGCGCATGTCGGGCGGGCTGGCCTGGGCGACGACCGAACCATCGGTGAACTCCACCATGGAGTGGATCATCGACTGCGGGTGGATCACGACCGTGATGCGGTCGAAGCCGATGTCGAACAGCAGGTGCGCCTCGATGACCTCCAGGCCCTTGTTGACCAGTGTGGCGGAGTTCACCGTGACGACCGGCCCCATCGACCAGGTCGGGTGGGCCAGCGCCTGCTCGGGGGTGACCCCGGTGAGCTCGGCGCGCGGCCTGCCGCGGAAGGGGCCGCCGCTCGCGGTGACGATCAGCCGCCGCACGGCCGAGGCGTCGGGGCCGGTGGGGCTCGCCGCCCACAGGCACTGGGCGAGCGCGCTGTGCTCGGAGTCGACCGGGATCAGCTGCCCCGGCCCGGCCAGGCGCTTGACCAGCGGGCCGCCGACGATCAGGGACTCCTTGTTGGCGAGCGCCAGCGTACGGCCCGCCTCCAGCGCCGCCAGCGTCGAGGTCAGCCCCAGCGCGCCGGTGATGCCGTTGAGCACCACGTCGGAGGGCCAGGCCGCGGCCTCGGCGACGCCCTCGGGCCCGGCGAGGACCTTCGCGGTCACGCCGAGCGCGGACAGGGCCTCGCGCAGCGCGGGGACGGCCGCGGGGTCGGCGACGGCCACCGCCTCGGGCCGGAACTCGGCCGCCTGGCGGGCCAGCAGGTCGACACGGGAGCCTCCGGCGGCGAGCGCGGCGACCCGGAACCCGCCCGGGTTGCGGGCGATGACGTCGAGGGACTGGGTCCCGATGGAGCCGGTCGAGCCGAGCAGGACGACGGAGCGTGTCATGTCTGGGTCCATGGCCCCATTCTCGCGGCTCCCGCCCACCGGTCGCGCCCCGCGTCGGGAGCGGGTTTCGCGGAACGCGGGAGACGGGCGATAAAAAGCGCAATTTAAGTCCGAATTTAGATATAGCAATACCTGTAAATCTTGAGAAATATAGACATGCGGCGCACTAGCTTCCCGACCCATCGATTCAGGTTTTCGGAGGTAGAGAAATGCGCCGTACGGCACGCCTGGTCCCCACCCTCACGCTCGCCGCGGGCAGCGCCCTGCTGCCAGCGGCGTTCGCCCACGGCGCGTCGGCGGCCGCCGCACCCGGCGCGGCGGTCGCGCACGGCTCGTCGGCGGCGGGCCCGCACGGCGCCGGCGCGGCGCGGAGCGCCTCACGACCCGCCGCGCGCGCCGCCGCGGTTAAGGCGGCCCCGGAGCCGGTCGGGAAGGAGGCCGCGGAAACCCGGAGCGAGCAGCGCGCCGTCAGCCGCTACTGGACCGGGGCGAAGATGGAATCCGCCAAGCCGCTCGACGTGCCCGCGCCCAGGAAGGAGGGTGTCCGGCTCACCGCGGCCGCGACCGCCGAGCAGGCCGCGGCCGACCCGGTCGAGGTCCCGGCGACCCGTCCGGGCGGCGGGACCGTGACACCCGCCGCGTCGGCGGCGCGCACCTCCAGCGGGGCGGCGTGGACCCGCGGCGGGACGGTGGCGAAGACCGCCGGCCGGGTGTTCTTCACCTACCAGGGCCGCAACGCCTCCTGCTCGGCCACCGCCGTCACCGGCGGCAACAGGAGCACGGTGATCACCGCCGGGCACTGCGTGCGGATGGGCGGCGCCTTCCACACCAACTGGGTGTTCGTCCCCGGCTACGCGAACGGCGAGCGCCCGTACGGCACCTGGGTGGCGACGGCCCTGTACACCACCCCGCAGTGGAACAACGGCGAGGACGTCAACTACGACGTGGCCGCCGCCGTGGTGGCCCCGCTGGAGGGCAGGTCGCTGACCGACGTCGTCGGCGGGCAGGGCGTCTCCTTCAACCAGCCCCGCAGGCAGCGGATGCACGCCTTCGGCTACCCCGCCGCCGCCCCCTACGACGGCTCCAGTCTGACCTACTGCGCCGGCCAGACGTTCGACGACTTCATGATGTCCCGCGACCTCGGCCTGAACTGCACGATGAACGGCGGGTCGAGCGGCGGGCCCTGGTTCGCCGGCTTCGACGAGAACACCGGGCTGGGCACGGTGAACTCCGTCAACAGCTTCAAGTACGGCTTCGCCGGCGGCTGGATGTTCGGCCCGTACTTCGGCGCCGAGGCCCGCGACGTCTACGAGGCCGCCCAGGAGGCGGCCACGCCCATTGACCGAAAGTAGTCACAACGACACACCACGTAGTGCAAAATCAGTCCTCATGACCTCAAGCCTCCCCCTGCTTGCGGGTGCCGCGCTCGTCGCCGGGCTCGTCGGCGGCCCCGCGGCCCGTCCCGCGACCGACACGGCGCCCCCCGGACCCGGCCGGACGGCGCCGGCCGTCGCCCAGCGGACCCGCCCGGCCGGCGCGGTGACACCCGGCACACCCGGCACACCCGGCACACCCGGTGCGCCCGGTGCGCCCGGTAAGGCGGGCCCGTCCGGTACGGCCGGTCCGGCGGCCCCGGTCACCCCGGTGGCCCCGATCGCGGCCGGTGTCGCCGACGTGGCGGAACACGCGGCCGCGGACGACGCGTACGGCCACCGGCGGGTGCTCGGCTACTGGACCCCCCGGCGGATGGCGGCGGCCGTCCCGATCGGCATGCCCGGGGAGGTGACCGGGCTGCTGGACGGCCGCCGTGCCGTCGCCGGCGGTGGCCGTACGGGGGCCTTCGGGGTGAAGGACCTTCCCGGTCCCGCCTCCGCAGGGAACGACCGCCCGGCCGTCTCGGGCGAGCGCCTGGCCGCTCCCGCGGCCGGGACCCGGCGGGCCGCCCCGGTCACCGGGGCCCGCTGGGTCACCGGCGGCTCGGTCGCCCAGACCACCGGGCGGGTCTTCCTCACCATCGGCGGGGTCGACTACGTGTGCTCGGCCAGCTCCGTCCGGAGCGCCAACCGCGACCTGGTGGTGACCGCGGGGCACTGCGTCAAGGACGGCACCGGCGCCTGGGCGGACAACTGGGTCTTCGTGCCGGGCTACGACCGGGGGCGGCAGCCGTACGGGCAGTTCACCGCCCGCCGCATGTTCGTCGCGGGCCCCTGGGCGCGCGGCGCCGACGACAGCTACGACGTGGGCATGGTGGCGCTGAACACCAGGGACGGCAGGCACCTCGGCGACGTCGCCGGGGCGCAGGAGATCGCCTTCGGCGCCCCCCGGGGCCGCCCGGCCCACGGTTTCGGCTTCCCCGCCGACGCCCCCTACGACGGTGAGCACCTGGTCTACTGCGCCGGGCCCGTGCGCGACGACCCGCACGAGCAGACCACCGACCAGGGCATGCGCTGCGACATGACCGCCGGCTCCAGCGGCGGCCCCTGGCTCACAGGTTTCGACTCCGCCACCGGCCGCGGCACGATCACCTCGGTGAGCAGCTTCAAGTACAGCGACGACCGCGGCACGATGTACGGCCCCTACTTCGGGAGCACCGTCAGGGACCTGCACACCGTCGCCGAGCGGTCCTGACGGAGACGGCTCCGGCGGCCCCGGGAGACGGCGGCCGGAGCGTGCGTGGCCCGCGGCCCGATGAGGGTCGCGGGCCACGCGGAGACGACGCGGAGGGGGAAGCCGGGCCCGGCCCGGCGGCCCCGCCGGGCGGTCAGAGAGAGGACAGGCCGGTGAGGACCATGACCTTCTCGTAGGTGAGGTCCTCCATGGCCGAGCGGACGCCCTCGCGGCCGACGCCGGAGTCCTTGACGCCGCCGTAGGGCATCTGGTCGGCGCGGTAGGACGGGACGTCGCCGATGATCACGCCGCCGACCTCCAGCTCCCGGTTGGCCCGGAAGGCGATGCCGAGGTCGCGGGTGAACACCCCGGCCTGCAGGCCGTACCTGGAGTCGTTGACCGCGGCGAACGCCTCGTCGACGCCGGAGACGGTCTGGACGGTCATGACCGGGCCGAAGACCTCCTCGCAGCCGAGCCTGGTGTCGCCCGGCACGTCGGCGAGGACGGTGGGGGCGACGGTGGCGCCGTCGCGGGTGCCGCCGGTCAGCAGCCGGGCGCCGGCCGCGACGGCCTCCTTGACCCAGCTCTCGACGCGCTCGGCGGCCTCGACGGAGACGAGCGGCCCCACCTGGGTCTTCTCGTCGGCGGGGTCACCGGTGACCAGGGCCTCCACGGCCGGGACCAGCTTGGCGAGGAACGCCTCGCTCACCTGCTCCTCGACGATGACCCGCTGGACCGAGATGCAGCTCTGCCCTGCCTGGTAGTTGGAGAACAGCGCCGTCCGGGAGGCGGCCCAGTCGAGGTCGGCGTCGGCGAGCACGACGGCCGCGGCGTTGCCGCCCAGCTCCAGCGTGACGTGCTTGCGCGGCACCCGGTCCATGATGGCGTAGCCGACCGGCCCGGATCCGGTGAAGGAGACGACCGGCAGGCGCGGGTCCTCGACGAGGGCGGAGGCGCGGTCGTTCGGGACGGGCAGGACCGAGAACATGCCGGCGGGCAGGTCGGTCTCGGCCAGGATCTCCCCCAGCACCAGGGACGACAGCGGTGTCGCCGGGGCGGGCTTGACGATGATCGGGGCGCCGACCGCGATGGCCGGGGCGACCTTGTGGGCGACCAGGTTCAGCGGGAAGTTGAACGGGGTGATCGCCAGGACCGGACCGTGCGGGACGCGGGAGACGTAGGCGAGGCGCCCCTCGGAGGCGGCCTCGGTGTCCAGGCGCACGGTCTCGCCGTTGAGGCGGCGGGCCTCCTCGGCGGCGAACCGGAAGGTGGAGACGGCGCGACCGACCTCGCCGCGGGCCCAGAAGATGGGCTTGCCGTTCTCCTCCATGATGAGCCGGGCGATCTCCTCGGTCCGCTCGGTCAGGCGGCGCGCGACGTGGGCGAGGGCCGCGGCCCGCACGTGGAGGGGCAGCGCGGCGGCCTGCCTGCGTACGGCGTCGGCCGCGGCGACGGCCTCCTCGACCTGCTCGGGGGTCGGCACGGAGCAGACGCCGACGACGCGGCCGTCATGGGAGTTGGTCACGGTGAGCTCGGCGTCCCCCGTGGCGGGGCGGCCGGCGAGCCAGAAGGGGCGCACGTCCATGGCTCAGACGCTATGTCACGGCCCTCGGGGCGGTGTTGCTCCACGATGCACAAGACCCTTGCGCCGCCGCGCCGTTACGCATAAAAATATCTCGCTCTCAGCCTGTAACGAAAACAGGGCCAATTATGGATATTTCTGAGATGGCACCTGTTTCATGGAGCGCGGCCCCGATCACGTCACAGATCGCCACCACCCGAGAGCGGAAAGGCATGGTCGCATGACCTCTACGGCGCCACGCGGCCTTCAGGGCGCCTATCTGGTCGGCGAGCGCGCCGGCCAGGACGAACTGCGCGGCAGGCTGCTCGACGTGGCCAGTCAGCTTCTGATCACCGTCGGCCCGGAGAGCCTGTCGATGCGCCGCATCGCAGCCGAGGCCGGATGCTCGACGACCGTCATCTACACCATGTTCGGCAGCAAGGAGGGACTGGCCGAGGCTCTTTACCTGGAGGGCTTCGAGCGGTTCCGGCGGCGGCTGGAGGCGGTGCCGCCGCACCGCAACGCGCTGGAGCACCTGACCGCGCTCGGTCCCGCCTACCGGGAGGCCGCGCTCGCCGAGCCCGGGTACTACGCGCTGATGTTCGAGCGGGCCATCCCCGGCTTCTCGCCGAGCGAGCGGGCCAGGACCCTCGCCAGGGCGGCGCTGAACGTCCTCGACCGGGTGATCGCCGACTGCATCTCGGCGGGCTATCTCATCCCGACCCAGCCCAGGAAGATCGCCGACGCGCTGTGGGCGGCGGCCCAGGGCGCGATCGGTCTGGAACGCGCCGGGCACCTGCGCGACGACCGCACCTACCAGACCGTCACCTACGCCACCATCTCCCGCTACCTCGCCGACCGCTCCTGACCGTCCGGCCTCCCGGCCTCCCGGTCGTCCGGACCGTCCACGCCGCTCGATCCGCCCCGGACCGCCGGGCCCGGCGCGCCGCGACCGCTCCGTCCCCGCCTCCGTCCCCACCTTCGTCCCCGCCTTCGTCCCCGCCTTCGTCCCCGCCCTTGGCCGCGCCGCGGCCGGCCCCGGCCTCCCGGCCGCCGGACTCGCGGCGGTCAGCCCGCGACGGTGAGCGCGACCCACAGCTCGGCGCGGACCGCCGGGTCGTCGAGGTCGCGGCCGAGGAGCTCGGCGACCCGGCGCATGCGGTAGCGCAGGGTGTGCCGGTGCACACCGAGCCGCTGCGCCGCCGCGTCCCAGTGGCCGTTGCAGGCGAGGTAGGCGCGCAGCGACTCCAGCAGGTCGGCGCGCGAGCCGTACTCGCGCAGGGGGGCGAGCAGCGCCGCGGCGAACGCCGCACCCGCCTCCGGGTCGAGCAGGGCGAGCAGGCCCTGCCCGGCGAGGTCGGCGAAGCGCATGACCCCCGCCTGGCCTCGGCGGGCCCCGGCGAGCGCCCGGTCGGCCTGGTCGAGCCCGGTGCGCAGGTCGTCGAGGCCGACCGGGGCGCCGATCCCGACGGAACCCTGACCGGCCAGCGCCGCGGCCGTCTCCTCCGCGCGGTCCTCGGCCACGACGACGACCACCCGGTCGTCGAGGGGCGCGGCGAACTCACCCCCGGCGGCCTCCAGCACCGCCTCGGCGTCGCCGGCCGCGCAGAGCACGGTCAGCGGCCCGTCCGGCAGCCCGTCGCCCAGCCGTTCCAGCGCCTCGACCCCGGCCCGCACCTGTCCGGCGAGCAGCAACCCGAGCACCGCCGAGCGGACCCGCCGCTCGGCGGCCAGGTGCTCCCGGCCGTGCTCGACGGCGAGGGTCAGCAGTGAGCCGGCGGCGTTGACCACGGTGTGCGCGACCGGGGTGAACGGCCGTTCCAGGCCGACGGCGAAGAAACCCCTGACCCGGCGGGCGCCGAGCGGCTGCACGACGACGTGCTCCCCCGGCGTGGACAGCGACAGGCTCGCGGGCGCGCCGCTCCCGGGGGGTCTGCGGAGGCGTTCCAGCTCGGGGCGGAGGGCGGCGACCCGGGAGGCGCCCCGGCCGGTGGCGTGCCGTACGGCTCCGGACTCGTCGAGCAGGACGGCCCAGCCGCCGAGCTCGCGGGCCAGGCGGTCGATGACCGCGCGCGGTCCCTCGGGGCGCAGCGCGGCGCGGGTGAGGCGTCCCTGGGCGGCGAAGGCGCGGCTGATCTCGTCGTACTGCTCGGCCGCGATCAGGTCGCTGACCAGCTTGCTGATCGCGACGAAGGGCGTGTCGCGGGGCACCTCGACGAGCGGCAGCCCGGCCCGCGCCGCCGCGGCCACCAGCTCGGCGGGGACCGTCTCGTGCCCCAGGCCGACGCCGAGCCCCAGGCCGGTGACGCCCTTGCCGACCAGCCGGGCGACGTACGGCGCGGCGTTGCCGGCGTCCAGGCGCATGCCGGTGGTCAGCACCAGTTCGCCGCCCTCCAGGAAGGGCGTCGGGTCCTCCAGCTCGCTGACCGCGACCCAGCTCACCGGCCGGTCGAGGCCGTCGTGCCCGGCCAGGACGCCGAGCCGGAGCGGCAGGCGCCGCACGACGGTGCGGAGCGTCGGCGCCACGGTCCACCTCCGGTTTGTACGTTACGTCCAGCACGCTCTTCGCAATTTTGCCATAGTGCATCATCAGCGCACCGGCGGACGCGACATACCTTCGCACTATGAGCACCGTCACCCAGGGCGGCCCCTCGCTTCCCCAGGAGCGCCGGGTCGTCACCGAGATCCCGGGCCCCAAGTCGCGCGAGATGTTCGCCCGCAAGCAGGCCTCCGTCCCCCAGGGCATCGGCACCACCCTGCCGGTCTTCGTGACGCACGCCGGTGGCGGTGTCGTCGTGGACGCGGACGGCAACTCCCTCATCGACTTCGGCTCCGGCATCGCGGTGACCGGCGTGGGCAACGCGGCCCCGCGCGTGGTCGAGCGGGTCACCCGGCAGGTCGCCGACTTCACCCACACCTGCTTCATGGTCACGCCGTACGAGTCGTACGTGGAGGTCTGCGAGAAGCTCAACGCGCTGACCCCCGGCGACCACGAGAAGCGGACCTTCCTCCTCAACAGCGGCGCCGAGGCCGTGGAGAACGCGGTCAAGGTCGCCCGCAGCGCCACCGGGCGCGACGCGGTCGTGGTGTTCGACCACGGCTACCACGGCCGGACACTGCTCACCATGACGCTGACCGCCAAGAGCATGCCGTACAAGCACGGTTTCGGGCCGTTCGCCCCCGAGGTCTACCGGGTGCCGCTGGCCTATCCCTACCGCTGGCCGACGGGGCCCGAGAACTGCGCCGAGGAGGCCGCGGCCCAGGCCATCGACCAGATCTCCAAGCAGGTCGGCGCGCAGAACGTGGCGGCCGTGGTGATCGAGCCGATCGCCGGCGAGGGCGGCTTCATCGAACCGGCCAGGGGATTCCTGCCGAGGATCGCGGAGTTCTGCCGTGAGAACGGCATCGTCTTCATCGCCGACGAGGTCCAGACCGGCTTCGCCCGGACCGGGAACCTGTTCGCCTGCGAGGACGAGGGCGTCGTCCCGGACATCATCGTGACCGCCAAGGGCATCGCGGGCGGCCTGCCGTTGTCGGCCGTCACCGGCCGCGCCGAGCTGCTCGACAAGGTCCACCCGGGCGGACTGGGCGGCACCTACGGCGGCAACCCGCTGGCCTGCGAGGCCGCGCTGGGCGTGATCGAGACCATCGAGGCCGACGACCTGGTCGGCAGGGCCCGTCACATCGGCGAGGTCATGCTGCCCCGGCTGCGCGCCCTCGCCGAGCGTCACCCGGTGATCGGCGACGTGCGCGGCCGCGGCGCCATGATCGCCATCGAGCTGGTCGTCCCCGGCACCAAGGACCCGCACCCCACCGCGGCGGGCGAGATCGCCAGGCGGTGCCACGCCGAGGGCCTGCTGGTGCTGACCGCCGGCACCTACGGCAACGTGCTGCGGTTCCTGCCGCCGCTGGTCATGCCCGACCACCTGCTGGAGGAGGGCCTGACCATCCTGGAGAAGGCCATCAGCGAGGTCTGACCGTTTACATCCTCATAAAAGGGGCACCCGGCTTGATGGCGGGTGCCCCTTTTGCTGCCATATGGCATGCACACGGGACGTGATTTAACCGCTCCTTGGCTCTCAGCACGACGATCACGGGAGATCGCGGCGTTATAACGGTTGCGATACGAGATCGCAGATCACGACCGGAGGCGCGATGAGCCGGCGGCCGACCAGAGGGGGGCAGGACGCCATGACCTTCGATCCCGAGGGCCTGACCCGCACCCAGCGGGAGGGCGACGCCTGCGTGGTCTGCCACAAGAAGTGGCCGCGCCCGCGCATCAGGATCGGGCGGCTGCCCGACGAGGCGGCCCTGTTCGCCTGCCCGGAGTGCGCCGACGCGCTGCTGCAGGACCCGCGGGAGAACGTCTACCCGCTGCCACGCCGCGCGGCCTTCTTCTAAACCCCCGGCGTCTTCCGGCTTCTGGACCCCCCGCATCTCCCGGCGGAGAAGGGGCTCGCCGTAGCGCCGGGAAGGGCCGGGAAAAGGGCCGTGCCCTCCCCCGCCGGAGCGGGGAAGGGCACGGAAGACGCGGTCCCGCGCCGGTGTCACCGGGCGGGGGCGCCTACTTGGTGAAACCGATCTTCGTCCAGTCCTTGTCGGCGTAGCCGAAGGAACCGTAGTTCGCCAGGGTCTTCTTGGCGGCGTGGATGTCGGGACGCTGGTAGATCGGGAGGGTGTGCACCTCGTCCCAGATCAGCTTGTCGGCCTGGTTGCCCAGCTCGATGGCCTTGGCCGGGTCCATCTCACCGCCCACCTGCTCGATGATCTTGTCGAGCTCGGGGGTGCCGATGCGCGGGAAGTTGCTGCCGAAGTTCTCCGGGCCGGTCGGCGTCTTGTAGATCTGCGCCAGGCCGCCGAGCGGGAACGGCGTGCCCAGCCACGAGAACGGCGTGAGGTCGAAGTTGCCGGGGATGATGAAGTCGTCGAAGAACTTGTCGCCCGGCACCGGCTCGACGGTGACCTTGACGCCGACCTCCTTCAGCATCGCCTGGGTGAGCTCGCCCTCCTGCTTGGACAGCGGCAGGTCGGCCGGGACGATGAAGCGGAGGTTGAGCTCCTTGCCGTCCTTCTTGCGGTACTCGCCCTCCTGCTTCCAGCCGGCGGCGTCCAGCAGCTGCTTGGCCTTCTCCGGGTTGTACTTGCCGAGGTCCCCGGAGTTGTCCACATAACCCTTCTGGGTGTTCATGTAGACGTGGTTGTTGAGGAGCTGGATCGGCCAGTCCATGTCCTTGAGGTCGGACTGGGCGATGGCCTCGCGGTTGATGCCGAGCACGACGGCCTGGCGGACCGACTTGTCCTTCAGCATCTCCGAGGAGCCGTTGAAGGTGAAGTGGCGCCAGTTCGGGGCCGCCGCCTTGCGGATGTCGACGTTCGGCACCTCCTTGGCCCGCTTGAGGTCCGCGGCGTTCGCCGGGATCTCCACCGCGTCGATCTCGCCGTTGGCGAAGGCGCCGATCATGGCGGTCTGGTCGATGGCCCGGAAGATGACCTTGTCGAGCTTGGCCTTCTGGCCCCACCACTTGTCGTCACGGACGAGGGTGGCGGTCTTGGCGGTCTGGTCCATGGACTCGACCTTGAACGGGCCGGCGGTGACCGGGAGCTTGTCGATCCAGCCCTTGTTGAAGTGCTCGGGCGTGTCGTTCGTGGAGGCCGGGTAGAGCGGCCCGAACAGGCCCTTCCAGTCGGGGTAGTTCTTGGCGAAGGTGACGATCACCTCGTAGTCGGAGGCGCCCTTCTCCACCGACTCGATGCGCTCGTAGCCCTCGGTCGAGGAGACCTGGTACTTCTTGTTCTCGCCGTTCAGCGCCTTCCACTGGGCGACGAAGTCCTTGTAGGTGATCGGCGTGCCGTCCGACCAGACCGCCTTCTCGTTGAGCTTGTAGGTGACGACCTCCTTGCCACTGCTGAGGTCCATGTTCCACTCGGTGACGTAGTCCGGGTTGTTGACGACCTCGGCCTTGTCATCGGCGATGCCGATGATCGGCATCAGCGGCTCGATCACGTCCTTGGTGCTGGCGTTGGTGCCGTTCACCTGGTTGTAGTTCCACTGCTCCTGCCACTGGCTGAGGCCGAGCTTCACCACGCCGCCGTCGGCGACCTGCTCGTAGGCGACCGGGTTGATCGTGCTGCCGGGCAGCTGGGAAGCCTGCTGCTGGGCGGCCTGGCTCGACTCGGCCTTCGGCTTGTCGCCGCTGCCGCCGCCGCAGGCGGTGAGGGCCATGGCCAGGAGCGCGGCTCCGGCGGCGGCCTTGTAGCCAACCTTCACGTGTTCCTCCATCGGGGATTCGTCAGGAGACCGCGGTCTCGGGGACCTCGGTCACCTCGGGGTAGTGGCAGGCGGCGCCGTGATCGGCGGCGGGCGCGAGCCGGGTGACAAGGGGTTCTTCGGTGTCGCACCGGCGCGCGTCCTCGGCGCTCAGCCGGGCGCGCTTGGGGCAGCGGGTACGGAACCGGCAGGCCGACGGCGGCGATGCCGGGCTGGGCAGGTCGCCCTCCAGCAGGATCCGCTCGCGTGAGCGCTCCAGGTTCGGGTCGGGCAGCGGGATGGCCGACAGCAGCGCCCGCGTGTAGGGGTGGGCGGGCCTGGCGTAGACCTCCTCGACCGTGCCGATCTCGGCGATCTTGCCGAGGTACATCACGGCCACCCGGTCGGCGATGTGCCGGACCACCGACAGGTCGTGGGCGACGAAGAGGTAGGACAGGCCGAGCCTGACCTTCAGCTCCTCCAGCAGGTTGATGACACCCGCCTGGATGGACACGTCCAGCGCCGACACCGGCTCGTCCAGCACGATCAGCTTCGGCTCCAGCGCCAGGGCGCGGGCGATGCCGATGCGCTGGCGCTGGCCGCCGGAGAAGTGCTGCGGGTAGCGCTCGGCGTGGGACGGCTCCAGGCCGACCAGGGTGAGCAGCTCGGCGACCCTCGCCCTGACGTCCTTGCGGCCGTGCGCGCGCAGCGGCTCGGCGAGGATGTCGCCGACCGGCATCCTGGGGTCGAGCGCGGCCATCGGGTCCTGGAAGACGATCTGCAGGTCCCTGCGGAGCGCGAGGCGCTCGCTCCGGCCCAGCGTGGCGCTGTCCTTGCCCAGAACGACGACCGTGCCGCCCTGGGGCGCCTCCAGCTGCATGATCTGCTGCAGGGTGGTGGTCTTGCCGCAGCCCGACTCGCCGACCAGGGCCAGCGTCTCGCCCTCGGCGATGTCGAAACCGATGCCGTCCACCGCGTGCACGGTGCCGACCCGGCGCTTGAACACCGCGCCCTTCATGAGCGGGTAGTGCCGGATCATGTCCTCGACCTTGAGCACGGTCTCCCGCTCGGCGCGCGGCCGGGGCGCCTCCGTCTCGACGGGGGGCTCGGGAACCGGGTAGATCGTGGCGCCGTCGAGGTTCTTCAGCTCGATCTCGTGCGCGCGGATGCAGGCCGCCCGGCGGGTGCCGGGGCCCACCGGCTCCAGCTCGGGCTCGCCGTCGTCGCAGGCGTCCACCTTCATCGGGCAGCGCGGCGCGAACGGGCAGCCCGGCGGCAGCGCGGCCGGCGAGGGCGGGTTGCCCTCGATCGGGATCAGCCTGGCCGACGGGCGGTCCATCCGCGGGATCGAGGCGAGCAGCCCCATCGTGTACGGCATGCGCGGGCGGTAGTAGATCTCCTCCACGCCGCCCAGCTCGACCGGCCGGCCGGCGTACATGACCAGCACCCGGTCGGCCAGGCCGGCGACGACCCCCAGGTCATGGGTGATCATCACGATGCCCGCGCCGGTCTCCCGCTGCGCGGTCTTGAGCACCTCCAGTACCTGGGCCTGGATGGTGACGTCGAGCGCGGTGGTCGGCTCGTCGCAGATCAGCACGTCGGGGTCGTTGGCGATGGCCATGGCGATCATGGCGCGCTGGCGCATGCCGCCGGAGAACTCGTGCGGGAACGCCTTGGCCCGGACGTCCGGGTGCGGGATGCCGACCAGGTCCAGCAGTTCGACGGCCCGCCTGGCGGCCTTGTCCTTGCCGACCTTCTGGTGGATCCGCACCGCCTCGGCGATCTGGTCGCCGATGGTGTAGACGGGGGTGAAGGCCGACAGCGGGTCCTGGAAGATCATGCCGATGGACTTGCCGCGGAGCCTGGTGAGCTCCTCCTCCGGCATGCCGATCAGCTCCTGACCGTGGAGCTTGACCGAGCCGCTGATCTCGGCGCCCTCGGGCAGCAGGCCCATCACGGCCAGCGAGGTCACCGACTTCCCGGAGCCCGACTCGCCGACGATGCCGAGCACCTCGCCCCGGCCGAGCCGATAGCTCACGCCCCGGACGGCCTTGATGCCGCCGCGGAAGGTGACGTTGAGGTCGTTCACCTCGAGAATCGTCATGTGTTACTCCCCGGGTCGAGCGCGTCGCGCAGGCCGTCGCCGATGAGGTTGACGCTGAGCACCAGCAGCACGAGCAGACCGGAGGGGAAGAGGAAGAGCCAGGAGTAGCCCGGGACCTTGTCACTTCCCGCCGCGATCAGGGTGCCGAGCGAGACGTCGGGCGGCTGGACGCCGAATCCGAAGAACGACAGCCCGGCCTCGCCGATGATCGCGGCACTCACGTTCAGCGTGGCGTCGATGATCAGCAGGGAGGAGAGGTTCGGCACGACGTGCCGAAAGATGATCTTCCATCCGGGGATGCCCATGTAGCGGGCGGCCAGGATGTACTCCCGTTCCCGCAGGGAGAGCGTCATGCTCCGCACGACCCGGGAGGTGATCATCCAGGAGAACACGGCCAGCAGCAGCACGAACCACAGCCAGGAGCCGCCCCTGAGGCGCGGCGAGACGATCGCGATGATCAGGAAGCTGGGCAGCACGAGCAGCAGGTCGGCGCCCCACATCAGGGCCTTGTCCAGCCAGCCGCCGAAGTAGCCGGCCGCGGCGCCGACGAGGGCGGCGAGGCCGGTGGAGATGAGCGCGACGAGGAAGCCGATGACGATCGACTTCTGCATGCCGTGCAGGGACACCGCGTAGACGTCCTGGCCGATCTGGGTGGTGCCCCACCAGTGCTCGGCCGAGGGCGGCTCCATGAACGCCGTGAAGTCCTTGTCCATCCAGTCGTGCGGGCCGAAGAACGGGCCGACGTAGGCCAGGAGGAGAAGCAGCAGCAACGCGATCAGACCGTAGCGGGTCTGCCGGTTGCGCATCATGCGGGCGAAAACGACCTTGGATCGCATCTCAGCTCACCCGCACCCGGGGGTCGAGGGCCGCCACGAGGAAGTCCGACAGCAGTCCCGCGACGAGCACGCAGACGGCGGCGAACAGGTTCACCGCGGCGACCGCGTTGGTGTCGTTCTGCTGGATCGAGTCCACCAGCCAGGCGCCCATGCCGTTCCAGCCGAAGATCTTCTCGGTGAAGATCGCGCCGGTCAGCAGCGTGCCGAAGGTGAAGGCGAAGTAGGTGGCGGCCGGCACCAGCGCGGTCCGCAGCGCGTGCTTGAGCAGCGCCGCCTTGCGGCTGAGGCCCTTGGCGCGGGCGGTGCGGACGAAGTCCTGGCCCAGTACGTCCAGCATCATGTTGCGCTGGATCCGGCTGTAGAAGGCGATCTGCCCGAGACACAGGGAGATCGTCGGCAGGATCAGGTGGTTGAGCCGGCTGATCGTCTGGTCCCAGCCGCTCAGTCCCGGGGTGTACTCGCCGGTGTACTCCAGCTTGGTGCCCAGCAGCTCGTTCGTCCCGACCGCTCCGATGGTGAGCATCTTCGCCATCACGAAGACCGGGACCGCCATGATGACGAAGGACGCGACGCCGATGACCCGGTCGCTGACCCGGTACTGCCTGATCGCCGCGAAGGCCCCGACGGCCACACCGATCCCCGAGCCGAGGACCGTGCCGATGAGCAGCAACCGGAGGCTGACGCCGATCCGGCGGCCCATCTCCTCGTTGACCGACTTGCCCTGCCAGGTCTTGCCCAGGTCACCGGTGACGACGCCGGAGGCCCAGGTCACGTAGCGCTCGAAGACGGGCTTCTTGTCATTGAGGTTGTAGTCGTCCAGCGTCGAGTCGACGACGGCCTCCGCCACGGGCGGTTGACGACCTTCGTACTTCGCCCTGGGGTTGAGGCTGGTCGCGGCGAGGAAGTACGCCATGCTCGCGGCGATCGCCACCAGCAGGACGTTGCTGACCAGCCGCTTCAGCAGGTAGGCGCCCATCGGCCTCCCCTCATGTGTCGCCCGGGAGCGCGAGGGACGGCGGCGGTTCACCGCTCGGTGGACGTCACCTGATCCCAACTAGCGCATGGTTGATCCCGCTATGTCTCTTTTAAGGCGGGATGAGCGAAACCATACCTGGGGGTAGTGATTACATCTGACCGTAGGGGGTAACGATCCGGATTCGAGATGTCCAGATCCTGTGACACAACGTCGTCTTCGCAGGTCAGAGCTCCGTCCTCGCGGCCTTCGAGCGCCGCCCGGCTCCGGGCGCGCCGAGGAGGCGGCCCCGGAGCCGGGACCGCCTCGATGGGCGAAGCCGTACGGAAGACCCCCTCGGCCCACGGAAACCGTACGGCAGAGCCGCCTCCACCCGCGGAATCCGTACGGAGGACGGCCGCCGGCCGGGACCCCACGGAACGCCCCGACGGGACCCCCGCGAAAGGGCCGGCCGGGACCCCCGTGAGGGAGCCCCGGCCGGTGGCCGCGCGGACGGCTCAGGCGGGCTGGAGCGCCGCGAGCTGGTCGCGCACGCCCCACGGGGAGCCGTACTCGCCCAGCAGATCCAGGAACGGCACCGCGTCGAACGCCTCCGGCCCCAGCACCCCGGAGCCGGTCCAGGCTCCGGTGGCCAGCAGCTCCAGCGCGACGACCGGATGCAGGGCGGTCTGCCAGACGACGGCCTGACAACCGTACTCCCGCATCGACCACTCGTTGTCGACCACGTGGTACAGGTAGACCTCGCGCGGCCCGCCGTCCTTGCCGACGCCCTTGACCCAGGTGCCCGCGCAGGTCTTGCCGCGCATCCGGTCGCCGAGGGTGGCCGGGTCGGGCAGGCTGGCGGCGACCACGTCGCGGGGCGAGGTCTCGACGCCGCCGACACGGATCTTGCCGGCGTTGTCCAGGCCGAGCTTGTGCAGGGTCTTCAGCACCCCGATGAACTCCTCGCCGAGGCCGTACTTGAACGTCACGCGCCTGGCGTCGACCCAGCGCGGGACGAGCAGCACCTCCTCGTGCTCGACGTTCACGCACTCCACCGGGCCGATGCCCTCGGGGAAGTCGAACACCTCCGGCTCGCTGAACGGCTCGGTGGTGCGCCAGCCGCCGTCCTCCCAGATGACCGGCGGGTTGAGGCACTCCTCGATGGTGGTCCAGATCGAGAAGGTCGGCGCGAAGTCGTAGCCGTCCACCACCAGGTTGGACCCGTCGCGGATCCCGATCTCGTCGATGCTCTCGAAGAGGTGGTCGGCGGCGTAACGGGCGAACACGTCGGCCAGGCCGGGCTCGACCCCCATGCCGACCAGGGCCAGCCGGCCCCGGTCGCGCCAGGCGCCGTCCATCGCGAACTGCTCGTCGCCCAGCTTCACCCCGGGCAGCTCGTACGGTCGCCGGGGGTGGGGGCGCGACAGCGACATGGCCATGTCCAGGTAGTGCGCGCCGGCGTTCAGCGCCGCCCGGAACAGGGGCATGGTGAAACGCGGATCCACGGCGTTGAAGAGCACGTCGCAGCGGTGCTCGGCCAGGGCCGCCTCCACCGCGGCCTGGTCGGAGGCGTCCAGCGCGATGGCGCTGAACCGTGGATCGGCGACCTTGGCCACCGCCGCGGCGGCCCGGTCCTGTTGGGAGTCGGCAACCACGATGTGTTCGAAGAAATGTCGGCGCGCGGCGATCGGAACGACGGCGGACCCGACGCCGCCCGCTCCCACAAGGAGGATTCTCATGGCCCGATCCTACTCACTGACTGGTCGACCAGCCAATAGCGAGGACACAAATTCACCACTGAATCCATCGCTGATCGCGAGCAGAGCTACGGAAATCGCGGTGATCCCACCGTCTGACAGACATACATGGGGACCCGCATGGCAGATGCACCCGGGGACGAGGCGGGCGCTCCGGGGTCGGGGGAAACACCCGGAGCGCCCCTGACGGGCCACGCCCGGCGGGGGGTCGGGCGCGCCCGCGGCTCGTCAGGCGCGGGTCACCGGCGGGTCACGGAGAAGCCGGTCACTCCACCAGGTTCTTCCACCGCTTCACCCAGTCGGTGTAGTCAGTGCATTCCCCGCCCGCGCCGCCGCAATCCTTCGACGGGCGAACGGCAAAGAAGACGCGCTTCAGCCACGCCGCGTCCCCGACATGGTGGGCGTCGCAGACGCGCCGCGTCTCGCCGCCGCACGCCTCGGGGTTCGCCGGGGCGAGGCCGGTCCAGGCCGCGGCGGCGCGCTGCGCGGCCGGCGAGGTGATCCAGTCGAGCCACCGGTACGCGCAGTTCGGGCTGGCGGCGCCGGAGGAGAGCATCCAGGAGTCGGCCCACCCGGTCATCGGCGCGCCGCCGAGCGCCTTCACCGGACGGCCCGCCCGCGCGAAGAGGTCGGCGTGGTACGGCAGGGCCCCGCCGAGCCGTACCCGGTCCGTCGCGAACGCCCGGATCACGTCCAGGGAGTCCCGCCAGTAGACCCGGCCGGGCCCGTCGTGCCGGGAGACCAGCTCCACGGCCGCGTCGAGCTGCTCCGGCGTGAGCTGGAACGGGTCGTCGATCTCCAGGTCCGGCCGCGTCTCCTTCAGCGCGAGCGCGGCCCCGGCGAGGCTCATCGGGGTGTCCCTGATCGCCGCCCGCTCGTCGTCGTAGAGGTCCTGCGGGCCCTTGGGCCGCTCACCCCGGTAGAGGACCTCGTCGGCGCTCCACAGGTACGGCACGCCGAAGACCTCCTCCCCCCGCCGCGTCGAGGGCAGCTCGCGCAGCCGCTCCGGAACGTCCTTGTAGGAGGAGAGGAGACCGGTGTCGATCGGCGCGACCTTCCCCTCCGCGACCAGCTCCCCGGCCAGCTCGGGTGAGGGCGACACGACGTCGTAGGACCCCGGCCGGAACTTCGCCGCCATCTCCTCGGCCGAGCCCACCCGGTCCAGCCGGACGACCCGGCAGCCGGTGCGCTCCTCGAAGGGCGAGACCCAGTCGGCCCCGGTCAGCGTCGCGCCGTACTCGACGTGGCCCTGGAAGGTGAGCACCCGCAGGATGCCCTCCCCCTTGCCGATCGAGGCCGAGGGCTTCGGCGAGGGGCTCCGTCCGGCCGGGCCGCCGGTCGTCCCGGGCCCCGGGGTGGCCCCGGATCCCGGCGTCGCGGCGGACGTCGCGGTGGGCACCGGGGTGGGCGCCGGGGTGGGCGCCGGGGACGGCGAGCCGGTGGACGCGGGCGCGGCGTTCCGGGCGGCGGCGGGGTCCCGGGCGGCGGCCGCCGACCCGGTCACGGTCCCGCCGGCGGTCACGGTGCCCGCCGCCACGCACGCGGCCAGCGCCAGACCACCCGCCAGCGCGCCCCGGCGTGTACGGCGCAGCCCGTCCCTGCCCACGAAGACCCCTTACCGACGCGTCGACATCTGTGCGGAGCCTACCCCGGCCCGCGTCCGGCCCGGCGGGGACTCGCGGCCGCGGATCCCCGCCGGGGCCCCGAGGCTGAGCCCGTCCGGCGGGCCGTCCCGCCCACCACGAGCCCGGGTCATCGGTCTCCCCGTCCGCCGTGCCCGCGGGGCGGGGTGTCAGGAGGCGGGGTGTCAGGAGTTGGTGGGGAAGCCGAGGTTGACGCCGCCGTGGCTGGGGTCGAGCCAGCGGGAGGTGACGACCTTGCCCCGGGTGTAGAAGTGG
>NZ_JBIAMC010000002.1:0-2526 GCF_042873875.1 Streptosporangium sp. NPDC004379
CCGAAGGGCCTTTCCGCTCGACTTGCATGTGTTAAGCACGCCGCCAGCGTTCGTCCTGAGCCAGGATCAAACTCTCCAAACAATGTCTGAACAGTCTCTCCCGGCTGAAAGCATCCACCCCTGCAACAGGGCGGCTGCATCAACCAAAGGAATCCGTCCTCCCACCGAAGGCGGGTGGGACGGGGTTGTGCATCATGCACTGGCTTTTAGCACACTGTTGAGTTCTCAAGAAACGGACGCGTTCACCGTCGAACCGGATCATCGATCCGCTCTCCGGGGCATTCGTTTCGCGTCTCAATCTTAGCAGTTCCGCCTGGTTTGTGTCAAACTGTCGCTTTCGCTTCAGCCGACCCGCACCCGCCGGATCCACCCGGATCTCGACCACCCTGTCTCCAGGGCAACCCCTCTAACTTACTCCAACATCTGGTTCATGTCCAATCATGCGGACACAGCCGAAATGTCGGTTTCAGTGTGAGGGAGGTGCCGGGCATCTCGCCCGCCCGGGACCTTGCGGTTCCCGGGGGCTCGTTGCCCCGCAGGAAGAACATTAGCAGGCCCCAGAGACCACAAGGACAACTTGCCAACCATCCCCGAGGGTCGTGCGTCCCAAACGTGAGCGGAAGGACGCGGGCACGCGCAAGCGGACGTCAAGCCGTCCGCAATCGCCGCTCTATATGACAAGGGACGAGGGTCAGGATCCTGACTCCACCATGGAGGTGAGCAGCATGGCCCGTTCGGAGTTCGACGACATCCGCGCGCACATCGACGCGGAGGCCGATCACCCTGAGGACCTCCTCATGGTCGCCAGATCCCTGCTGAGCGACCTTGAGGAGATGCGGATGCGTGAGGCGTTGCTCCGGTCCCACTACCTGCGCCTGCTGACCGCGGCCCGGGCGACGGTGGCCGCCGAGGCGGCCGGCCACCCGCAGCCGTTCACGTTCCTCCGCGACGAGCTCGCCAAGAGGGGCCAGCTTCCCGCCACCGACGAGGAGGTGACCCAGATCCTGGCCGACGCGCACACGGCGGCCGCGTTGCTGGGGGAACTGGAGAAGTCCACGCCGGAGAGGGGCGGCGGTCCCCGTCTTCGCGCATGCACCGGCGTGAGCCGTACCCTCCACCGCTGACGCGTTTCCCGGGCGCGGGAGCCCGGGCACCGCGAGGGTCCCACACCCTGGAGGTTGCGGGCCGAAGGGCTCAGTGGCCGCTCCGCAGGGTGCACAGCCGGTCGGCGACCTCCTGGCAGGGCACTCCCAGGTCGAAACGGCTCAGCAGAAAGATCCCGTCGCCGGTGTCGATCTCGAGGAACTCCGTACGAGAGGTGAGGCGGGTCCGTGTGTCCACCCGGATCCGCTCGACCGCGCTCCACGGCACCCGTTCGGAGCCGGCGAACCCCTTCACCACGACGAGTCCGTGGCCGTCGGCACTGAGCCGTACCGGAGCCAGGACGTCGCGCAGGGCGAGGGCGGCGGCCGCCAGGGTCGCGACGCCCGCCAGGATCACACCGCGTGGATCCCCGAGGTTCAGCACCGTGAGCAGGGCGAAGCCGAGGGCGGCGACGCCTTTCAGGACGGGGAGTTCCCTGCGTACCCGCCAGCGCAGGAGCGGTCCGGACATGTCATCCACACCGGCACGCTAGCCGCTCATCCGCGAGGCGTGTAGGGCGGCGCCACGCCCCATCCCCAGTGCGGCACCGGGGCCTTGGCCGCCGGGGCGGCTCCCGGCTGGGAGTTGGCGAACGCCAGACGGGTCCCCCACTCGATGTAGCCGAGGAACGCCGCGCGGAACTCCGGGTCTCCGGGAAGGCCGACCTCGTCGGCGGCGTCCAGGAGGAGATTCACCCATCGGCGGCGCTGCCGCTCGGTGATGCCCCTGCCGAGGTGCTGGGAGAGCATGTGGGCGTATCCCCCGCGTTCCCGGGTGTAGCGGTCGGGGCCGCCGAAGACCTCACCCAGCCAGATGGCGACGTAGGTGGGGTGGCGCGGGTCCATACCGGCGAACAGCGGGCCGATGAGCTCATCCTTCAGCACGTGCCCGTAGAACACCTCGGTGAGCCGCTCGAACGCCTCGGCTCCGCCGGCCCAGTCGTACAGGGTCGGCACCGAGGCCCCCTGCCCGCGGACATCGGTCGGCTCGTAGTGGCGCATCTCCTCGATGTCGGAGACGTAGGGCCGGATCTCAGCGAAGAAGGCCGCGAAGTTCGGGCCGTTCCGGAAGCCTCCGAGGTGGTCCTCGGCGGAGGTCCAGGTGATCCGGAGGATGTAGCGACCGGCCTCCTCCGCGCACCGGGTGAGCTCGTAGTCGACGCACTCGGGAGCGTCGCCGAGGGGCACCGCGGCGCGCCGGTAGGCGGCCTCGAAGTCTGCCGACCGCTCCTCGGGAACGCGGTAGCGGATGTATTCGACGATCAATGGCCCGCCCTTCCAGCGAAGATCCTTGATCGAAGGTAATCATGTAAGCAACCGACGCACAACAGGAACGCGGAAATGCGAAGGGCCCGGATCTCGGTGAGATCCGGGCCCTCGGCCT